>NZ_FNGA01000002.1:0-358963 GCF_900101105.1 Maridesulfovibrio ferrireducens
GACTGTCAACCACTTTATAAAAGTTTTTGTTGCCGCCTCCCCGTGAACGACTCGCGCTCATGCCGATCAAATCGGCCTTTCGGGAAGCAGGCTGAACCTACTCAAGCAGGCCCGTCCAGTCAACAACTAAATAACTTTTTTTTCAATGATCTCCGAGTGTTACCTCAGTTGCGTTACCCCTTGGCAGCGCGGAATCGAAAACTACACATTCACCATCCTCATGTCAACCGCTTTGTGACCGGTCAGTCAAAAAAAATCCCGGGAGATGCTGTGGCGTTCAGCCGTTGCCGACCCGAGAAAGAGGTTCTATGAGAATCGCGTCCCCACGTCAACAGGTTTTTGAATTATTGTTGATATATCACCCAGAAGCATACATATAGGGACCGCCACTGACGCCCCCTATATATATAGATAGAACTCGAAGTTACTTCTTAGGACTATCGAGCAGATTGCCAAGCGCGTCGATAGCTTGAACAGGATTAACGCTCACACTGGCTTTAACCTTTGTCTGAGTAGTCTTCTTAGTATATGTAGATCCACTAAACGACTCACTGGAAGAGCCGCTCTTCCCTGTCACCCCACCCTTTATTCTGGGAGCGGCACCAATTGCCGCGGCTTTAGCTGCATCTTTAATGAACGTATCAGAATTCATCTTCGCAGGTTGAGCTGTTTGTACACTTGAAGGGGATGAAGTTACCATAGAGGTAGACGCACCGTTACCTAAAATTTCCCATTTACCACTATCAGACCTGCTAGCCTTCGCATCATACACAGATCTATGCCCCATTGAGGTCATCTTGAGTGAAAAAGCTCTGGTTGGAGCAGCATAACCGGACAAGGCTTCATGAACAACGATCAAGTATTGAATACCTGTCTGATCGTTTGTCCAGCTGAACTGTGAACCTGATTTCAAATTTTCAAGTACATAACTGATTTGCGCACGGTCAGTATCAGTAAGACTTTGAATGTCAGGCGACAAAGAACCTGTCATATCCAAGCGGGCCTGAGGAGTCATGGGTACAAGAGTTACAGCCACAGCAGAAGGTGAAAGGATATAGGCATCACCTGTCTGTTCCTGACTATCAATCGAATTAACCCCACTACTAATTCCCCATGCAGTTTTATCGCCTACCATCATTGAAGAAGAACGCATCCCTGACGATACAGCGTTCATCATCACTTTTTCCTGCTGATATATTCTTTTAATGATAACATCCTGCTGACGGAACTGATCTTTTTTAATAGTTAAAATATGGTCAGCATTACGAGCAAGATCAACTTTGCACGGGGCCTGACAAGTTTCCTTGCCATCGACAAAAACACTTGCCCCCATAGGATTTGATGAAACGGGTACTGACTGCATTTTTATCTGCGGAGCACAACCGGATGTAATACCGGCCACTAAAATTAATGCCACCAGATTTTTAGAAATATTCATTAATCCCCCGTATTGCAATTTGTGATTATGCTTTATAACGAAAAAAGGCGTGGATATCCACGCCTTAAATTTACTTCTGAACAAGTTTGATTCGATTTCCGTCTCCTAGGAGAAGAACATTCGGCTTATGCAGCCCAAGCTCATCATCATCAAGCCAAGTATAAGTACAGATAATAATTCTCTGTCCGGCCTGCCCCTTATGTGCAGCAGCGCCATTTAGACAAAACTCACCTTCCCCACCTTCTATCGCATAAGTTGTAAGCCTTTCTCCGTTGTCGACATTTAAAACGTCAACTCTTTCATACGGAAGAATTCCTGATTTTTCCAACAAATTAACATCAATAGAAATGGAACCTTCATAGTCTACATTCGCATCTGTAATTGTAGCTCTATGAATTTTTGATTTTAAAAGACAGCGACTGCCCATAGCGTACTCCTCGTGGAGAATTAAAATTAATAACGAAGCGGATAAGCGAGTAGCATGCTATTTAAGGATTCGCAATCCATTAAAACCAGCTCAACCTCCTCCAACAGCAGGAAACACCCCGAGCCTATCTCCTTCTGCGAGCTGAACATCCAGACCAGATGAAATTCCATTTATAAACACTATTTTAACTTCAGCTAAAGGAATGCCCACTCTCTGGAGAACATCACTGACGGTTTCGCCCGAAAGGATGGGAAACTTATCCGCACACTCAGGACTTTTTTCAGCAAAGGTTGCATAACAAAGAAGCGTAATATTCATACTAAACCTTATACTTGAACGTTTCTAGAAATATAAAAAATGACACATCTTGATCTTCATCCCAAAAACCGATCAAGACTAGACTCACCTGCATACGTAAAAACACTAAAATATATTCTTAAATAAAAATGATACGATTGCAACAAGCAACCAGTCTTTATATCTGATCAAACCTTTTACCAACAAAAAAGCCCGGCAAGGAAAACCTTGCCGGGCAGAATCAAGCTTTAAAAACTTGTACTAAACTTAAGCAGAGAATGCTTTTTCGAAGTTAGGTACAACCTGTTTTTTACGGCTCATTACGCCTTCAAGGTATACGGATGTTCCTTTAGGAGCAACACCGAATGCTTTTTCAACAACAGAAGGATCATCAGAAACGATAAGCATTTCGGAACCTTCTTTCATGATGTCGGTCAAAAGCAAGAAACAGCTGTGACGGCCGTCTGCTTTAACTTTTTCAAGTTCAGCATAAAGGTCAGCTTTGATGTCGTCGAAAACTGTGAGGTCAACAACTTCAAGCTGGCCAACACCGATTTTGTTACCGGACATATTAAAATCTTTGTAGTCACGGAAGATCAGGTCGTTCATGGAAGCACCTGCAACAGCAGATTTAACATTGAACATTTCCATTCCGAGAGCCATTACATCAGAAACACCAGCGATCTTAGCAAGTTCTTCAACTGCAACTTTATCAGCATCAGTGGTAGTAACGGACTTGAACATTACGGTATCACTAAGGATAGCACAGAGAACGATACCAGCGATGTTTTTAGGCATTTCTACATTGTAGAACTTGTACATTGCGTTGATAACAGTACCGGTGCAACCTACAGGCCATACCCACATTTCGAGTGGATTTGGAGTAGTAACGTCACCAAGTTTGTGATGGTCAACAACTGCAACAACTTCACCCTTACCAAGATTGTCCATGCTCTGAGAAAGATCAGAATGGTCAACAAGGATGATTTTTTTGTCAGTAGCGTCAGTCATGATAGCAGGAGCTTCACAACCAAACTTTTCAAGTACAAACTTAGTTTCAGGAGCAAGTTCGCCCTGAGAGATTGCCTGAGTTGGTTCTTTAACTTTAGACCAAAGGTCAGCGACCGCGATTGCAGATGCGATAGTATCAGTATCAGGATTTTTGTGTCCGACAGCATAAATAGTCATAATTAAATTCCTCCTAAAAATATTGTGCGTATTTGAGCTTGTGTCTTCTATCACAATCTTTTTCCCCTGCCAAGTCACACAAGACCGGCAAGAAGGACAAAACCGAAAAGAACTACACCGAAGACAAAGGTGGCATAGGCTTTACGCAGTCTCAGAGCCAATAGCCCGCCGAGACTGGCGGCAATCCATAAAAAAGACCATTGCATTTCCACAGAAGTGACAATTTCACTCCACTTGTGAAAAAATATACTAAGTATGTAATGAAGGATCACGGTACTTGTCCAGAAAAAAAGCCAAGAAGTTGCCAAAGTTCTTAAAATAGATTGAACAACAAGCCTTCGAGGCAGGTCATCACCGGACTTTCCCCTTCTGGCCCAATTAAGTAATGAGTAATATCCACGGTTATGCCACTGCCTGAGAGCATTTTCCAGCCATGCCCCTAATCTGGCTAAAGGAAGGCAGGCAAGAAGGATAAACATAACTTGAGGAGCTTCGGTAAACCCGAACGAAGTAGTTAAAGCAAGAGCGGCAAAAGTAGAAGCCAATATATGCGGGGGAATATAAGTTCCGGCAGGGATATTATCCAGCCAGAACAACTCGAAAAAAACAGCGATATTTAAACTTGTAACATAATCCCCGGTCACCACTCCCCAAAGAGCGCCGGCAACCAAAGGTCGTTCAAGTAATCCCGCATTTATTGAAAATCTGAACAGAGAAAAAACTGCAAAAAAAAACCTATCAGCGCTGCCCACGCGGGGAAAGGTAAAGCTAAGCCTTGCAACAAGTTCATGAAAACCTCACCTGCACAGGATCATTGGGAACACATCTGAAATCCAGTTCAATCCCTTGTCCTTTAAAAAAGTGCAGACAGGATTCATCATCAGAACTGAGCGCGACACTGGGTGATATTTGTTTTTTACCGGGGCCGTAATGTATATTACCAATATTAACCGTGTTAAATTTAAACCCTTTTTCTAATGCCCGCCGTAAATCTTCACAGGAAGAAAAAAGAATTATGGTATTCCCACCAGTTGAATCATATCCAACGGTCATCACGGAATTAGGTAAATCATCAATGGAAGAAAAAGAACAACTGACGGAATGAGGAATTGCAAGAGACATTATTTGTTGCTGTAAATCGTCACCCGCCACAGCGTCATCTACAACAATAATTCGTTTGGCATGAGTATAAGGCAGCCAAGTTT
Source organism: Maridesulfovibrio ferrireducens (assembly GCF_900101105.1). NCBI lineage: Bacteria > Pseudomonadati > Thermodesulfobacteriota > Desulfovibrionia > Desulfovibrionales > Desulfovibrionaceae > Maridesulfovibrio > Maridesulfovibrio ferrireducens. Next base: position 4,556 of record NZ_FNGA01000002.1, read on the forward strand.
CAATTATCTGGCCATGAACCAATCTATTATCAATTCGCACCCAAAACATAAATTAACCTTTTGAAGTTCGTTTTCGAAGCATTTCACCAGCGATAACAATACCTTTCGTACCGGCTCTACTGACCTCTGCGGCCATATTCTGTAGGGAGTCATTACGCTTCTGAAGAGCTTTTAAAAGCATAGGAAGGCTGACTCCGGTTACAACTTCAATATCATTTGTCTGAAGAAGGGAAAGACTCAAATTTGTCGGAGTTCCTCCAAACATGTCTGTAAGGATTAAAACACCCGCTCCGCTTTTAACTTCGGAAATATTTTTTTTTAAGGATTCAACAGCAGCATCTATCCCTTTGGTACCATCCACACAAAGGGACAACACATTGTCCTGAGGTCCAACGATCAGTTCAGCCGCATCAATAAGCGCCTGACCGAAGTGCCCATGTGTCACAATCACTATCCCGACCTTGCTTGCTTCTGTATCCATTTATATTCCCGATATGAGTAACCGCAAAAAATACGGCCTTACTTTAAATTTATATGCTTATGTTCAAGATTGGCAGAATACCCACTATTCTTAAGAGTAGCAAATATTCGTTCTGCAACGGCAACAGACCTGTGTCTACCGCCGGTACACCCGACGGCTATTGTTAATCGGTATCTTCCTTCCTCCTCATAAAGAGGAAGAATATATTGAAGGAAATCCAAATATTTCTCAATAAAAACCGAACCGGGCTCCGAACCTAAAACATAATCCGAAATAGCTTTATCTCTTCCTGAGAACAGACGCAATTTTTCATCAAAATAGGGATTAGGTAAAAATCTTAAATCCATGACCATATCCGCTTCTGTCGGAACGTCATGTTTAAAACCAAAAGAAATAACATTAACCCGGAGTCCAGATGCTCCTTCAGTCAACTCCGACCACTTTTCCTGAATTCTGCGCCTGAGATCATGAATTGAGTAAGTCGTAGTATCAATTACAAGATCTGCGGCCATACGAAGAGGTTCGAGAATAATTTTCTCTTCTTCCAAAGCCTGCTCAAGACCTAATTTTTTGGATTCAAGAGGGTGAGGCCTGCGTGTGGTAGCATAACGTCTGACCAATTCAGGGAGTCTGGCTTCCAAAAAGATTAGACTGGGGCAGACTCCGCTCGATCCGAGTTTTGTACAAGTGGACTGCCAATCATCAACGAAGTCCTGTTGCCGTAGGTCCATCCCGAGAACCAGGCCTCGATAATTTTCGTCCTTACCTTTAAAAAGTTCAACGAGCCTTGCCAGCATGCTTGCAGGAAGCCCGTCAACGCAAAAAAAACGTAAGTCCTCAAAAACCTTCAAAACTGTTGATTTTCCGGCTCCGGAAAGGCCGCTGACAACAATAACCGGAAACGAGTCTGCACTTTCCACCTAAAAGACCTCCGTGATGCCCTCGATTAAGTGATATTAAGTAGAGTCAACAAGTCTTGTGGGTTCTGCGCATTTATGAACGCATCTCTAAAATTGTTATCCTTAAGCTGTCTGGATATTTGGGCAAGGACTTTTAAGTGGCTTCCAGCTCCCTGCTCAGGAGCCAGAACCATAAAAAATATCTGGCACGGCTTAGCGTCAAGAGCTTCAAAATTAACTCCTGCCCCACTTCTACCAACAACCACTGCAATATTTTCAAGACAATCCAATTTACCGTGGGGGATGGCAATGCCATCCCCTATACCGGTTGTTCCTAATTTTTCACGAGACATAAGGACTTGGAGAGCACTCTCGACATCTAGCTCAAGCCCTGTGGCCTTAAGCGCTGTCACCATTTCTCTCAGAACTCCGCTCTTATCAGAGCTTTCGAGTTCATAAATCACAAGATCCTTATCCAAATTATCATTTATTATCATCAGTTAGTATCCTGGATCAATCAACCCAAAGTCGCCATTCTTGCGACGGTAAATAACATTTATAGCTTCAGTATCAGCATTTCTAAAGACAAGGAACTCATTGTCGAGAGTCTGCAACTGCATTGCGGCTTCGTCAACCGCCATAGGCTTTGGTACAAACTGATCAGTTTCAACAATAGTCGGTTCAGAATTATCTTCTTCTTCGGTTGTGAAGCTGATTACGTCCATACGAGCCGGAGCAACGTCCTTACGCCTGTGGCTTCTCATCTTATCGCGCATGCGTCTGAGCTGAACTTCAAGCTTAGCTAGAACCAAATCAACAGTTGAATACATATCTTCCGATGCTTCATATGCTGAGATATGAATATTATCGGAACTGAAAAGGACTTCAGCAACATGTCTAATCTTATCAACTGATAAAATGACCTGCATTTCAGTATTGTCCGGATTTGTTATAAACTTATCAAGCTTTGCAAATCTGGTGTTAGCATATTCCTTCAGGTGGTCGGAGGGGTCAAAGTTCTTAAAAGTAAATGCAACATTCATATGGATACTCCTTGAGTAAAGGGTGAATATGCTTTTCTACCGAACTGCTAGAATACCTGCTTCCTCTTAGAAGAGGAACGAATTCCCATTGCAGTCCTGTATTTTGCTACAGTCCTTCTGGCGATGTTGACCTCAAGTTCATCCTTGAGCATCTCGGCAATTTTTTCATCACTCAGAGGTTTTTTACTATTTTCTTCGCTGATTAGTTTCTTAATCAGCGCCTTAACCGATTCGGACCCGACCTGCGAACCATCATCAAGTCCGAGAGCACTATTAAAGAAAAATTTAAGTTCATAAATCCCATGCGGCGTCGAAACATACTTACTTGTCGTAATTCGACTTACAGTGGATTCATGCATTTCAATATCTTCAGCCACCTCTTTAAGAATAAGCGGTTTAAGCTTGGATACTCCACTTTGAAAGAACCCTCTCTGAAACCTTACAATTGAGTCCAGAACTTTATAAAGTGTACGTTGTCTCTGATAAAGGCTCTTCATAAGCCACTGTGCAGAGCGCATCTTCTCCTGGAAATATTCTTTATCTTCTCCCTTAGTCGAAGCCAGAGTCTCTACATAAAATGAATTCATCTGTAACTTAGGGAGACCGTCCTCATTAAGGACTATAACAAAATCTCCGTCATATTCATATACATAAGCATCAGGACTGACATAGAAAGAATCCCCACCCGAAAAACTTGCCCCCGGAAGCGGATCAAGAGTCTGCATCAGATCAAGATAGCTCTTGAGGTCTTCCATACTAAGCTTAAACTTTCTCGCAAGAGGCTTATAACGATTCTTCTCAAGATCCTCTAAATGATCCCGAACCAGCGAAACAAGAATCGGATCATCATCAAGGCGTAAAACCTCTAATTGAATAAGCAAACATTCCTGAGGGGTACGTGCTGCAACCCCTACTGGATCGAATCTCTGAATCCGAGAGAGCACTCGTTCAACATCTTCGAATTCAGCATAACAGGTTTCACAAATTTCATCCAACTCAATCCGTAAGAATCCACCATTGCTAAGATTACCTATTATGCACTCACCGATGGCGACTTCCTTATCTGTAAAATTCGAGAGACACATCTGCCATGCTAAATGGCCTTCTAAAGTGGTGGCCTTAGTCATCCTCGCTTCGAAAGACATTCCTTCTTCAAGAGACTCTGACTCTCTTGTCCCGGCCTGCTTGGAAGTACTCGAAAATTCTCCCAGATAATTATCCCAATCAGCTTCGCGGGAAATAGCCGCATCTTCTAAAGTCGCTGTGCCGGATTCCGCGTCAGGGCTGTCTGTACGCTCCAAAGCTTCAGCTTCTTCAAGTATAGGATTTTCAAGTAACTCCTGCTGAACAGTATCAAGCAGTTCTAATCGGGAAAGTTGCAACAACTTAATTGCCTGCTGCAACTGAGGAGTCATCACCAGCTGCTGAGAAAGCTTTAATTGTTGTCTAAGTTCCAGTCCCATATTTTCCTGCCACCCTATGATATGCTTAAGCAGTATCTTTTACATTTTTCTAATCGAATAAAATTAACCTGTAACTATTTTCAAAAAAAATATTTTAATCTTCCTTGAACTTGATTAAAGTATGCCACACTAAGAAAGCTCATGCAAGAATTAGTACAGATTTGCCCGTAATTTCAGGATCTTTTAACCTAAAATTATTCACATGAAAAAAGTGTACCAATGTTCAGCCTTACTGTAAATCGGCAATGGTAAATTTACTGAAAAAGGAGAGTTTGTATAATAAAAATAAGATATGAAAAAGAGGGACTGGTACTGAAAAAAGAAAAAAAGACAGGTAAATAAAAAGATGAAAAAACAACAAATCAGAGACTGAAACTATCTCCAAGATACAACCTGCGTGCCTTAGTATTTTTTACAATACTTTCCGGCGCACCGTTTAGAATTACGCGGCCTTCATATACCAAGTAGGCGCGATCACATATACTTAATGTTTCACGTACATTATGATCAGAAATAAGAATACCGAGTCCCATGTCTTTCAAAGAAGAAATAATATCCTGAATTTCAATAACGGCAATAGGATCAATCCCTGCAAACGGCTCATCAAGCAGAATAAACTTAGGATCATTAATAAGAGCTCTGGCTATTTCCAGCCTGCGACGTTCACCGCCTGAAAGGTAAAGCGCTTTCTGTTCTGCCAGACGTAAAATTCCGAGCTGATCTAAAAGTTCGTTAGCTCTCATGGGAATATCTTTCCCGGAAAGACCGGTATGCTCGATAATTATTTCCAAATTTTTACGAACCGAAAGTTTCTTAAATATAGAACTTTCCTGCGGAAGATAACTGATTCCATGTCTGGCCCTTTCATGCAGAGGCCAACTGGTAATCTGGTTTTTATTAAGATAAACATCGCCGGAAGTAGGTTTAACGACTCCCACAAGCATATAGAAAGTGGTGGTTTTACCTGCTCCGTTAGGACCAAGCAAACCGACAACTTCACCTTCCTTAACATTTAAGCTTATGCCACGGACAACTTCTTTCTGCCCGTAGCTCTTAACCAGCTTGTTAGCGATTATCGAAGACATATAAATCCTATAAAATTAGTTAATAAAAAACTATGGAGCAACATTTTTAGGAGTAAAGAAGATTGCTTCAACAGGCTTATCCCCGCCGACAACTTCAGAACGGTTATCTTTCAGATAGAACTTGATCAAATTACCTTGAACAAGATTCGGACCGTCTTGAAGCTTTGCATTACCTTCCATCAAAATAATCGAATCAACCACAACAAAGGTCAGTTTTTCACATGATCCTTTACGGTTATTCATATTCACCTTGACCCTGCCCTTTGCCACAATTTCTTTAATTTTATCTTGAGTGTCTTTAAGAGAATCGCCACCGGCCTTTAAAAAAGCTGTCAGCGTATCCGATGTCAGTGTAACATCAAGCCTTACGACTTTTACATTGCCGGAAAAAGTGATTCGATTCTTGTTTTCACTGAAAGTCATTTTTTTAGAAGTGATTTTAATAGGCACTTCATCCGGTCCGCCGGGAATTCTTTTCTTAGCAGGTCTATCTTTCTTTACTTCGACCGGAGGCTCAGCATTTAAATACGCCTTATAAACATATCCAACAAGGAGACTGTCACTTTCGGCTGTTGCTCCAGCCTTAAAGACAGGAAACCATTTACCTTCTTCCGGCCCGACAAGTACAGCCTGCCCGACTTCCAGTTTGTCGACGATAAGAGACTTCGCATTAGGCTCGGAGCGGACATTAAGTACAGCCGAAGCAAACATGGTTTCAGTCACAATGGGAGCATTCAAGACTTCGTCCATCGCCTTATCCATAGAAGCAAGAGCTGTTGTACGTTTCTGTAGTTCTACTTTCTTCTTTTTCTTTTCAGCTTCAAGCTCAGCTTTACGGGTATCGATTCCCGCCATTTTTTTCTTTTCCAGATTCTTTGGATAAGCGGCAAGGAAAGGGCCCCAAGCATAACCCCAGACCGGAGTATCTTTTTTAACAAGAGTGTCTATACGATAAAGAGCATACATTCCACCCTTCTCTTTACCCACCTGAGCTCTATGTCCGGGATTCAGCACACCGACAGCCTTAGAGGTCGTTACCGGCTTCTGAATTACACTGATTTTTCGTACCGCATATCTAATTCTGGCATCATCCAGTTTAATATCAACCAAACCCTTTTTAACAAAACCCAAAGCATCTTCTTCTGAGGCAACAGGCTTATCAGCCTTGAAAATTGCGTACCATCCACCTCGTAAAAAACCGACTTTGATTTTATCACCTTCAGCTAATTTACCGGCGACAGCGGATTTTGAAGACCGCTCAATATGATAGTTAAGCTCTTTTCCCACATATCGAACATCGCCCCAATCCACTACAGGACTGTTCTGAGCAGCAGGAATTACTATTTTTTTAGAAATATAGCCTATCGGCAAACCGGATAAATCTGAAGAAGCCGGATAAACTGCAAACCATCCTTTTTCCCCTTTATCAACAAGAAAACTTTCCGCTGGAGATAACACCCAAACAACAGAAGATTTCAAATCCGCTTTTTCTCTAATATTAGCTATGGATTTAGAAATTTTGAGCTCTGTTCTGTCATAAGCATGCGCAACAGAACTTATTGCAAAAAAAGAAAGGATAAAAACCGCACAAATAAGTGCCGAAGCAGTATATGCAGAGGCAGAGGATGCAGTAGGAGAGAAACTGCGGAACAAGAATTTTTTATCAAATATGCTACTCAAATGTATACTCGCTTCTATTGTGGCATTACCACCATGCCAGGTGCTATCAGGGCTTCCAATCCATCTTCAATCATTATCTCTCTGGTTTTCAAATCGACTTTAACCCTTTGAGAACTAATATAAATAGAGGGACTTTGAACTTTGACATTTCCTTCAAGAAAAATAAGATTATCTTTCGGCTTAAAGTCCAGCGAATCCGATTGAAGCCTCATGTCATCATAATGACCTTCAACATGATCCCATAATTTAAGACCCTTACCCTGCTGACTGACTTCACCATAAAGTGCCCGGACAAAAACTTCTTTTCGGTCTCTGCCTAAATAATAAGTAACTTTAGGTTTATCAACCTTAACCATTCCGTTTTCCTGATCATAATCAGCACTTCCGGCGCGAAGAATCCATTCAATATCGCCGCCCGTCCCCTGTATCAATTCAATTTCTTCGGCAGACACATCAGAATCACTGTCGCTTCCAAATGGAGGGCTGTCGACCAAACCGCGCGCCATGTGCGGATAAGGAGCAAACTTACTTCCAAGCAAAGTACCGGTAACAAATCCGGCAAAAAGCACAGTAAGAAGCATTAAAACAAAGCTGCTCCGCTTCATTTATTCGGCCCACTCGAGCCAAATATCTTCAAGGAGTCCCTGACTATCCAGCAGAAATGAAATAGCTTCTCTTACCGCTCCGTGTCCACCGGGCTTTCTTGAAACCCACTTAGAAATTCCGATAACTTCAGGTTGAGCATTACAAACGGCCATAGGCAAGCCGACTTTCAGCATAACAGGAGCATCAATCCAGTCGTCTCCAATGTAGGCGACTTCTTCTGGCTTGAGTCCTTTTTCTTTTATCAGCTTTTCATAAAAAGGAAGTTTTTCACGTTGACCGGGAAAATAATCAGTGATTCCGAGTTCCGTTATGCGACTCTCCACAGCACCATGATTAAGTCCGGTTATAACAGCAAGTTGAAGTCCAGCCTGCTGCGCAAATTTGATCCCGAGCCCATCCTGAACATTAAAACGCTTAGTCACATTTCCCTGATGGTCATAATAAAGACCTCCATCAGTAAGGACTCCGTCAACATCCAGAATAAGAAGCTTAATTTTTGCTGCCAACTTCTCAACACGCATATTTAATACTCCATCCGGCAAGTAAATCTTTAATCAGATCTTCCGTTTGATCGAGCGGCCAGCTGTTTGGACCGTCACAAAGAGCCAAATCAGGGTCTGGATGAACTTCCATGAAAACCCCGGAAGCTCCTCCGGCAACAGCACACCGAGACAGAACAGGAACAAATTCCCGCTGTCCACCGGATTTTCCGCCAAGCCCGCTTGGGAGCTGAACAGAATGCGTGGCATCAAAAATAACAGGACAGCCGAGATCTTTCATAATTGAAAGCGAGCGCATATCAACAACAAGATTATGATAGCCGAAACTTGAACCGCGCTCTGTCAGCCATATACGATTATTTCCTGTGGAACGAATTTTTCCGACCACATGAGCCATATCCTGCGGAGCCACAAACTGCCCTTTTTTGACATTGACAATGCGTCCCGTTTTTCCTGCAGCGACAAGAAGATCTGTCTGTCTGCACAAAAATGCGGGAATCTGCAAAACATCAACGACAGCGGCAACAGGCTCGGCCTGCTCAGGTGAATGGATATCGGTAACAATAGGCAAACCTGTTTCTTCTTTGATGCGGGCAAGCCACTTTACACCTTCGTCAAGTCCCGGCCCTCTAAAAGATTCCACAGAGGTTCTGTTAGCTTTGTCAAAAGAACTTTTAAAAATAACCGTCACATCAAGACGTGAAGCTATTTCTGCCAGAACTTTAGCCGCGGTCATTGCTACTTCAAAACTTTCAAGGGCACAGGGCCCCGCTAATATAAACGGGCCCTGCACACTTTTTGTATATAATTCATCAGGGGTCAAAATAATTCAGCTCCCTAAAATCAACTTATTTATTATCACGAGCCGCTTTGATGAAATCTCTGAACAGAGGATGAGCATTCATAGGAGTAGATTTAAATTCCGGATGGAACTGACAACCTACAAACCATGGATGTTCTGGAATTTCAACAATTTCAACAAGTGTTTCGTCAGGAGAAAGGCCACTAAAAATAAGACCGCCTTCTGCAAAATTAGCTGCGTAACCTTCTTTGTTGAACTCATAACGATGACGGTGACGTTCCTGAATCTCAGGTTTACCATACGCATCCATCGCTTTTGTTCCTTCAACTATCTTACAAGGATAAGCTCCAAGACGCATAGTTCCGCCTTTATCACTGTCCTCACAACGGCATTCGGTCTTCTTGGTACGATAGTCATACCATTCTTTAATAAGATAAATAACCGAATCAGGACCGTCTTTGTCAAATTCTTCAGAATTAGCTTTAGCAAGACCAAGAACATTTCTGGCATATTCAATAACAGCACACTGCATACCTAAACAGATTCCAAAGAAAGGAATTTTGTTTTCACGAGCATACTGAATTGCGGTAATTTTACCTTCAACTCCACGAGAACCAAACCCACCGGGAACCAAAATTCCGTCAAGACCCTTGAGCTTTGCTTTAACATTCTTAGGAGTAATTTCTTCAGAGTTAACATAACGAAGTTTTACAGCAACATCATTTGCAACTCCGCCATGAATCAATGCTTCATGCAAGCTTTTGTATGCCTCTTTAAGATCAACATACTTACCGACAATACCAATAGTTGTCTCACTTTTTGGATTCTTAAGCTTATAGTTAAGATCTTTCCATGGCTGTAAATCGCAATTCTTAGCAGGCAGCTTGAGAAGGATGGCTATCTTTTGATCAAGTCCTTCCTGATAAAATTTCAATGGAACTTCGTAGATAGATTCGACATCAACGGATGTAAAAACAGCGTCGCGATCAACGTCACAGAAAAGAGCGATTTTACGTTTAATACTTTCTTCTAGCTCAACTTCACTGCGGCAAAGAATGATATCTGGATGGATACCAATGCTGCGAAGTTCTTTTACGCTGTGCTGTGTAGGCTTGGTTTTCACTTCACCTGCGGCTTTTAAATAAGGAACAAGAGTCAAATGAATATATAGAACATTCTCACTGCCAAGTTCAGAGCGGAGCTGACGAATAGCTTCAAGGAAAGGAAGGCTTTCGATATCACCAACAGTTCCACCTATTTCGATAAGTGCAACGTCTTCACCTTTAGCAACACCAAGTACAGCCTGTTTAATCTCATCAGTAACATGAGGAATAACCTGAACAGTAGCACCAAGGTAATCACCGCGTCGTTCTTTGGTGATAACGGAATGATAAATACGACCACAAGTGAAATTATTGTTCTGATTAAGCGAAACATCAAGATAACGTTCGTAATGTCCGAGATCGAGATCTGTTTCAGCGCCGTCATCCGTCACATATACTTCGCCATGCTGGAAGGGATTCATGGTTCCGGGGTCGACATTGATATAAGGATCAAGCTTTTGGATTGTCGCAGTAAGCCCTCGGGCTTTAAGAAGTGCGCCGATTGAGGCCGCAGCCAGACCTTTGCCGAGCGAGGACAAAACGCCCCCGGTAATGAATATAAACTTGGTTTTCATGATGCTCCCATCCATGATGGATTATTTATTTAAAATCTCGCTGTTACATAAAACAAAATGCACAACGAATAAAGTCGTAATTAAAAAAAACACAAAACGATACCAACCCAGTAAACATCCTGCATTCAGGCGTATCCGACATCATTTTTTTGTGTTAGCGGTACGTCCTGAGGAATATAGGCTGTTGACGGAAAGCTGAGCCGCAATTATGTTCCTCTCTTCAAAACACGGACAAACTAGTCTCTGAATATTTCGATTGTCAACCTAGGAGGGAGAAAATATATGGCCCGCGTTAAAGTATTGGTCATTACCGGATACGGAACCAATTGTGAACAGGAATCAGCATATGCAGCAAAAAAAGCTGGAGCTGACGAAGTTGATATCACATATTTTTCTGATCTTGCCGCAGGCAAAACAAGCCTTGAAGGATATAATTATCTTATATTTCCCGGTGGTTTCCTTGATGGAGACGACCTCGGAGCTGCACAGGCCGCAGCCCTTCGCTGGAAGCATGCACACACTGCTGACGGCACCCCGCTTGTAGATCAAATTAAAAAATTCTTTGAAGATGGCGGAATTATTCTCGGCATCTGTAACGGGTTCCAACTTTTAGTAAAATTGGGGCTTCTTCCTGCTGTCGGCGGTGATTATTTCACTCGCCAAGTATCACTTAGTTACAATGATTCCGCACGGTTCGAAGCTCGCTGGGTACATCTCAAAGCTAATCCGGAATCCCCCTGCATATTCACAAAAAATATAAAAACACTACATTTGCCAGTTCGTCACGGTGAAGGAAAAATAATTCCGAACGATGATGCTCTTTTGGAACAATTAGTAGAAAATAATCTCATCGCGCTCCAATATATCGATGAAGAGACTAACGATGTCACTCTTGAATACCCTGCCAACCCTAACGGATCGCCTCTAGGCATAGCAGGACTAACAGACCCGTCAGGACGCATATTAGGCCTCATGCCGCATCCTGAAGCATTTAACCACCCCACCAATCATCCGACGTGGACAAGAGGCAACGTACCCACTCTAGGACTTGCTCTGCTTGAAGGCGGCGTGAATTACCTTAAGTCTGTTTAAAAAATTATATTCTAAAAAATGGAGGGAGAACTAAAATTCTTCCTCCAATTTTATTATGAACAATCCTGATGAAATAATTATTCGCGGCAAACCGCCCGTCACTCCTCCGCAAGGCCAGACTTGGCGCGACATGATGGATGTCGCAATGCGGCAGGGATATCTAGCACGCAACAAAGGGGAAGTTCCCATAGGTGCGGCCCTTTTTTCACAGGACGGCGAAATTTTAGGAACCGGAAGTAACAGTCCGGTCAGCGACCACGATCCCTCCGCCCACGCAGAAATTAAATGTTTACGTTCCGCCTGCAACAATCTGAATAATTACCGATTGCCTCAAGGGACGATATTAGCCGTAACTCTCGAGCCATGTATAATGTGCCTCGGAGCAATAATTCATGCCCGCGTGGCAGGGATTATTTTCGGAGCGCCGGACCCCAAAGCCGGAGCCGTTGTCTCAAATATGGAAGGCACAGACCTGACATTTACCAACCATAAATTCTGGGTATTAGGCGGCGTACGCGCTGACGAATGCCGTACTATGCTGCAAAGTTTTTTCCTGCAAAAAAGAAAATAAAATCACCATTTTTTTAACGAAATTCCCTTGCGTCTCACATCAAGAATGGATATGACTACCACTTCCCCAAGGCTGGAAGTCCTTTTTCAGCCACTATATATATGCGGAGAGGTAGCGAAGTCCGGCCGTAACGCGCTCGACTCGAAATCGAGTTAGGGGTCAAACCCTACGTGGGTTCGAATCCCACCCTCTCCGCCAGTTTTATAAGGGCTTAGGTGTTAAAACCTAAGCCCTTATCTTTTGGGGAAAAATCAATATTAAAACCTCTGCGTCCGCAGAATTAGCCTTGTCAGCTACCTGATAAATTATATCTTAAAATATTCTGAGGTCCACTTAGGCCGCCCAAATACAACTCACCAACATCTTCAAATCCACATTTAATATACATAGATTTAGCGGCTTCATTTCGGACATTTACGGTCAAGCACATGCAATCAAACTTGCCACATAAAGCAGAAATTGCATGCTCAAGCAATTTACTTCCAATACCCTGTTTTTGATATTTCCTATCTGTTGCCAAAGTATCAACCCAACACACATTCAATTTTTTGGATTTTAATTCAGCGGTTTCATAATAATTTGTAACAATAATTATGCCTGCCGCCTCACCGTCGCATTTAGCACCGGCAATATACACATGTTTTTCTGCGTTTCTACCAGAAAATCTGGAAAGAACTTTCGCTATAGGGAATACAAACTGAGCCTGATGTTCGAAAACTGATATTGTTGAATAATCTTCGAAGTCTGATTGAATTAGTTCTACGAATTTAATAACCATTTCGACAATCCATTTATTAAACAAGAAAAATGAAGCGTAGTTTTCGTCCGAAAGAACGCCTTGTTATACTTCTTCATTTTCTAAAAAGCAGCAAGATTGCAATAACCTTCCAATAAATGCATATCTTCATATACACCTTTCATAAAAATGTCTGTAGCTCGCGTTTACCACCTGATGAGACATACTCCCGTTGAACTTAATACTGGAAACCAAATGGAAACGTCTATTTTCAACACTAAGTTAAACTTCTTAAATAACCGTTGCTCACAAACAAAAAGAGTGCATTCTAATCCCACCCTCTCCGCCAGTTTTATAAGGGCTTAGGTGTTAAAACCTAAGCCCTTATCTTTTGGGATAAAATCCATTTTTATTAGTCAATTGAACGCAACTATCCGTTGCCAGCGAGAGCCTGTTTCAGGAGCGCCCTATCACGTGCGGAAAAATTCCGCGATTTGAGAGCGGACGAGATGCGGGACCTAATTTTCATTTTTTCATCTTTATTGTCTGTCAAATCCAAGATGAAGAGATAGGCATCTGCATAACCCGGCCATTTCTCAATGATCGTTCGAAGCGTTGCCTTTGCCGAAGTTCTCTTGCCTGCCCGATTTTGAGCAAAAGCAAGATTAAATCCATATCGAGGATTAACCTCCAGTACGTATGCACGCTCTGCGAAATCCATTGACTCTAGCGGCTTTTGTTTGCCTGTGAGCAAAGACAGATTATAGGCTGCCTGAGCAAGCTTGGGATCAACCTTCAAGCTCGCTCGAAGGTGTTTCTCAGCAGCTTTTATGTCGCCCAGTTCCCCTTCAATAAGACCTAGATTAAAAAGTATCGCGGGATTATCAGGCGAAAGTTGCAGTGCTTCTCTCAGTCGATCACGAGCACTTTTGGTATCACCTTTGCCGGCAAGAGCCATTGCGTTATTAACCAACGGTGGAACAGCTCGAGGGGCAAGACCGTGAGCCTTGTCAAAGGCCTCACTTGCTTGAACAAATTCACGCCGATGTAAATGATAGTTCCCCAGATTATAGAGAGAAGTCCAAAGATCTGGTCGTGCAGTCAAGGATGCCATATATTCCTGTGTAGCCCGATCAAGATTATCCTTAAATTGCCCTTTGGTAATATTCATGGGTAAGCCGGAAAGAGCGGCGGCAGCGCGTATGCGAACCAACCGGTACGGATCGCCAGTTGCCTTTACCAATGCCTGTACGGCCTCGGGAGAGGAAGGCGGCCCTAAGGCTTCAGCTGCAGCCGAACGGACTAACGGTGAAGCATCATTTAAAGCAGTGAAAAGAGGCTTCTCTTTTTCCGAAACATTGCAACCACGAAGAAGCCGGATAAGGGATGTGGTAAATATCGGATCATGGTCTTGCGCCATGATGTAATCGTTAATTTCTCCAAGACGCGACCAATCCCCTTTACGGGCGGAATCCACCAGCCCGCTCCGGTACATAACAGGGGCCTGATAGTCTCTCTGTCGCCATTCGCGCACTTTCTTATCAGCCCAGACGGCATCCTTATCCATGTGACAGCCATTACACGCATTGGGCGAACCAAAAGCAATTGTCGCTGCCGGAGTAGGTGGCAGCATGGAGTGATCACTACGGTCCATGCGGGCAAAAGTCGTCTTATGCATATGGCAGGAAATACAAGTCGGAGATTTGTTAGTACCTTTGTGCATGGTATGCTTTTCTGGCTCACTGACTTTGTCCTTATGGCAAGGGGAACAGGCAGTATTCGGAGCACTCTTCTGGCGAAATCTTCCACTGGAAGTGTGGCAGTGGATACAACCCAGCTCACCTGATTTTACGCAAGGGCTGAGGCTCCAAGTGGTGTGCGTGTAATTCTCACCGAGATCGCGTCCGTCAGGATAAGAATCCGGATCTTCTAATGTCACAAGATCAAAGTGATCGTAAAATTTATCGCCGGGCATAAATGCGCCAGTCAGAGGAATCATCTGGGCATGACAAGGCGCACAGGCATCAGTATTCTGCTGCACGGTAAACTTGCCCTTACCGCCAAGGAGTTTCAAATCAGCCGGAACAGTGCCTTTGGGAGCCTCACGGCAGACGCGATTATGCTCTGACGACGGACCATGACATGTCTCACAGTTGATACCCGGTTCATTCCATGTGGTGGAGTAACTATTCGTTAAGGGATCAAAATTATTACGAAGCTGACTGACATGGCACCCATGACAAGTGGTATTGAATGTATAGACCGGATCAGTCCATGAAACAGCTGTATCACCAACATGCCGGATACCACTTCCAGCCATATCAAACCATTCTTTTTTATTTACATCATAGGCTAGGGGCAATGTTTGCAGCCGCCCTTTTTCCATTGGGGTGAGGAAATAATAAACATACTTGCCGCCCAGTATGTGTTCGATGTTGTATTTAATTTCACCTTTGTCAGTCTTCTCAATGACATATCCGGCATCTTTACCGATGAATACTTGGTAAAACTTCCCTTCAATATTGAGAGACGCGGCCTGCGGCGTCAAGTTCTGCGCAGCAAACTCTGGAGTGTACGGCTGCATAGCTGTGCCGTGTCGAGATGGCGCCCACAGCTTATAAAACCGTTCGTGACAGTCCCGGCAACTTTCGGAACCGGCAAAAGTACTGGCATGGGCTAGGTTGACTACAAGAAGCGGAATAAAAAACAATACTGTCAGCCATAAAGCTGAAACGAGTCTGCGATAAATACATGGAGTCATAAATAACCTTGTACCCTGTCAGTCAATTAGCAGAAAGAAAAAACATGCGCCCATTCCGTATAGAATGGGCGCACAAGTTACTGGTTATCGTACCTAATTGGTTGGTGGTGTGAGACTTTCCATCACTTCATCTATTGTGAAGCTGGCGGCCTTCATGCGGGGAGGATATTCTTTAAAAGTTCTAAGAAAATCACCCACGCCCTGCTGAGCCGGGATAAGTAAAAAGGCGTGATCAAGCCACCAATCCCAATAAGTATTGGAAGTGACACTTGCCTGCTCATAGGGGTCAGTGCGTAAGTTGTAGAGCCAAGGAATCCTAGTCTGTACCATAGGTTCGCTCCACACGAGCATAGTACCGGGGGCATGCTGCTGTGCAAAAACCAACTTCCAGTTATCATAACGCAGAGCCATCAAATCACCATCGTCTGAGAAGTAGAAAAACTGCTCACGAGGTGCTTTTTCTGTCTGGCCTGTTAGGTAAGGTAAGAAATTATAACCGTCCAGATGGACCTTAAAGTTCTTGCCTGCGGCTTCATGGCCTTTAAGTAGCTTTTCTTTGACATCAGATTCACCGGTTGCTGCCAACAAAGTGGGCATCCAATCGAGATGGGACATAATTTCGTTAGACACACTGTTAGCTTTGATATGACCGGGCCAGCGAACCATGGCGGGAACTCGAAATGCACCTTCCCAGTTAGTATTCTTTTCGGAACGGAATGGCGAAGTCCCTGCATCCGGCCAGGAATTCTTGTGCGGTCCGTTATCTGTGGAATAAAACACGATGGTATTATCGGCGATGCCAGTCTCGTCAATAGCGTCAAGGACAGTACCAACATTCTTGTCATGCTGAACCATACCGTCATGATAAACGGACTGCCACTCACCGGCTTGGCCCGTGGTTTTATCAGTTACATAAGTTCTAAAGTGCATATGAGTAAAGTTGACCCATACGAAAAACGGGGTACCGGCCTTGGCCTGTGCATGGATGTAGTCGGAAGCTCTTTTGGCGACGTCGTCATCAATAGTTTCCATGCGCTTCTTGGTCAAAGGTCCAGTGTCCTCAATCTCTTGCCCTTCTATAGTGGCATAGGAATGAAGTACGCCGCGAGGACCATATTTTTTCTTAAAATCAGGGAATCTTTTTGGATCTGGATAATCCCGATGCTCGGGTTCTTCCTCTGCATTAAGATGGTAAAGATTACCATAAAACTCATCAAATCCATGAGCTGTGGGCAAATGCTTGTCTTTATCGCCCAGATGATTCTTGCCGAATTGTGCAGTAGCATAACCATGGTTCTTCAAGAGCTCGGCAATGGTCGGGTCAGCCTTGTCCATGCCAAGTTCTGCACCGGGAACACCAACCTTGGACAATCCGGTCCGATAGGTAGCCTGACCTGTGATGAAGGCGGAACGACCTGCTGTACAACTTTGCTCCGCATAGTAATCTGTAAAGATCATGCCTTCGTTGGCAACACGGTCTATGTTAGGAGTTTGGTAGCCCATCATGCCACGTGTGTAAGCACTAAGGTTGGACTGTCCGATGTCATCACCCCAGATAATCACTATGTTCGGCTTATCAGTGGGAGCCTGAGTAGGCGCAACTGGTGTAGGTTTAACTTCTGAACTGCTTTCCACCTTATTGGCTGAAGCAGAAGCTGGAGCTAAGGCTGAGATTGTAGTCGCATTTGTCTCAGTGACCTCTTTCTCCTTTTCGTCAGTCGAGGAACCACATCCAACAAGAAGCACCGACATCAGCATGATGCATAATGAAATAATGTACCGTCGTTTCATTGCACTCTCCCGGTTGTTATACAATTGGAGTTATTGCTCAATAAATACAAGCATACATATTCTCTTTATCACAGAAAACAGACTCTTCTATAATAGAGATTACCCATTGCGTCCAGACCCATTGCAAAAAAAGTAATACGTTATTGTAAATGAATTACAATTTTCAAAGCTTCCTTTTCGGCCTGACAATTCAGTGAAGGTGACAAGCCGAGCTTGCGTATTTCGATGACTTCGTTTCTGGCTGCTTCAACCGCCTCTCTAAACTCGGCATTACCATGCATTCGGGCTACGGCTGCCGCACCAATCATTCGTCCGGCAACCACATCACTATACCAATGTACGTTGCATGCGATGCGACTTTCTCCATAGGCTCGACCACGTTGCAAAATAGCGTCTGCCTGTTCTGGTACGACTTCAGTCAAAACCAGTGCCCAGGCCCAGCCTACTGCGGTATGCCCGGAGGGATACGAACCGTCATGGGAAAGGTGCTCTTCTTCATCCGGGGTACATGTCGGAAATCCGTTTATCACAAACGGACGCGCCCGATTATAATGATCTTTGGCTGCGTATGTTGTCAGTCCGGCATCAGCCAGAACACGACGAAGGAGCATGTAAAGATGAGGTGTATGTTCTTCCGATATAGGAATACCCAAAGTGCAGGAATATACTTGAGCCGCTTCCGGGAATATGAGCTCGGCATCCTTGGCAGCTAAAGCAAAGCGGCTGGTATCCTGAAGTCCAAGTGCTTTTTTACTGATAGCCTCATCCATGGCAAACCCAACGCTCCCTTTTTCAGGAGGAGGCGGTAACAGCGCCAGAGAATCAGGGTAATCATCCTTCACAAGATATCCTTGCAAAACACCCGGGCGAATTTCCGGAACCACAGACGGTGGGGCTTGTTTGATACATCCCGCGTTGATTAATACAGCAAATAAAATGGCTGCGATTACCTTTGCATGTTTATACAAAACCATATTGTACTCCTCTCAATTTACATTTCAATACGCACGCACATAAACACGGGCTTATTGATACGATTAAAAAATATATACAACTTTATACACACTTTTAGAGAGCAGCGTGAAGCATATAATTTAAAATTATCTGTTGTGGCCTGCTATCGGCACAAACCGTAAAAAATCTCACAAATTCTGTTGACTTCCTGCCATAAAAAGGCGCAAGAGTTTGGGCAACAAAAAACGGACATTTCCACCCCAATTTGTTAAGCGACTATGTCCTTGATTTAAGCTTAAAAGCCAGCAGTAAATAACCAACAATAACTGCTAGTTACAACAATTTATTCACATCCACTTTGTGACGAGTCTAAAGAGTATATAAATATAATGTCTGACAAAAAACAGATACTACATCCTCTTGGTAAAGGTTCTTCATTCAGCCTCGATTTCACGTACTCATTTTGGTGGAATTTAATGCTGATAACAGTCGGTTCTCTTTTGGTCGGAATCGGACTTAGAAGCCTAGCTGTTCCGCATGAGTTTATTCCCGGCGGAATCTTCGGTTTGGCATCTTTAATTTACTATAAAACTGGAATTCTATCGCCGGGTTGGCTTTTCCTTATTCTAAACGTACCGCTTTTTGTGTTTGCGTGGATAAAAGTAAGCCGACGTTTTTTCTGGTACAGCGCATATGCAACTATTGCTGCAACAGGATTTTATGAACTGATCAACATCCCCATGTACGTTGAGAGTCAGCTTTATGCCAGTGTAGCTTGCGGATTAATAACAGGATTCGGGTCTGGTATTGTGTTGCGATCTTTAGGCTCAAACGGTGGACTTGATGTTATCGCTGTATATCTTTTTCAAAGGTTCAACATCGGCATCGGTAAAGTTTATATTATATTCAACTTTATTCTGTTCAGTATCAGTTTGCTAGAAATGTCATTGGATCTTATTATTGCTTCGCTGATTTTGGTTTTTATATCCGCGATCGCTGTCGAAAAAACGTTGTCATTATTCAACCAACGTAAGGTGGTCTTTATTATTTCGGATAAAGCAGAAGAAATCAGTAATGACATTCTTAATACCTTAAAACAGAGCGGTACATTTCTTAAAGGCTTCGGAGCCTATTCTAAGCAGGAAAAAAATATTCTTATGACTGTTGTTAATAATGTTCAGTTAAAAAAATTAGAAGAAATAGCCTTCAGCCATGATGATAATGTCCTGTTCATCGTTGAAAATACTTTCTCAGTAGTGGGATCAAGTTTTTCAAAACGAAAAGTTTATTAATAAGAAATAAAGCCTGAACGTTTCCATATAACGGAAACGTTCAGGCTCTGCTGAATAAAACTTTGTTCTTGAATTTTAACAGGCCTGCCTTAAAAATCCCCCGACAGGCCGAAACAAACTCCGCTTTAAAACCCGACAGCAACACCCCATGTACCGTCAGTCGGAAGATGTCTCAATTTTCTAATGAATTTACTGAGCAGGCTTGGTAGCCGGAGCAGGTCTGGTTGTCTTTTTAACCGGAACCGGAGCTTTCTGCTTGAATTTGATAATAGGTGCTATCACTGGATCAAATGTCATCTTCATCTTACTGACCTTAGACATAACTTGCTTGTCAGACTGCCTTGGATGACACTGCCCACAAAATAATCCCATATCTTTTCCTTCCTTAGTAGGAACAATAAGATACTTGTAATTTGCGTTGTTAGGGTGCGGATCATGACAGCTTGAACAGGTCAAAACTCCATCCCAAAGCAATTGTTTCGGAACTTTTGCATACATAGGTTTAACACCGGTAGGATGAGTGGAATGAAGGTTAACAGGCAGAATGCCTTCACCATCATTATGACAACCTAAACAGAGGGAATCAATCCCCTGAGATGTACGTGTATTCCTTGTACGAGAAGGATTATTAACTTTAAAAGGTTCTACACCGATAATGTATTCACCTTTAGCATAGTGAGTACTGTGACAGTCTGTACAACCTTCATCATGCGGCCCTGCTGCAACAGCAAATATAGCATAACAGGAAATAGAAAGAACAATAACAAAAACAAAAAGCAACATCCTCTTCCTCATCTTACCCTCCATTAAAACCAAAAAAATTAATTTCAGCATTAGCAGCTATGTAACCTATATGTAAAAAAAATCAAATCATCATATTTTTCAAATTAACACCTTTATTACTGTCTATTAGAACAAAAAAACATCAACTGTTGCATAATAAATCAACTCATCTAGACTTTATCTCAACAACTCTAGAACGAGTTATTTTGTCTTTAATTTACAGACACTTTCATCCAATTAAGACTACACAATAAATTTCTTTTAAGAGTCATGAACAGCTCAATTTCATTGAAAAACGCACCTGCCAATATTAGGCAAGTGCGTAAATTAATTTAATGCAAAATAAAAACGGCTCACTTCAAAAGTTGCCACATAAATAAACTAAGTATAAACATAAATAGATTGGACGCTACCCGCAATTCAAACAATTAATCACGAAAGGAGTAATATAATGTCTCAAAATAAAGTTGCAATTATCACAGCAGGCGGAAGTGGCATGGGTGCTGGCGCAGCCCGCAAATTAGCCGCTGAAGGTTATGAAATCGCGATCCTGTCTTCTTCCGGTAAAGGCGAGGCTCTCGCAAAAGAGCTTGGCGGATTCGGCGTAACCGGTTCAAACAGATCACCTGAAGATCTCGCCACCCTGATTAAGGGTACTATGGATAAATGGGGACGCATTGATGTTGCCGTCAACAGCGCGGGACATGGTCCCAAAGGTGATATTCTCGCAATGTCCGATGAGGACTGGATGACAGGTATGGAAGTTTATCTGCTTAATGTCATTCGTGTAGCCAGACTTGTAACTCCGATCATGCTTAAACAGGGAAGCGGCTCAATTGTTAATATTTCAACATACGCCTGCTTCGAACCGGAACCTCTTTTCCCGACTTCAGGAGTCTTCCGCTCCGGCCTTGCGGCGTTTACCAAACTATTTGCGGATCAGTACGCATCAAGCTCGATTAGAATGAACAACGTATTGCCCGGCTTCATCGACAGTCTCCCCGAAAAAGACGAAAGGCGTAACCGCATTCCTATGGGCCGCTATGGAAAAGTAGAAGAAATTGCCGAAGCGATAGCCTTCCTTGCATCTGATAAATCAAGCTATATAACAGGTCAAAACCTGCGCGTTGATGGCGGGATTACTCGATCAGTTTAATTGTTCATAGCAAATAAGCTCTCAACATTAATTGATGTTATAAAAAAAGAGGCCGGATTTTAATCCGGCCTCTTTTTTTGAAGTAAGCAAATCTTTTTTCACATCTCAATCGCGTTTTAATCATGTTTCGATCAGAAGCACTTAAAAAAAGTCAAAACTCTTTGACTCAAAAACACCGCAAAGCTATTATTAAAAGAAGCTCCACAACTATAAAGGAGAAAAATATGAAAATCACAAAAGAAGAAGTGCGAAACCTATTCAAGCATTTGGAAAACGGTGATGCCGATTCCTTTTTTGCCAATGTCAGTGCAAATGTAGACTGGACAGTTATGGGAACGCACCCATTGGCAGGTCACTATACCAGTCTTGAGGATTTCCGCCAAAATACATTCAAACGGCTGGCACCCTGTCTCACTGCCCCGATTCAATTGGTTTTAAAAACAGTCTTCATAGACGGAGACACTGCAATAGTTGAATTACAAGCAACATCGCAGGCCAAAAGTGGATGGGATTTTGATAACCAATATTGTTGGATTATTGAATTCAGAGATAAAAAAATTGTCCGCGTTCGAGCATACCTCGACTCAAACATGGTTGCACGCTTGATCGCAGAAGAAGAAGAGTCCACTAAAGTATATTTCAACCGCGGCTAGATTTGCATAGATTTACCGTAAAGATATCCCTAAGCATCGTATGAAAAACGGAGTTCGTCACGTAAAGTGAAAATTTGGAAAGATGGAAAGGCTGTTGGATCAAACTTAAAGAAATATCTATTATAGCAAGGAGAGAAAGAGATCTAAAAAAGATTTTACTTTATTAGATAGATTTTATTGAAACGACACTATTCATCCGGTTCAAAGAATATCTTGAACCGGATGAATCAGTTCTTAACTTCAGACCAGACATTTAATCCGTCACCGCGTTATTTTCTTCATTTTCAGCAACAGCTGCACCATTTTCATCTTGGCTTGCTTGCTTCTTTGCTAATTGGCGTTGCTTCTTTTCTTCTTTCTTTTTCATTTTTGCCAAATCTTTCTGGCGCTTCTCAAATTTATAATTACGATTAGGCGGCAATGATCTCTCCTAGTTAAACTGTCAATCGAAAAAACAAAAACAAAAAACGCCCGCCTCCCGAAAGAGAGACGGGCGCCGGATACCGGACTAAAACTTAGAAATTCAGACTACCAGCGTGGACGTTCTTCACGTGGTTTAGCTTCGTTAACCTTAAGGTTACGTCCGCCGAAATCTTTTCCGTCCATGTTGTCGATAACTTCAAGAGCACCGGCGTCATCCATTTCGACAAAGCCGAAACCACGAGGACGACCAGTTTCACGGTCTTCGATAAGATTGATAGAAATAACTTCACCGTAAGCTTCAAAAGCAGCGCGAAGATCATCTTCAGTAGCAGACCAAGGCAAATTTCCGACATAAAGTTTTTTAGACATTATATATTCTCCTAAAAAATTGATGAGACGCTGACGCTTTCGCGCCAACAAAAAAAGGAGCAGTGTACAAGATGCACACATTGCTCCTCGATATACCTGTTCATTTTAAACTAGCTTCGGTCACATTCAGACCGCGCCTCCACGTGCGTTACTAGTGTATAGAGGAAAGTTCTCTATCAACGACCCAAAAATGTCAAGACATATTATTTTTTATTTTAAAAAACTTCACTATTTGTCTCTGAAACAACTCACAATCAAAACACATCCGCGACATCTTTCTTAGTATTAAAGGATGTATCTACCCAATAAGATAGGACTTATAGTATATTGATTTACTCCTCAGATAGGCATAACACTAACTGAAACAACATGAGGAATTAAATATGGCCTTACTCTCTTGGAATGATAATTATTCAATTGGAATCAAAAAAATCGATAATGAGCATAAAGTTCTTATAGGGATGATTAACAAAGCTTATGATTCAATCGAAAAGATGGAAGAACAGAAAGTGCTTTTAGAATTGATTTCAGAAATGCGTCAATATGCCATGGATCATTTTTCAACCGAAGAGATGTTCATGAAACATTACACCTACCCCGAGACTGAAAACCATAGAAAACAGCATAACCACTTCATGATATATGTAGCTTCTGCGGATAACATGATGGATGCAGACAATAACGCACTGGATCCATATAAAGTTTTTAAATATCTCGCAGACTGGCTGAAAAACCATATACTCGTTACTGACAAGCAATTTGGATCATTTCTAATGGATAAAGGAGTTAGGTAGCCACAAGTAAAGCCTCTTAGCTTGCTTTAAATATCTCTATACATTATTAATAAGCAGTATATACAATAAAAAGGAGGATTTATGTTCTGGGTTCATCTTCTTTTACTGCTTGTAATAATATTTATCGGTATCCGCTATGGAGGAGTGGCCTTCGGTCTGCTCGGAGGACTCGGAGTCGCCGTTCTAGTTTTCGCATTCGGCATAAAACCAGGCAATCCTCCTGTCAGCGTCATGCTCATCATTCTGGCTGTTGTCGCAGCTTCGGCAACGCTTGAAGCAACGGGAGGACTTAGCCTTCTTGTAAAATATGCAGAAAAACTTTTACGTAAACATCCTGAATACATTGTATATTTAGGCCCTATTTGCACTTTCTCGCTTACGGTGCTGGTCGGAACCGGACACTCTGTATACCCCCTTCTGCCTGTCATCTACGATGTTGCTTATAAAAACGGAATCCGCCCTGAGCGCGCTTTAGCCGTTTCTACAGTTGCATCACAAATGGGCATAACCGCCAGCCCTATTGCAGCCGCTGCGGCAGTCGTTCTAGCCACGGCCGCAGACAACAACCTTGATATAAATCTGGTTAACATTCTTATGGTCACCATTCCTGCGACCTTCATTGGAATGCTCACAGCAGCAACATGGAGCCTTAAACGCGGTAAAGATTTAGACAAGGACGAAGATTTTCAGATAAAGATGAAAGACCCTGAATTTAGACGTGAAGTTGAAGACATAGACTCTACCTCCACCGAAATTGCCTCAACAGGAAAAAAAGGACTGACGGTCTTCCTTCTGGGAATTCTAGCAGTTATAATTCTTGCGCTATTCAACAAACACCTGCTTCCAGAAGGCGTCACAATGTCAGTAGCCATCCAGTTTATGATGCTCTCAGTCGGAGCAATCATTGTCCTGATGACTAATATTTCCCCTAAAACAATAGTTAACAGCAGTGTATTCATAGCTGGAATGACCGCCGTAATTACCATCTTCGGTATCGCATGGATGAGCGACACCATCATCAGTTATAATAAACCATATCTCATAGGTCTGATCAGTGAAATGGTTCATTTGTATCCTTGGACATTCGCCATAGCCATGTTTCTTGTCTCTATGTTCCTAAAAAGTCAGGCCGCAGTATTAACGATTATGCTCCCGCTGGGATTCTCATTGGGTATTCCTAAAGAAGTTCTTATCGGGGTTCTGCCATCCTGCTATGCCTACTTCTTCTTCCCCTTCTACCCGAGTGATCTTGCTGCGATCAGTTTTGACCGCACAGGCACAACTCACATTGGGAAATACGTATTGAACCACAGCTTTATGTTTCCAGGCTTAATAGGCGTTGGAACAGCCACAGTTATCGGTTATTTCCTTGCACAGATAATTTTCTTAAACTGAGATAAAGCCCGGTGTTAAAAATTAACATCGGGATTTTATCTATATATATGATGGAGAATTAATGACGGTATTCACTAAAGACATCCTTCTCGCGCCAGAAAATGAAATTGTCTGCTATTGCTCAAACATTACAAAAGGCCAGATTAACGAAGCTATTTCGAACGGAGCTACTTCTTTGGCTGCAATAAAAGAAGTAACCGGAGCGTGTATCGCCGCACGTTGCAAAGAAATGAACCCTCGCGGAAGGTGATGTTCGGTAGAAATCAATGCTCTCCTTGGTAAGGAGACATCAAACTTGAATCTAAAAACACTCTGAATTTTCATTATCATCGATAGTTTTCACTCTTAATTTTACCTTTAATTCAATTTAAAACTCACTTTTTTCACAAAAAAAAGGCGCAATCTTCACGATTGCGCCTAAATAAAATCTATTTTTTCTGAAATTATTTTCCGTTTTTCCAATTTTCCCATTCTGTTTTGCTGAGTTTTCCGTCTTTATTAACATCAGCTTCGCGCATAATACGTTCAGCATTAAGAGGATAAACATTCACAATTTCGGAACGGATTATAGTTTTATTCCCATCTTTATCGATCTCAATAAACCCTCTGGTAAAACGAACTCTCTCAAGATTATACTTGATAGCTTTAGCTTTTCTACCGCTTTCAAGATAGTACAACGACATCGTCTGTTTTCCAGTTATTTCACCCTGAAGATATCCGTCTTCACCTTCTGCAAGATACAGACGGGTTCCATCTGCATCAATAATACCACAGAATGGTTCTGTCTCCGCATTATCATTTTTATCGGCAAACCAGATTTTATAACCGGAAAACATAGTTCCATCTTGTTTATTGATAACAAAAACAGCCTTATTCTCTCTAATATCGCCGTCCTTGGTGATCAGCTTAACCGCACCACCCCATGTACCGCGCAATTCAGGTGCACCAGCCGCAAATGCCATTGCACTAAACATCATGAAAACCAGAGCTACGAGGCTGCAACATAAAAATTTCTTCATAAAAATTACTCCACAATTTTAAAGTTCAGGATTACTTTAATCTTATTGAGCATATACAAGACTCAGTCAAGCTTTTATCAGGTTGGACAAAAAAAAAGACGGCCACCGTAAGGTAAGCCGCCTTAAGCAAAAATAAAGATAAAAAACTAAAGATGGGAAACAACTTTTCCTAAAAAATCCTTCAATCTTGGATTCTTAGGGTTACTGAAAAATTCTTGAGGAGAACCCTCTTCTTGAATAACTCCCTCATCAATAAAGATAACTCTGTCGGCAACTTCTTTAGCAAAACCCATTTCGTGAGTAACCACGATCATAGTCATGCCCTCTTTGGCCAACTTCTGCATTACGTCCAGAACTTCACCAACAAGCTCAGGGTCTAAAGCAGATGTCGGTTCGTCAAAAAGAATAACCTTGGGCTGCAATGCAAGCGATCTGGCAATGGCAACACGCTGTTTCTGTCCGCCGGAAAGCTGATCTGGGAAATTAATAGCTTTTTCTTTCAAACCGACTTTATCAAGAAGCTTTAAGCCTAATGCGTTAGCATCACCTTTGCTCATATTGCGGACTTTAAGAGGCCCCAAAGTAACATTTTCCAAAATAGTCATATGAGGAAAAAGATTAAACTGCTGAAAAACCATACCAGCTTCAGTACGAACTTTATTAATGTTCGTCTGCTTGTCCATGATATCATAACCGTCTACTTCAATAGTACCGGAACTGGGAACCTCAAGCTTATTGATACACCTTAAAACGGTGGATTTACCTGATCCCGAAGGACCGATTATGCAAACGACTTCGCCGGATTTAACGTGTAAGTTAATCCCTTTAATAACTTGCAGCATCCCGAAATTTTTATGTAAATTTTTAATTTTAATCACAATATTATCTCCGGGTGGTGTTAAGCTTTTTTTCCAACATTTTCATACCCTGTGCAATTGAAAGAGTCATGACAAGGTACACACATGCAACAGCCAGATAAACTTCAAACGCCCTGAAATTGACGGAAGTAATCTCCTGCCCTGTTCTCATAAGCTCACCGACACCGATAACCATCAATAAAGAAGTATCTTTCAGACTGATGATAAACTGATTACCCAAAGGAGGAATCATACGCTTCAACGCCTGAGGCCAAACAACATAAAGCATTGTCTGGGAACGGGTGAGACCTATAGAACGTCCGGCCTCAACCTGTCCGGGATTAATGGACTGCACAGCACCGCGCACAATTTCAGCTATATACGCACCGGAATTAATGGCAATAATGATAATACCGGCAGTAATCGGTGCTATTCTTATGCCTACAGCCATTGGAATCCCGTAATAAAGAAACATTGCTTGAACCAGCATCGGAGTTCCGCGAATCGCTTCAACATAAATTCCGGCAAGTTTTCTTACAAAAAGGGACCGTGCCAGTTTCATTAAACCTGCAAGACTTCCGAGTATAAACCCGAAAAATAATCCCCCAACAGCGATCTCAACAGTAAGTTTAAGACCACGCATGAGCATGGGAAAAGTATCCCAGAACACTGAAGTTTCAAATACAAACGCCATACTGCCTCTATCTTTTAAAAGAATGAGGGCGACCTATGAAGTCGCCCTATAATTAACAAAAAAACTAATATTATTTAGGCTCGGATCCAAACCATTTAATATAAAGTGTGCGGTATTCACCACTGTCGCGAAGATCTTTCAGAGCAGTATTAACCTTTGTTACAAGCTTGCTGCCTTTAGGGAAAGCGATTCCGTAAGACTGCCCCTGATATAAAGGACCAACAACTTTGACCTGACCTTTGGAAGCCTTACGTGCGTAATCTCCGATAACAGGAGAATCGAACATTACTGCGTCAGCACCGCCAGCCATAAGCTCCATGAACATTGCGTCACTGTTGGGGAAAAGTTTAACTTCTTTAGCGCCGCTGTTAGCTTTAACGAAATCAGCGGAAGTAGTTCCGAGTTTAGTTGCTACAATTTTTCCTTTCAGATCTTTAATGTCTTTAATGGAATTTTCGCCATCTTTAACGAGAATCAAAAGACCTGCATTGTAATAAGGATCTGAAAAGTCGACAACTTTGGAACGAGCAGGTTTAATGGTCATTCCGGCAATACCTACATCAACCTGATTGGACTGGAGTCCGGGAATAATTCCATTAAAATCCATAGGCTGTAATGTATAATCAGCTCCGATTTTTTTTGCAATTGCGTCCCAAAGCTCAACATCAAACCCTGTATGCTTTCCAGTTTCAGGATCTTTAAATTCAAAAGGAGGAAAACTGGTATCACAGGCAACAGTTATTTTATCAGCAAAAGCTGATCCGACCATCAATACTGTTAACAGCGCAGCAACAATAAGTGACAACAAATTTTTCATAAAACCTCCAAAACTGGCATTGTTTTTTTAAGAATCTTCATATTTTACCAATGAAGATTGATCCGCATGCCTCAATTATTTGAGGCAAATTACACGTAATTTTTAAATATTAGCACTATTATTTCAAAATTTCAAGATTTCAAGAACAACTGAATAAAAAATGAATCCACTAAAAGAATAAAAAACGAATCAAATTTAATATTTTATAAACATTCCAATTTATAAAAAACTATCATAACATACAAAATTAAATTGCAGACAAATTATAGCTTAAAACACCACTCCGCCAGCCTGACAAAATTGTAATATTGATACCATGCAATTTTAAGTAGATTTTAAAAAAATAACATTAATGTATATTTAAACAGCTAAACCACTTCTGTTTTATACATTTTTGTAAAAAAAAGACTAAGACAAAACTCCCCATATTAAAGTAAGTATCTGTTTTTAAACAAAATAAACATTTAGGCACACTCTATGCTTTAATTAAACTAAATTTTTGCAAATAAGTATCAAAACTCCGTACAATCGGAGATCAATTTTAAATAATATCAAGGAGCTTTTTCAAATGAGTTCGAACAAGTCTCGTCAGAACGCAATCACAGCGGTAACTAACTATACCCCTCCTTCAACTACGCTAAACTTCGCGGATATTAAACCGACAGATCTTTTCGGCTGCAATGTTTTCAACGATAAAGTAATGAAAGAGAGACTTCCTAAAGGAATATACAAATCTCTCAAGAAAACTATCGAGCATGGGGAAGCAATTGATCCTTCGATAGCCGACACTGTTGCCTACGCAATGAAAGAATGGGCTATGTCGAAAGGCGCAACTCATTATACTCATGTATTCTACCCTCTCACAGGGTCGACTGCAGAAAAACATGATGGATTCCTCAGCCCTGACGGAAAAGGAAGCGCTATCGCTGAATTTGAAGGAAAACTACTCATTCAGGGTGAACCGGACGCATCCAGCTTCCCTAACGGTGGACTGCGCACCACATTTGAAGCTCGCGGTTACACAGCTTGGGATGTGACAAGCCCCGCATACATTCTGGAAAACCCAAACGGAACTTTCCTTTGCATTCCGACTGCGTTTGTATCTTGGAAAGGAGAAGCTCTTGATAAAAAGACTCCTCTGCTCAGAGCAAATCAGGTTATAAATACTCAGGCACAGCGCATTTTAAAAATTTTCGGAGACAAATCCGGAAACCGTGTTACCTCCAACGCCGGTGCAGAGCAGGAATACTTCCTTATAGATAGAAACTTTTACTTTGCCCGCCCCGACCTCCAGCTTGCCGGACGGACACTTTTCGGAGCCAAACCTGCTAAAGGTCAGGAACTGGACGATCATTATTTTGGAGCAATTCCCCGCCGCGTCCTTTCTTTTATGATGGATGCTGAGCACGAACTGTACAAACTGGGTGTACCTGTTAAAACTCGTCATAACGAAGTTGCTCCCGGACAGTTTGAAATTGCACCGGTCTACGAACATGCCAACCTTGCAACCGATCACAACCAGATGCTTATGACTATCCTCAAAAGCATCGCTAAAAAACATGGTATGGTTTGTCTGCTGCATGAAAAACCTTTTGCAGGAATTAACGGTTCCGGCAAACACCTTAACTACTCCCTAAGCTGTGAAGGACACGGCAGCCTTTTTGATCCAGGTGAAAATCCACATAAAAATGCTCAGTTCCTGATATTCTGTGCTGCGGCAATTCGCGCTGTACATCGTCACAGCAAACTTCTTCGCGCGGTAGTAGCCTCTGCAAGCAACGACCATCGTCTTGGTGCTAACGAAGCTCCACCTGCAATCATGTCAATATTCCTTGGAAAACACCTCACCGAGATTTTCCAGAAAATTCAGGAAGGCAACTCCCCTACTCCTACAAGCTCCGGTTTCCTGAAAGTCGGTGTTGATACACTGCCTACGCTTCCTAGAGATGCTGGTGACCGTAACCGCACAAGCCCGTTTGCTTTCACCGGAAACCGCTTTGAATTCAGAGCTGTCGGTTCCAACGCATCCATTGCAGGTCCACAGGTTGCACTGAACTCAATGTTCGCTGAATCCTTAGACTTTATCGCAACTGAGCTTGAAAATGCGACGAAAGGTGACCAATCTAAACTTAATGCAGCTGTACAGAAAGTAATCAAAGACATTATGGACAATCACAGTTCCATCATCTTTGACGGCGACGGCTACTCAGCAGAATGGCACAAAGAAGCAACAGAAGTACGCGGACTACCTAACCTGCCCACATCCGCAGAAGCAATTCCAGCTATTACTGCTCCTGAAGTTATTGAAATGTTCACTAAGTACAATGTCTTCACAAAAGAAGAACTTGAAAGCCGTGAAGAAATATACCTTGACCAGTACAATCAGGCTATTATGACTGAAGCCGCTCTTGTTGTTAAAATTGCAAAAACTCAGATATTCCCGGGTGCTGTCCGCTACCAGAACGAGTTGGCTTCAACATGTGCCAACATGAAAACAATCGGTGTACCTTTTACTACCGACGTTCTTGAAGATGTAACTGAAAACCTGAGAAAAATGCAGGCCGCAGTTGTTAATCTTCAGAAGATCATGGAAAACAACACTGAATCCGAAGTTGGAAAACAGGCTCATTACCTCTGCTACAAAGCATTGCCCGCAATGCTGGAAGTCCGCCAATATGCCGACTACCTCGAAGATGTTGTAGCAGATGACCTCTGGTCTCTCCCAAGCTACTCAGAAATGCTCTTCATCAAATAAATAAGCCCCTTACCGGCCTCCATAAAAATGAAGCCCTGCTTGAAAAAGCAGGGCTTCATGCGTTTTATACCTACGGAAAGAGTTGTTCATGAAAAACAACTCTTTTTTCTTGGAGTAATGTAAAAAAATATATATGTATGATTTATATCTTTATCCCAAATATAATTTAATCGGAGGATCATATGCTAAAAAAAACAATACTGACTTTTACTCTTATCCTTGCATTCGCTTCAATGGTAAGTGCAACCGCCCCCTTAACTTCAAATGAAATTGAGAGAGTCATAGCCACAATGGAAAAACTGGAACCTTATATGGATCAGATGGAAACAGAAATGGAGGAAGCTGGAAGTCACAATACAGACGTATTTGACCCGGACATGATGAAAAAAGAATGCGCGCTTATATATGAGTATAGTGCACAGGCTAAAAAAATCATTAAGGACAACGGCTTTTCCGCTCAAACATGGCCGGAAACATCAGGTAGAGTATTAAAAGCTTTTGTCTCAATCGCCATGGAACAGGAACAATCAGCCGGAATGGTAGAAATGCAGGCAGCAATGGCCCAAATGGATGCTGACCCAAACATGCCTCCTGAACAGAAAAAAATGATGAAAGAACAAATGAACTCAATGATGCAAACAGCTAAAGCGATGATGCAGGCTCCAAAAGCAGATATTGATGCAGTTAGACCATACTTTGAAAAACTTACCGTAGCAGTTGATTAATTTTTCAAATAAAAAAAGAGGAAGTTGCAGTGTAACTTCCTCTTTTTTATTCTCACATATAAATCAGATATTAATCTTTATTTTCTTTAATTTCCTTAACATCTTCGCGTTTTAAAATCACTTTATCCCCGTCTAAATCTTTTAACTCATAACTTTTAGACTTATCAGAATAGCTTGGTTCACCAACGGATACAATTGTAGAACCGTCAGTTTTTGTAACAGTGTAATGGGTCGAGCCACATCCTGAAAAAGCAAATAAAGCTATACAAACAAGAAGAACTCCAAGAATTTTTTTCATAATTAAACTCCTAATAATAATTTTCAAAATTTGTATAAAAGAACTGTACTGATATATTTATGCCATACTTTGCAACACAGATGCAATCTTTAATGATTTTTCTGTAAAGTCTCTTTCCAGTCTCTTAATGTCATGCTTTATAATTTTTAAAGCGTCCGCAGTTGAATACTTTGATTCAAGCTTAAGCATATTACCTGCTCCGCTACCTTTTGCCGCGGAACTTAAAGCAATAGCTGAGCCGGATTTGCGCTTATGCAAAACCTTCAAACTTCCTTGATAAACCGCAGACTTACCTGAAACAGCCAGCATTAAATCATGATCAACATCATCATACTGAGTCGGTGAATATCTAAGATCAAAATCACCGATTTCATCTAGAACAGACTGTCTGAACAAATGAAAACATCCAGTCACCGACACGCACGGCCTACAAAAATCAAACTGACCGTAATCCAGATCCTGATTGTGCGGGTCCAGATAAGAAAATTCAAATCCGCGCATACTGTCTTTAAAGTCGCGGGGAGTTTCTCTTAAATGTAAATCAGCGTGCTGAATAACTTCTTCCTGTCCGTCATTTACAACCTTGCATCCCCATACTCCAGCATCAGGATATGAGGCTACCGCCCTGCTGAAATGAGCCTGCCAATCTTCCGGAATAAGTGCGTCATCATCAAGGTAGGCGACATAATCAAACCCTTTAATCTCATCCAAATTCTTAAGCCAGTTCCGTGCAGCGGGAGCGCCTATATTCACAGGCAGATTGATAACAGTTAAACTCTCTCCGAGCTTTTCTTTCCAATGCTCTAGAACTTGTTTTGTATCATCCTTACTACCATTATTAAGAGCAAAAACATGTACGTTTTCAAGAAGTGAATTCGCTAAACTCTCCATCGTTGCATTAAAGTCCTTTGCCTTCTCATAAGTGTAGAGGCAGACCGCGACTTTACCATCGAGAAACTTCTTTCCGGTACTTTCAAAAATTTTATCATAAACCTTGAACCATGTATTTACCTGCCACGGGCGAGCTGTCATCCGGTCCCGCCACAATATCATAGCTTCTTCTCTGCGGCCCATGCGATCAAGTACTTCTGCCAGCCGTAAAAGGCTTTCACCGAAAATAAGAGTATCTTCAGAGACATCGGCATAAATGTTTTCGGCAAGTTCATAGTCGCCCGAACAGAAAGCGACATCACCTGAATACTTATTTTGAATGATTTTCATTGCTGAAGGCCAGCCCCGGGAAACAGCATCTTGCGCCAAGTCATAACGGCCCATAAAAAAAGATAGATCAAGAAAATGAGATAACCAAAAGATATTCTCAGGTTCACGAACAGTCTGACTTCCTAGATATTCAAGAAGCTTTTCTTTGTCGTCTTTAGCAATAAGACGCTGCAAAAAACTTATATTTTCTGGCACACTATTATTTGATGAAACAAAAGAAAGCGTTTCAACAAGCTGAACAGGTAAAAAATTAAGCTGCTGATTAATTGCAAGAAGATTAGTTGCAAGTTGCCCGTCAAGCGGACTGGATTCCCACGCTGTTAAAAGTAGATCCACGCCGAGATCTATTAAGGACGCGTTCTCTTTACCGTTTTCAGCGGAATTTAAAATTCTGCTGGCGGTATCCATCAAATGTGGTTTTCCATGTCCGGAAACCAAAAGCCTATACCGAGATTCTGTGTCTAAAAAATCCCAAAAAGATCCTGTCATAAATATCCTTACCCGAAGGTTTTCCTCATTTTATCCAAAAGACTTAACAGCCTGTGCTCATAAGTATGTTCGGATAATATCCTTTTTCGAGCGGCAGCACTAACTTTCTCTCTCATTTTTTTATCACCGAGACATCTTTCCATTATCTGAGGTATTTCTTTAACATTACTATAGGAAATAATCTCGCTATCAGGTTCAAAAAGATTCTCCATTTGCTCGCGATAATCAGTCAAAATAAACCCGCCACACGCAGGAACATCAAAAATACGCTGATTCACCGCACCTTTCATCTGCCTGCTGGTGCAGTTAAAACTGACATCGGACATAGGATAAAAAGCTGGAAGATCAGCATAATAGTCCAAAGAAGGAAGATAACGCCAACCATTTTTATCAAGTAAGACATGCCACCCCGAATCCCCGACAATCAGTGGATTAAAATCAAGAATAGCTTCAATGCAGGAAAGACGATATTGACGGGTCGCCTCCCATGTTATCAAAGCTTCAAACGAAAGTTTTTGTTCATCGGCCGGAAATTCTTCGACAATTTCTAACAATTCAGGATATCTTTTTTTTAAGTACTTTTCAACGGAGAGATCGTCAGCATTGCCGAATTCAGCCGCTAACTGTGGATATCTATCTCTAAGATTCGTAGGCAGATTTGCATCTGCAAGCGAACTTGAAACCGCATCAATCATGGAATTACCCACAAATGAAACTTTCGAACGCCAAAGGTCTTTACCGGCTTTTCCTGCTTTAAATCTGCAAGGATCTGTCGCAAGCGGTAAATAGAAAACATTATCAAAACCCTTGTCCCGCATTACCGACAAGTTACCCGCATCATAAGTAAATATCGAAGTAAGCTCAGATGAAACATTTTCGTAGCGATAAAGCACTAAATGAGGATTATCCACAAACCATGAAGCTAAGGGCAGTTTCAACTTTAAAAGCAGGTCAGTCAGCTTCCCTTCTCTGTCCACCCCGAAATGATTAACGGTGAGTGCAAAATCAGGCTTAAACTCAACAACCGCCTTTAACAAATCCTCAACAAAACCATCGCGAACAGTATCTCCCATGCCAATGTCAACACTGCGATAAGAAATGCCTAAACGATCCAAAGCAGAAATAATTTCACCAGTTAAAAAATACGGCCTATTAAAAAAAAGAACTTTGGGTTTCACATTTTGAAATTTAGGATATTTTACTTCCTGCCAGAAATCAGGAGTAGCATCAGCCTTTTCCGCAGCCTCAAGAGTATTAGCAATCGGTACATACCAATCTGGATCAAGACGCAAATATAATGGCATTTTAATAAGGTCAAACGAGCCTTCACCATTATCTTTCTGCCATTTACCAAGTTTGCCTAAAACTTCCGCAGGCTCTCCATCAAGCCATAAAACCTGTGGATGATCTCGAAAACAGTCAGCACCTGTCAGCGCCGCAATTTGAGGATCGCTATCAACGACAGCCACGGGACCGCGCTCAAGTAGTTTCTCAATACAAACACCTAATCCTGCCCCGAAAACAACAGGAAGTTTACCGCGGACTCCGTCAGATGCAGACGCAAGAGCTTCTTCGCGCTCAGCACCCTTACGCCCCCAAAGATGCCATACCTTGCCATCGATCAGAATTCGTACATCCACGAATTGACCGGAATCCTCAACAGGCGCGACAGTATATGCTCGTTTTGTCATATGTTTTCTTTAAATCATTTCAGCTAAGTGTGACAATGGTTGAATCACCATTTTTTGAATAACAACAAACATTCATAAATACCCAAAACAAGACTTGCCAATATTAAGGATATCATTATCCTATTTTTTCGGATTAATTATAAAAAAATTAACAGGATTAGTAATGACCAATACAACTGAATCAGCCCTCATAACAGACAGCATCATGCATAATTTGGATATGGATAATTGGGAAAGAAGCGAGCATTTTACTTTTTTCCAGTCCATGAAATCATGTCAGTACGGCTTTACCATACAACAGGACATCACAGAAGTTTGCGAGTTAAGAAAAAGAATCAAGTCATCCGCAAAATCAATCAGATTTTCAGATGCTCTTTATTTTTTCGCGACAAAAGCAGCCAACACCGTACCGGAACTGAGAACTAGAATTGTAGACGGAAAGCCTGTCATTTTTGATAAGATTCATCCAGCTTTCACATATATTCCAAAGGGACGTTCACTGCATGCAAACTGTTTGGCACAATACGCTGATAATTATGCAAAACTTACAGAAAACATAGAATTCTCACGTCAAAATGCGGATAAGAATCCAAGCCTGACACCTAAAGGCGGAGATAAACAAAATCTTTTATATTTCAGCATTAACAATGGAGTAGCTTTCACTTCTGCCACAAACCCTTGGGGTGACTGCAACGAAGACTCCGTTCCGAGAATACTATTCGGACAGGTTACAAAAAATGCAGAAGACAAAAAAATTCTGCCTGTCTCCATAGAACTGCTTCACAGTCTGGCCGATGGCAGACATATTGCCGAATTTTTTAAATTATTCGGAGAAATGTGCTCTAATCCAGAAAAATATATAAATGTTTAAAAAAACAGGTGGAAACTTTCTTATGAGAGTTTCCACCTGTAATGATTTTAATAAATTAAAAACTAATCGCTTAGTACTTCTTCAAAACAGTTCCATTTTCTTCTATATCTTTAGCGAGTAATTCCCGCATACGTCTGCACACAGGACCGGGTCTAACATCGTGAATCGGTTTTTTATTAAATCTGACTACCCCGACTGCATCATTTGACGTTCCGCAAACAATGACCTCTTTTGCGAGAAGTATGTCTTCCTCGGAAATGGCGCAATAATCAACAGGAACTTCATCAGCTATCAACTGAATAGCCCTAAGAATAGTTGTACCCGCAAGAGCATTCGTGAACTCTGGAACTTTAATCGTCCCGCCTGCATCAACAATACAGACATTCTCCGTTGCGCCCTCTGCTAAAAATCCAAGACGATCGAAACAGAAAGACATATCAAATCCTTCTTTCATTGCATCAAACTTCATTAAAACATTCGGTAGATAATCAATTGATTTGATTGTCGCCAAATAAGGCTGCTTTGCAGGGATCGAAGATTTAAAAGCAGTAAGCCCCTTTTCATACCATTCTTCAGACTTAGGTTCATATTTATAAACAACGACATATAATGAAGGAACCGGACACTCAAAAGGACTGATACCGAATCCCCCCCCTCCTCTGCCTAACATAACGCGTACAAGACCGGACTCACAACCGGATGCACCGCACACATCCAAAATAATATCTGAAAGTTCCTCCCATGAACAAGGAGGCTGAAGGTGTATCGTAGAAGCGGATCTTTTCATTCTGCGCACATGAGGATCAAGCTGATACAGTTTGCCATTTACAAACTTCATGGTTTCAAAAACACCATCCCCGCGATGAACCAGATGATCATCCCACGGCATAAGCATTAACTTAGGATCAGTGCAAACAAGCCCGATTCTATGCTCATAAAAAGCACAAACTTTATCAGTTCCTGCACGCATGGAGGCAAGCATAGCATCGATATATTCTTCGCTACCTACTTTTTTTATCAATTTGAACTCCGTAAATTTTATTCATATCCCCGAGAAGACAGATTTCGCCACTTACCCTCGAAATAAGATTATCTCGAAAGTCTCTTTCTAACTTACAGAACAAAAGCAATACTCGGCAAGGGATTAACCCTAATTATTTCATTAAATCATATTAGTAAAATTAGCATTCTGAAATTAACAAAAAAACAAAAAAGGCCGATCTTCGAAATATCGAAGATCGGCCTGAATGACTAACTTAAATAAGCCAATTAAACTACACGGACAAGACCGCGCTCAATGAGAGTTTCGGCAATTTGTATAGTATTAAGAGCCGCGCCTTTGCGGATGTTATCAGCAACAACCCACATATTAAGGCCGTTATCAATAGTGTCATCTTCACGAATTCTACCGACAAAAACATCATCTTCACCGGCGCAATCAATTGCCATCGGATAATGCCCCTTTTCGGGGTAATCGATGATAGTAATTCCGGGGAAATTAGCGAGAAGATTTCTGCAATCAATCGCGCTCAATTTTTCAGTTGTTTCAACATTTACGGACTCAGAATGACCATAGAAAACAGGCACGCGTACTGTTGTGGCAGTAAGTTTAATGGAGTCGTCGCCCATGATCTTTTTAGTTTCATTAACCATTTTCATTTCTTCCTTGGTGTAATCATTTTCAAGGAAGACATCAATCTGAGGCAAGCAGTTGAACGCAATCTGATGAGGATAAACATCTGAAACAACTTCTTTGCCATTGAAAAGTCTGCTAACCTGAGTTTCAAGCTCATTAATAGCTTTCTGACCGGAACCTGAAACAGCCTGATAAGTAGAAACTACGACACGTTTAATTTTGGCTTTGTCATGAATAGGCTTAAGAGCAACAACTAGCTGAATTGTAGAACAATTCGGGTTGGCGATTATGCCGGGATGCCAGTCAAGATCTTCGGGATTAACTTCGGGCACAACAAGAGGAATCTTAGGGTCCATTCTCCATGCGTTAGAATTATCGATAACAACGCAACCAGCTTTAACCGCCAGAGGAGCAAATTTCTCGGAAGTATCACCGCCAGCTGAAAAAAGAGCTATGTCAAATCCTTCAAAGGAATCTTCTTTAAGCTCAATAACGGTCAATTCATTATCCATATAAGGAACTTTTGTTCCTGCGGAACGAGCAGAAGAAAAAGGAACAACTTCAGATGCGGGAAAATTTCTCTGCTCAAGAACTTTGAGCATTTCGCGACCGACCGCACCTGTAGCACCGACAACAGCAACTCTGGGATTCTTAGTACTCATGGCTTTGCCTCCGTATTTTTAATCTGAAACTTAAAAAAGTGATCAGGTTTAATTTTTATTGATGATGATCAAAACTTGACCGCAACAACTGACCAATTAAAACTTCAAAGCCTGTCCGATTTCAAGACATGCCTTTGCTCTGTTCAAAGTATATAAATGAACTCCGGGAGCCCCGCCGTCGAGAAGTCCCTGAGCCTGCTTTGTGGCGTAATCTATTCCAAGACGATAAACAGCTTCGTCTCCCCCATCTGCATGTGCTTTTTCAAGCGCGCTAAGATATTTACCGGGAATAGTAGCTCCGCACAGTGAAAGAATAAATTTGGCAGACTTAAGGCTCATAATAGGCAGCACGCCCGGAATAACCGGAACATTAATTCCCATTTCGGAAAGCCTTTCACAGAAATCAAAATAAACTCTATTATCAAAAAAGAGCTGAGTAAGAATGAATTGCCCGCCCTCATCAACTTTATATTTCATCCACTTAAAATCTTCTTTAATTGAAGGAGATTCAAGATGAGCTTCAGGATATCCGGCAACGCCTATTCCCATGCCGGGATGTTGATCATTTACATAGGTAACAAGATCTGACCCCTGTTTGAAAACCTGCGTGTTGAAATCAAAATCTTCAACATCTTTGGGGGCATCCCCGCGAAGTGCAAGAATATTTTCTACCCC
This sequence comes from Maridesulfovibrio ferrireducens, assembly GCF_900101105.1. Taxonomy (NCBI): domain Bacteria; kingdom Pseudomonadati; phylum Thermodesulfobacteriota; class Desulfovibrionia; order Desulfovibrionales; family Desulfovibrionaceae; genus Maridesulfovibrio; species Maridesulfovibrio ferrireducens. The sequence continues at coordinate 43,973 of NZ_FNGA01000002.1, forward strand.
TGCTTCACGAAGTGAATTAATGAAATAACTTATATTTTCAGGAGTTGCCCCAACGCATGTTAAATGAGCAAGAGGCTCAACGCCCATATCCTGTTTCATCTGCTTAACAATTTCAAGAGAGTTGCTCTGAGTGCCGCCCCCTGCTCCATAGGTAACAGAAGCAAAAAGAGGATTCAGCACCTTTAACTTTTCAACAACCTCAAAAAAAGCAGGCCATGATTCTTTATCCTTAGGAGGAAAAAACTCTAAAGAGATAAACGGCTTATTTTTTTCGATCAAATCAACTATTTTCATGCAACACTCCTTACTTGGCAACGGCCTTAACAGCTCTTTCCCTTTCTTTCAGTAATTCAAGAATTTCATAATTAACAGGCAAAAATTTTACATCAACTACATTATCAAGATCAAACCAGTCAAATGATTGATTTTCCAATGATGTTACATCTCCTGAAAATTCCCATATATCAAAAAAATTGAGTTTCACAGTATACTCTGGATAATCAACCAGCTTTTCCATCCAAAAGTCAAACTTTAACGGAGTAATTCCCAATTCTTCCTGCAATTCGCGAACAAGCGCCTCGGAAAGAGACTCTCCCTTTTCCACCTTGCCGCCGGGAAACTCCCACCAACCGGCATAATCTTTACCTTTCGGACGTTCTGCCGACAGGAATAAACCTTTGTTCCAGATAATTCCGGCGACAACAGAAACAGGCATTCGATCAGCCACGCGCCCTAATCCTCTTCCAAAAGCTGTTTTTTACGCTCTTCAATCTCGGCTATTTCCTCTTCAAGAATAGCCATATCTTCCATCAGACTTTCAGACCATGAACAAGCTTCGGAGTAGCTGGAATTTAGTTCGATAGCCGCGCCGCTATCATTATAGAGACCGGGGTCGTTTAACTTTTCTTCCATTACAGATTGTTCTTCAAGAACTTTTTCAAGATCTTTCTCTAACTTTTCATACTTCGCAAGACGAGGTTTCAAGTCTTTATACAATTCATTTCTTATATCAGCCTGACGACGCTTTTCTTCTTTGGTTAGTTTACGCTTCTCAGGCTTAGACTCTACTTCAGGCTTTTTATAAGCCGGACTAGAGCTTCCAACACCAGTCAGAGCCTGTTTACGATGATTATCGTAACCTTTAAAAGTCTGAAAAACTTCGACACCGGTATCAGTTAAAGCCCAAATTTCTTCGGCAACTTCAGTTAAAAGATGTCGGTCATGCGCTACAAAAAAGAGAGTTCCGTCATAATCCTTAAGAGCTGCAATCAACCCCTCACGACTTTCAAGATCAAGATGGTTAGTAGGTTCATCAAGAATCAACAGATTCGCCCTTGAAAGAAAAAGACTCGCAAGTATAAGTCTGTTTTTTTCTCCACCTGAAAGAGCAGAAATAGGACGTTCAAAATATGACTGACCAAGAAGGAAAAGACCCAACACCCCTTTAAGCTGTTCTTCAGTTGTATCAGGATCACAAAGTCTTCTTATTTCAGATAAAGCAGTAGCCTCGCTTCGCAGAATTTCACTTTGATGCTGACTGAAATATGCAAGGCTGGTGTTCTGTCCAATCTTTGCATAACCGGCATTCGGCTCTAGCTGACCGAGTATAACTTTTAACAAGGTTGATTTACCGGCTCCGTTTGGAGCAGCGAGAGCGACCTTTTTACCACGGAACAGCTGAAAATCCAAAACAGGCCAAAGAGACGGAGGCCGTCCGTCATATGAAAATTCAAGTTCAACAACACTGATAGCTGCCTTGTCACCACGTGAAGTAGGCGGCATCTTAAAAGCAAGACTCCGCCCAGCGCGATGACTCTCCGTTTCAACCTGAATCTGAGAAAGCTCTTCCTCAAGTTTAACCACTTTTTTAAGCTTAGACTGAGCCTGCGCGGCCTTTCTAGCTTGAGCTTTAAAGCGGTTAATATAAGAATATTCGTTTTCAATTCTAGCAGAAAGTTTAACGGCTTCACGGGAACGCTGTGAAGAATTTTCAGCACGCCATTCCAAAAACTGGGTAAAGGAACCGCGTCTGACAACGGCTTTTCCCGCACCTAAATACAAAACGTGAGTACCAACGCGGTTAAGAAAAATAAGATCATGCGCGACATATATGACCACGCCTCTAAAAGCTAACAGGTAATTTTCGAGCCATTCAACAGCTTCAAGGTCAAGATGGTTGGTAGGTTCATCAAGCAGTAAAATATCTGCGCCTTGTAAAAGAACTCTGCCAAGCTTGGCACGTTCGCGCCATCCACCACTCAACTCTGCAATTTTACTAAGCATATTATGCTCTGAAAATCCAAGCCCGGTCAAAATAGTACGAGCTTTATGTTCAGGATTATACCCGAATTGATGCTCCAGATCTGCCTGACGTTCGGAAAGTCTTTCAATCAAAGCCTGATCATTCGTGTGAGCGGCATTTTCCCACTCTTTCCACAAACAATTCCATGAAGGCAAAGCGGCAAGCACCCAGCTGAGAAGCCCGTGCTCAAGATCTTCATCGGTAAATTCCTGAGCAACATAACCGACTCTGGCAGTTTTAGAGATAGCAATTACGCCGCCATCCGGCTCGATTTTTCCGGCAATAAGCTTGAGAAGCGTAGATTTACCGCACCCGTTAGGTCCGGTTACGGCAAGCCGCATTCCGGCAATAACTTCAAAGGTAAGATCGCTAAACAGATCTTCACCGTTATAAGATTTCTCCAAGGATGCAATAGTAACTTTAGGCATTAATTCTCCGATTGAGGGGATTTTCGCTAAAAAAGCAGATCAGGCATAATATAAGCTTGCAACGTGCAGACTGTGATAGATCACGATTTTATTTAGTATAAGAGAGGGAAAATATCTTCATGCGGCAAGGAAAGCAAGAGAAATGGCGCAATCAAAAAAATGAATTTCGTCTTTTGACCTTCCCGCTAGTCCAGAGTACATCACGCTTATGAAAACATGGTACGTCTATCTACTCCGATGCAAAGATAATTCTCTCTATTGCGGAGTTACCACCGACCCGAAGCGTAGACTGAAGGAACATAACAACGGTGGAAATAAAGGGGCAAAATATACCCGCGCACGACTTCCTGTAGAAATTGAAACAGTCGAACCGCTACCTGATAAAAAGTCCGCTTATAAACTTGAATACGCTGTCAAACAAAAACCAGCCGCGCAAAAAGCTGTCTTTCTCACAAAAACAGCTTTGAAAATGCGCGAGGAATATCAACCAGATAACAATCTATCGTAAAAAGATTAATCTTTATCAGAAGCAGTCAACAGCATCAAAGAAAGATAATGTGTTGTATCGGGAACTTCATCTATATCATTATAGATAGCTTCGCCTTCAAGCCCGAGCCGAGTGTAGAATTTCACATCCATCTTACTAAGTTCTTTCACTTTCTTACGAAGTTCAGGAAAGTTGCGGTATGCCTTCAAAATAACAGCATTATCAGCACATGAAATGGTATGAGCAAATTCATCCGCATCCGCTACGCCCGAGGTCAACAGCAGATTCTGCCCTGATTCAACAAGAACCTGACAGGACTTCGCCGCCGCCGCCTGATATGAAGTAATCCCCGGCACAACTTCAACTTCAACTTCAGGATAAAATTTTCTAAGGGTGCGGAGCATGTATCCGAAAGTGGAATAAATCAGCGGATCGCCAAGAGTAAGAAAAGCAGCGCTTTTACCTTCACTTAAATATTCAGCGGCAATCTTACAATTTTCTTCCCACGCTTCCTGTAACTTAGCTTTATCGCGAGTCATGGGATAGCCAAGCCTTACTATCTTACACCCTTCATGCAGATATTCATCCGCAATGCTTAACGAATGTGAATAATCATTCTTTGTTGAAGATGCGGCAAAAACAACATCCACTTTTCCAAGAATTTTTACAGCCCGTACTGTCAATAAATCAGAATCTCCAGGACCGACACCAATGCCATATATTTTACCGTAATTACTCATTAATATTCTCTTCTTTATTATTGTATAAAAAATCAGCTAAAGTCTCGACTGCGTCCACATTACGGGGACCGGGCCTTGAAAAAACTGACTCATCAACCTTTAAAACTTTTCCTAATCGAACCGCTTTAATCATTTTAAAATGATCCCTGTCCGAAGGCACTACAGGGGACTGATTCATTCGCCCTGACTGGTAAACATAATTTTCGGGATTAAGACGCAAAAGCTCCTCTTCCCCCATGCGCACAATCTTTTTCGGATTATCTACGCAATTATCACCACCAGCTTTAACAATTATATCGGACACGATTGATCCTTGTCCGGCGGCCAAAAGATTCGGATAACGAATCTCAAAAAAAACATCGGGCTTATCTTTTATTTTACTGTACCTTTCTTTAACCGTATCAAGCCGCATGCTCATTGAATGAACAAGCTTTTCAGCGCGCTCAGGCTCTCCAGTCAAAATTCCAATTTTCCCGATCAAAGAATAAAGATCTTCAAAGGAAGTAACCTTAAACATTGCAGTAGGAATTCCCCTTTCCTTAAGCGGCTCAAGGGCGGTCTTAGCTTGAGATCTTCCCGCCATCTGTAAAACAAGATCGGGATTAAGTGCCACTATAAGTTCAGAATTGGGGCGCATATGCGTTCCAATCGACGGCAACTTTACAATCTGCGCTGGATAATCATCACCGGCGGTACGGGCGACAATCCTGTCATCCAAATCCATGGCAAAAAGTATCTCATTAAATGCACCATAAAGAGCGACAATTCGCTTAGCAGGAGATTTCAGTACAACTTTGTCACCAAAATCATCAATTACAGAAATTTCTGCAAAAGCTGAATTAACCGGAATAATCACCAGAAGGAGAAAAAAGGACTTGAGGAACACCAAGCTCCGGATGTTCAACAATCGAAACATCTGTTTTATAAACACTTGCAATGTTATCCTTTGTAATAACTTTAGCAGGAGAACCGTCCAATTCAACCTTGCCGTTTGATAAAAACACCAAACGGTCAAAATAAAGTGCGGCAAGATTCAAATCATGAATCACGCAAATTATAGTTGCGCCCTGCCCGTTCATTTTTTTCAGCATATCAAAAAGTTCAATTTTACCTGCGACATCAACACCGGATGCGGCTTCATCAAGAACCATTATCTTTGCCTGCTGCGAAATAGTACGAGCCATTAAAACCCGTTGAAATTCTCCGCCTGAAAGCTCAGAAACAGGGCGATCAATCAAATGGGCAATGCCTATCATTCTAATGGCTTCAACACAGATATCATCATCTTCGCTATCATAACCGAAAAAGCCTGAACCATGCGCGTATCTGCCCATCATGACCATGGATTTAACAGTGAGTCCAAAGGCTGGTTCAACCTTCTGCGGCAACACAGCCATTATCTCGGCAAGTTCACGGGGGCGATAATCCCGGACATCTTTTTGAGCTATTTTAATCTGACCAACAAGGGGACGTAATACACCGGAAATAGACGAAACAAGAGTCGTTTTACCGCTTCCGTTAGGACCGAGAACCGCAGTCATTGAGCCAGCCGCAAAGCTTAAATTCATGCCCTGCAAGACTTCACGTCTACCATATCCGGCAGAAAGATTTTCAACGGAGATCATGAACGAGCTCCCCTGAAACCACCGCGCAGAACGATGCAGAAAAACGGTCCACCCAGCAAAGCTGTTACAACTCCGACCGGAAGCTCTTCTCCACCGGGAAGCAATGAACGGGCTATCACATCTGACCAGACTAAAAGCAATCCGCCAAGTAATGACGAGGACAGCAACAGCGGTCTGTGCTCAGCTCCTTGAAACATGCGGACCAGATGGGGAACAATCAGTCCCACGAATCCGATAATCCCCGAGACAGCAACAGCCGCGCCTGTCAAAAGTCCAGATCCGACAAGCAGAAACAACCTTACTCTTGATACATCCATACCAAGATGACGTGCCTGAGTCTCACCAAGTGACAAGATATCCAGCTCACGCGAATAGTAAATTATGGGAATCATTCCGGCGATAAAGTACGGCAGAAATAAAGTAACATGCTCCCAGCCGCGCCCCTGAAAACTACCCATTATCCAGAATACAATACTGGTAACAGAGTCTTCATCCATAGATTTAAGCAAAGAGATCAAAGCGGAGAGAAATGTCGCCACGACAATTCCAGCCAAAACCATAGTCTCACGCCGCAAAGTGCCGCCGATTCTACCGAGCATAAGCACTGCTCCAAGAGCTGCCATAGCTCCGGCAAGCGCGGCAAGCGGCAGGAAAAGCGAACCGAACTTAAGCCACAATCCCGCGCCAAGCACTGTTGAACCCGAAAAAATAGCGAGACTCGCGCCGAAAGCAGCCCCGCTGCTGACCCCTAAAGTAAACGGATCAGCCAGAGGATTTCGCAAAATGCCCTGATAAACAGTTCCAGCAACAGCAAGAGACATCCCCACAAGAAAAGAAAGACACACCCTGCTAAGTCTAAGGTCCGTTACAATATACGACAGCGAGGACTCAGAACCTTCCACGCCGCCTAGAATTGCAGATCTAAAAACATCATAAACCTGCGCAACAGAAGTGTCATATGCTCCAAACAAGCAGGCGGCAAAAACAGAAACAGGTACGAGAAAAAAGAGCACTGCAACAGCGCGAACTCTTCTTTTTTCCATTGTTCCCATATTTTGCCGCCCCCTGAATTAAATCGATTTAGTGATCAAGACTTTTGAATGCTATCTTAAGATGATCAACCCAGATATCTACAACCTGCGGAAATTCTGCGGAACCTTTAAGGACAGACTCGCATTTATATCCGGCTTTGGTTAACTCAGATTTCCATGAATCAGGCTCATCACCAGCCATGTCATTACGGGCATGGTCACCGGCTACGGACATATAAGGCATAAGATAAACTTTCTTAGCTTTACTTTTCGCAAGTTTAGCCTTCACATCGTCAAGAGTCGGAGTTCCTTCAACTGTTCCTACAAAGATTTTAGGATCAATCTTGGAAAAATAATATTGAGAACCGGGGTAGTAAATATTTGCAGAATGAGGAGTTCCGTGTCCCATAAGAACTACGGCGTCTTTAGCTTTACGCTCTTTAGGAATATTAGCGATAATAGCTTTTACGGTTCTGGTCATATCTTCATCAGAATAAAGAAGCGGCTTACCAACTGCAATCTTAGACATTCCCTTCGGCATACCTTCAAACTTCATTGCAGTTTCAAGAGTACCAAAATACTCTTCACCGGGAATAGTGTGCAGTGACTGAACGGCGACATGTGTAAAGCCGTCATCCATCATTTTAGAAAGAGCTGTAACAGGAGAATCAACTGTACGGCCTTCTTTTGACAAAACATTTCTGATTATAGCAGAGGAATATGCCCAGCGAACTGGAACACCGGGGAAAGCTTTTTTAACTGCTTTATCGATATTGTCGAAAGAGATTTGTGCTTCCGGCATACTTGAGCCAAAAGCGGCAAGAAGGATACCCTTCTTAACAGGTTTGGAATCACCGTGTCCGGCAAGAGCGAATGAGGGAATAATTAGAAAACAAAGGATGATAAAAGCAGAAACTGCTTTTTGCTTAACCCCAAAATGACACTGCATAACAGTCTCCTTGAATTTGGGGGCTTGAATTAATACAGCCCTTATAAACACATGTATCATACATGCGGCAATAAAGATTTATGGCAGATAAAAGCCCCGTTATCTGTCAAAACTGATCATGAGTTATTCTTTGGCAGGTCTTCCGACTTGTCCCATTTCACCCGGCCTTCCCGAAATAAATTTCAGTGGCACGCTTAACCGGATTAGATCCGATTACGGGGTTCAACTTCACAGGACTTACGGCGGCGGGTCCGTTCCCGATTTTAACGGGATTCCCTTTTAAGCTCGCTAGAGCACCACAAGAGAAAAATTGATATTCTGCTTCGCCCTTACTGTCAATCTTGTTAACATATTATGAAATAGACAGTGGTCCTTGACCTATTCCGGGCCAAATTCTGATCATACCTAGTAAAGCTCTAAGCGAAGTCCAGACTCCGGCGATTATCCATATCCAAAGCAGCATATGCTCCGGCTTATAATAATCCACAGCAATCAACATGGCAGAACTTACACCAACGGCAATCAGCATCGCATTTCTAAGATAATGAAAGTCACCCGTCCCCAAATGGATTCCATCTGTAGCAAACGAGAGTGCATTTATCGGCTGTAAAAAAGTCACTGCAAGCCAAGCCGGGGCAAAAACTGCGGCAGCTTCCTGAGGTACAAGCAACCAGCTCACGGGTTCCTGTCCAAAGTACATGGCAATGCTGAGAAGCACCCCTGTGCCGAAACTCCACTGACAAACCAACACGGCAACCTTGCGAGCCATCAATTTATTTGCACTGCCTATAAAATACCCTACTAGCGACTGACCACTTATCGCAAACGCATCAAGAAAAAGTGCCAGAAAAACAAAAAATTGCCGAATAGCCTGATGCGCGGCGCCTGATTCAGCTCCGGCTTTCGTTGCAAAACGAGTACACAAAAGCAAAAAGAAACAAACTCCGCCGGTACGGACAAACATATCCCCGCCGATGGAGAAAAGTCTTTTGGCATCGCTTAGGCTAAAGCCAGTATCAAAACCGTATTTCCTTTTTACAACATAAACTACCCAAAATGCGCCAATCCACTGGCTAAGTGAACTTGCCAGCGCGGCCCCTGCAACGCCCAGTTCGGGAAACGGACCATGCCCGAAAACAAGTCCCCAATCCAGCAACACATTAATTAAATTCATGCCGACAGCGACATACAGAGGAGTACGCATATCCTGATAACCGCGCAGTGAACCGAAACACGACAGAGTTACCAAAATTGCGGGAGCGCCGAGCAATCTATATTTCATATACTCAACAGCAAGTGAGTGAACGTCACCCTCTGCGCCCATAATCGACGAGATATATCCGAGCAACGGCAATACGCATACCGCCAGAACAATTCCCAAAACCACAGAAATAGCGACTGCCAGCCAGCAAAGTGATGAAGCTCTTTTCAAGTCCCCTTTACCAAGCGCATGTGAAACTTCAGTCTGAGTCCCGATGCCTAAAAAGCCAAACACCCAGAATATAGACGAAAAAACCATAGTCCCGATACCAAGAGAGGCCAAAGGCTCCGCTCCGATTTTCGCAACAAAAGCGGTATCAACCAATCCAGTGAGAGGCTCTGCTATCATCGAAAAAAGCACAGGTACGGCCAAAACAAGAAGAGTCTTATTAGGACGTTCCTCAAATGGATGAAGCTTGGGAGAAAAATCAACAGTCATTTTATTTATGTCTCCAACAACATAAGAAACTCTTAACGAGAGAATTATAAAACTTAAATATTTTAAAAACCTTTTCTATTAAACCATGCTCTAAACACACATCCCCCTAAAAGGGAGTCCAGAGGGCCGCAAGCCCTTTGGTCCAGCCGAAGGCGAAATCATCTATTAACAATAATAAACAAAACCGCATGCTTTTAAATAAGCATGCGGTTTTGATAAACTTATATCAATAAAGAATATCGACTAGATATTTTTGAGAACAGCTTCGCCCATTTCAACGCAACCTACGAGAGTTCCGTCTTCGTCCATGATATCACCTGTACGCAGTCCCTGACTGAGAGTTTTCTCAACAGCAGCTTCGATACATGCAGCTTCATCAGCGAGATTGAAGGAATAGCGCAACATCATGGCAATAGAAAGAATTGTTGCCAAAGGATTAGCTTTATCCTGTCCAGCGATATCCGGTGCGGACCCGTGAATAGGTTCAAATAAACCGGGGTTACCTTCGCCAAGGGAAGCGGAAGGAAGCATACCGATTGAACCTGTGATAACTGCGGCTTCGTCAGAAAGAATATCACCGAACAGGTTGCCTGTTACGATTACATCGAACTGTGAAGGATCGCGGACAAGCTGCATAGCGGCGTTGTCTACATACATATGACTGAGTTCTACATCTGGATAATCGGCAGCGACTTCGATGACAACTTCACGCCATACGCGGGAAACATCCAGTACGTTTGCTTTATCAACAGAACAAAGACGTTTGCTGCGCTTACGGGCTGCTTCAAAGGCTACTTTTGCGATACGTTTAATTTCGTGCTCACGATACACCATGGTATTGTAGCCGATACGTTCGCCGTTTTCTTCACCAGTACCGCGAGGCTCGCCGAAATAAATTCCTCCGGTAAGTTCGCGAACAACCATGACATCTATACCTTTTTCAACGATATCAGGGCGCAAAAAACATGCTTTCTTAAGCTGTGAAAAAAGAGAAGCAGGACGGAGATTTGCGAACAGAGAAAGTTCCTTACGGATTCCGAGTAATCCTCGTTCCGGCCTGATAGCAGGATCAATAATATCCCATTTGGGGCCACCGACAGCTCCGAGCAGAACAGCGTCAGAATCTTTGCAAGCTTTTACCGTTGCATCAGGAAGCGGAACACCAGTTTCATCAATGGCAACACCGCCGATAAGAGCTTCGGTTACGTCGAAAACGTGCCCGAATTTTTTACCTATAACTTCAAGAACTTTGATCCCCTGAGCCATTATTTCAGGCCCGATTCCATCACCGGGCATAACGCATATTTTCATTCTCGTATCCTTAATCTTCTATCTTCACTACCGAGTGAAGGTTTTGGTCACCGACAGAAATAGATATTTAATAATCTGTTTCCCGCGAATTAATTTCCTAAACGATTCTTAACATACTCTACTAATCCGCCTGCATCCAGAATTTCTTTCATGAATGGGGGAACAGGAGAGCATGTGATGGTTTCGCCTGTGGTGAGATTTTTGATGGTTCCTTTATCAGCATCGACTTCAAGCTGATCGCCATCACCGAGCTTTTTAAAATCATCGCCCACTTCAAGCAGAATGAGTCCCATGTTGAACCCGTTGCGATAAAAAATACGGGCAAAACTTTTAGCAACTATAACCGGAATTCCGGCGCCTAAAAGAGAAATAGGAGCATGTTCGCGTGATGATCCACAGCCGAAATTTTCATCAGCAACCATGATGTCATTCTTTTTAACGCGTTTTATCCAGCCGGCTTCGAGTCCTTCCATACAGTTTGCGCCGAGTTCGGCTGAATCTGTAGTAACCAAAAAACGGGCAGGAATTATTGCGTCAGTATCAATATGCGCCCCGACTCTATGAGCTGTACCTGTGATAGTCATATTTATTCTCCTTGGGATTAGGATTTATTTTAATCAAACAATTAAGCGAAACTTCTACAGAGCTGAAGGATCGATAATTTCTCCGGCAATCGCACTTGCGGCAGCAACCGCGGGATTGGAAAGGAATACTTCACTCTTTAAGCTTCCCATACGTCCCTTAAAATTACGGTTGGTGGTGGCTATTGCTCTTTCTCCACCAGCAAGAATTCCCATGTGTCCGCCAAGACAAGGCCCGCAAGTGGCAGGTCCGACAATTGCGCCGGAGTCCATGAATATTTCAATCAGCCCTTCTTTGAGAGCCTGTTTCCAAATAGTCGGAGTAGCAGGAAGAACAATCAATCTGACATTCTTATTCGCTTTGCGTCCTTTAAGGATTGCGGCTGCTTCTCTGAGATCGGAAATACGGCCATTTGTACAGGAGCCAATCACAGCCTGATGAATTTTCATGTTTTTAACTTCATCAACAGGCTTCACATTATCAGGAAGATGAGGACATGCAATCTGGGGTTTCATGCCTGTTACATCCATTTTTACGATTCTTTCGTAAACAGCATCAGCGTCAGCGGAAAGGAGAGAATCCCCTGTTCTTCCGGCAGCAACGCAATACTCAAGAGTTTTTGCATCAACAGGGAAGAGGCCGACTTTACCGCCAGCTTCAATCGCCATGTTTGCAATGGTCATGCGACCTTCAATTGAAAGATTATTTACAACAGAACCGCTGAACTCGAGAGCTTTGTACAAAGCGCCGGAAACGCCTATGTCTCCGATAAGACGCAGAACGTAATCCTTTGCGCCGACATACTGTCCGGGAGTTCCTTCAATTTCAACCTTGATGGAAGGAGGTACTTTGAACCAAGTTTCGCCGAGAGCCATTGCTCCGGCAATATCAGTTGAGCCCATACCGGTAGCAAATGCACCGAGCCCGCCGTATGTGCAGGTGTGACTGTCAGCTCCGACTACAATGTCAGCCGGACCGACCAGACCGAGTTCAGGCAGAAGTGCGTGTTCTACGCCGCATTCTCCGCCTTCATAATAATGAGTTATATTCTTTTCATGTGCGAATTCACGGACAAGTTTGACCTGCTCAGCAGAATCAATGTCCTTATTCGGGGTGAAATGGTCACAGACGAGGGCAACTTTATCTTTGTCGAAAACATCAGATGCGCCCATTGCTTTAAAAGACTTAATTGCAAGCGGAGCAGTAATATCATTGGCAAGAACTAAAGAGACCTTGCAACGTACAATCTGTCCGGCTTCTTTAACAGTTTCATCAGTATGTGCTTGTAAAATTTTTTCCGCTAATGTTTTAGGCATCCTGCTTCTCCTGTTTCATGCGTTCAACTCTGTTTATTGCATTAATGTAAGCTTTGGCACTGGCGACCATAATATCTTCGTCAGAACCTCGACCGATTGATTTCACACCTTCATCAATTATATGAACCATAACCGCGCCCTGTGCATCTGCGCCACCAGTAACAGCGTTTACAGAATAAAGTTCCAGTTTGGGTTTTTTGCCTACTAACTTATTAATAGTAGAGAAAATTGCATTAATAGGCCCATCGCCAAATCCAACTTTTCGTATTTCGACCGGATTATCCTTATCCTTACTGTAATCATCCAAAACTATTGCTGCGTGAGGAGAAACACCTGAAGTTCCAGAAAAAACCGACAATTCTTTAACCCTGTACAGGTCATGAATACGGTAAGCTTCTTCGAGAACAAGAGCTTCAACATCCTCATCAAAAATATGTTCTTTTTTATCAGCTAAAACTTTGATTGCTTTAAATACATCCGAGATCTGCTCATCATTAAGTTCATAACCCATTTCACGAAGTTTTGAACCCAAAGCGTTTCTGCCGGAATGTTTTCCAAGTACAATAGAAGTACCCTTTTTACCGATAGATTCAGGAGTCATAATTTCATAAGTCTGACGATTTTTGAGCATTCCATCCTGATGGATGCCTGACTCGTGAGCAAAAGCATTAGCACCGACAATTGCTTTATTAGGGGAAATAGGCTGTCCGATTGTTCCGGAAAGTCTGCGGCAAGCTGGAAATAACTGCTCGGTAACAATGGCAGTTTCAATATCATAATAATCTTTACGGGTATGAAGAGCCATAATCACTTCTTCAAGCGCAGCGTTACCGGCACGCTCTCCGATACCGGAAAGAGTCACTTCAGCCTGTCTAGCCCCGGCTTTAATTGCAGCCAGAGTATTTGCTGTCGCAAGGCCTAAATCATTATGACAATGCACGCTGAAGATTGCTTTATGACTGTTAGGAACTGTTTCCAGTAAATAGGTAATCAATTTAGCGAATTCGTCCGGCTGCGCATACCCGACAGTATCAGGGATATTAATTGTTGTTGCGCCTTCATTAATAACAGCTTCGACAACTTCAGCCAGAAAATCCCAGCGTGAACGGGAAGCGTCTTCCGCTGAAAATTCAACATTGGGAGTCAACGAAACAGCATGGCGCACAGCCTTTTTAGCCATTTCTAAAATCTCAGCCGGCTCCTTGTTGAACTTATGCTTCATATGAATGTCAGAAGTAGCAACAAATGTATGGATACGAGGATTTTTAGCATATTTAACGGCTTCAAAAGCCCGATCAATATCAGAGGTAAGTGCGCGGCAGAGTCCGGCAACTTGAATATCACCAACTGACTGAGCAATTTTTCTAACGGCTTCAAAATCACCCTGACTCGCAGCGGGAAAACCAGCCTCGATGATATCAACACCCAGCATTTCAAGCTGACGGGCCATAGTAATTTTTTCGCGGATATTCATTGTTGCGCCGGGGGACTGTTCTCCGTCGCGTAAGGTGGTATCAAAAATATAGACTTGATCAGACATTTTCATCTCCTAGCTGCGTCAAAGGCAAATCGCCTTAGGCAGAGTATATCAACAATTCACAAGATGTAACTATAGAACCCTTTGAGAGACTAGAATTTTACCGTCCCCCGAAAGATTTTATGTTCTAAGTAGCTGGTGTGAACCGATGCTATGACAAATCTTTGGAGGACTTTCCTAGTAGCTTAGAGCTTCTGCGTGATAGGAAGAAAATAGTATAGATAGGACCGGATATAATATAGCAGGCAAAAATAATGAATCCCAAGAACTTGGGCTGAGATGCAACCATCACAAACAAAGCAATGACAGTTACCATAGAACTGAAAGGATGAGCTTTGAAAACGCCAGCTTCTTTAAAAGAGCTATAGCGAACAGAACTAACCATCAGGAAAGAAACGATATAAACCAATATCAGAGTTCCCATAGGGAGAACTTTCTGAACTAAAACCGGAGGCATAAACGGAGCGAACAGAACCAAAGTGGCCAAAGTACAACCGGCAGCAGGAATGGGAAGCCCTATAAAATGGGCTTTAGAAGTAACGCCAGCCTGAACGTTGAAACGTGCAAGTCTGAGTGCGCCGCAAGCGATCATTAAAAATGCCGCCAACAGTCCCAGTCTGCCGAAATTATGAAGTTGCCACTGATAGGCCATAAAGGCAGGAGTAACACCAAAAGCAACCAAATCAGCAAGTGAATCCAGCTGTACGCCAAACTCACTACTTGTTCCGGTCAATCTTGCAACTTTCCCGTCAAGTCCGTCAAAAAGACAGCTGACAAGAATAGCAATGGCACAAAGCTCAAACTTACCTTCTACAGCCCATGTCATCCCCAGAAAGCCGCAAAAGAGGCTCGCTATGGTCAACATGTTAGGCAGAATGTAAACAGCCTTATGTTTTGGTATTCTTTTTTCCTTAGCCATAATAGTCACTTATATAAACTTCTTTTTAATTATCTATTAAATTTATAAACTTTTATATTCTAAATTAAGCCTTATGAGCAAGGGCTGTTTCACCAGCTGCAACCTTGTCACCGACTCGAACTAAGACTTTATACCCTTCCGGAAGATAAAGGTCAACCCGCGAACCGAACTTGATCAGACCATAACGGTCCCCGCGTTTGAGCTTATCCGACTTTTCAGCCCAGCAAACAATTCTACGGGCAATGAGGCCGGCAATCTGTACCATGGTAAATCTCTGATTACCTTTACCAATTATTTCAACAACATTGCGTTCATTATCAGTACTGGCCTTATCAAAGGAAGCATTGAAATACTTTCCGGGAATGTAGCGGATGCGCTCAATTTTACCAGAAACCGGCATACGATTAACATGAACATTAAAAACATTCATAAAAATACAAACGGACTGACGGGATTCACCGGTAAGAGGGTCCGCAGCATATTCAACTTTAATAACTTTTCCGTCAGCCGGAGAAACTACTGCATCAACATCTTCAGGAGCAACTCTTTCTGGGTCACGAAAAAAATGACCTATAAAAGCGGTTAATCCGAGCAAAATCACAGTCATAAACCAACAGTCTAGAATTGCGAAACAAACTGTGGCAAAAGCACTTAAAAATATATAGGGCAATCCTTCAAGACTTACCCCTACAGAAGGCTGACGCATATTTTCTACCTTTCTTGTAAGTTAATATGAAATCACGATTACTAGTCTTATTTGTTCAAAACAGAATATACATATCGAGCATATTAAACGAGGTCAACTATATCAGCCTAAATATATGTAAGGTATTTTATATTTTACACTTCGGAGTATCTAAAACAAGAAATCAAGTGGTCATTTACCATCCCTACTGCCTGCATATATGCATAACAGGTTGTAGCTCCAATGAATTTAAACCCTTTTTTCTTCAAACTCTTACTCATTTCTAAAGATTCAGCGGTACTGACGGGAACATCAGATGAAACAGCCCACTTATTAATCACAGGGTGTCCATCCACAAAAGACCAAATATATTGATCGAAAGATCCATATTCTTTTTGAATTTCGAGAAAGCACTTTGCGTTTGCAATTGCGGCATTAATTTTCAACTTATGCCTGACTATCCCGGCATTATTCATCAATTCTTCAATTTTTATTTCTGAGTATTTCGAAATTTTCTCAGCATCAAAATTATCAAAAGCTTTTAAATAATCTTCTCTCTTTTTAAGGATAGTAGACCAACTCAAACCTGATTGCGCCCCTTCAAGAATCAGCATTTCAAAAAGAAGCCGATCATCATGAACAGGCACACCCCACTCTTCATCATGATATTTTAACTCCAAAGGACCACTGTTTGCCCATTCACATCTATTCATAACCAACTCCTTTTCTAAAGAGCTTTGCGAATTATACCACCACCCAGCACCGCCCCGTCTTCGGTATAAACGGCCGCGATCTGCCCGGGTGTAGGCATTGAATGCTGCTCGACAAATTCAAACACCAGATTATCACCATCAAGCTTAACTTTTGAAGACATGGACCTCTGCCTGTAACGAGTTTGAATACGTACAGTTTCAGGCCATTTATCAAAATCCACCAGAAAATTTACTTTTTCGGCGATACACCCTGATGCCCCGAGTTCTTCCTTAGTTCCAAGAATAAGTAAATTTCGTTTCAAATCTTTCTCAATTACATAAAGAGGCTCTCTCCACCCAATACCAAGTCCCTTGCGCTGTCCGTGTGTGTATCTCCAAAGACCTTTATGCCGTCCTAATTTTTCTCCGCTTGAAAGAATAACATCTCCCGGACCGGGCAATTTTACATCACGGTCAATAAGAAACTGTCTGTAATCATCATCTGGAACAAAACATATTTCCTGACTTTCGGACGACAGGGGTATTTTGAGCCCCCTTTTTTCAAGCTCTGAATAAGTTTCCGTCTTGCTGTGATTTCCAAGAGGGAAAATAGCATTCAACACATCCTCTCTGGGAACTAAAGATAAAAAATAGCTCTGATCTTTGCCGAGATCTGCACCACGGGCAATCATCCTGCCATATTCGGGATGCTCGACAATACGCACATAGTGTCCGGTGCCGAGAAGTTCCGCACCAAAATTTCGGGCCGCGGCATAAAGTACCCCGAACTTAATTTGAGGATTGCACTGTGCGCAAGGATTGGGCGTGTCTCCCTTAAGATAATCTTTAATGAACGGCTCAATCACCATTTTATCGAATTCAGCTTTAAAATCCAGAACATGAAGATCTATTCCAAATTCAGCACATCGCAATTCCAGACCTGCGACAGCAAGTGCAGATTTTTCGCTGCCCAGAAAACAGCCGTGCACAGCTATAACATCTGCGCCGAGCTCTTTAAGAATCACCATAGACAACAAGCTGTCCGCTCCGCCACTGACTGCGACTGCGACTTTACGACCTGCCACAAGATCCTTCAATTCAGGATAGCTGAAACTTAATTCCATTTTTGATCTCCAAAAAAGACGCTCGAACTCCTCCTGTTAAAGAAGATGTCCGAGCGCCTGATATTATCTAAATTCAGCCCATATCTTTACCGGAATATCCCGGCAAAAAACTAAGCTTCTTTTTTCTTACGCGGAAGAACCAGATTCAGGAAAACACCGAGAATTCCTGCCAGCCCGATTCCGCCAAGTCTGAACTCATCACTGAAAGGAGTAGGCACGGACATGCCGCCTACACCGAAGATAACAATAAGTGCGACAATTGCAAGGTTGCGAGCTTCCATCAGGTCTTCACCGGCACGAACAAGAGTGTTCATTCCGACAACCATGATGGCACCGAAAAGCAGAACCATAATTCCACCCATTACAGGCACAGGAATAGTCTGCAAGAAAGCGCCGACCTTACCGACAAAAGCAAGAGCGATAGCAACTATAGCAGCCCATGTCATAATTGCGGGGTTAAACACTTTAATCAGAGCAACAGCGCCTGTTACTTCTGAATAAGTGGTATTAGGAGGTCCGCCGAAAAATGCTGCAAAAGATGTAGCAAGACCGTCGCCGAGCATAGTCCTGTGGATACCGGGATCTTTCACATAATCCTTTCCGGATACGGAACCGATAGCGAGGACATCACCGAAATGTTCAATCGCAGGAGCAATTGCAACAGGCACGATGAATAAAATGGCTTCAAGGTTCCATTCAGGGTAAGTAAACGCCGGCATTGCAATCCAAGGAGCGGCTGCAACACTGGAGAAATCAACAAGCCCCATGAACAGACAAGTAACATACCCAGCAGTGATACCGCTTAAAATAGGTATCAGTTTAAGCCATCCTTTTCCGAAAAGAGAAACCGCTACGGTTACACCGAGTGAGATCATAGAAACGATCAGTGCAGTTTTTTCAGGAACCAGAACAACAGAGCCGTCACCTGTTTTACCCATTGCCATAAATACTGCAACAGGAGCCAGAATCAGACCGATAACCATAATGACCGGACCGGTAACAACGGGCGGGAGGATTCTTCTCAGAACATCTGTTCCGCGCCAGCTGATAAGTAAACTGAGGAAAATATAAAAGACACCCGCCGCCGCTAGGCCACAAAGAGTCGATGGAATGCCCCAAGTTTGAACACCATAAATTATCGGAGCAATGAACGCGAAAGAGGAAGCAAGAAAAACCGGAACCTTTCCGCCTGTTACAAGCTGAAAAATCAGGGTACCGACCCCAGCTGTAAACAAAGCGACGTTCGGATTAAGTCCGGTAAGGAGTGGAACCAGAACCAGTGCTCCAAAGGCGACAAACAACATCTGTGCGCCAAGAACGACGTCTCTGGCTCTAAAATTATACTCGGTACTCGAAATACTCATCTTTTAACCCCCCTAAAATTGTGACAAAAAAAAGGCACCTTATTTGGTGCCGAAAATTTTATCTCCCGCATCGCCGAGGCCGGGAAGGATATATCCTGCTTCATTTAATTTTTCATCTATTGATGCTGTATAAATGTCTACGTCAGGGTGCGCGGTTACAACCTTTTCAATACCTTCAGGAGCTGCAACAAGGAAAAGTCCTTTAATGTTGGTACAACCTGCCTTTTTAAGCAGTTCGATAGTTGCAAGCAATGTTCCGCCGGTAGCGAGCATAGGGTCAAGTATAAGCGCGATGCGCTCATCAATGTTTCTTGCAAGCTTGACGTAATACTCTACAGGCTGCAAAGTTTCTTCATCGCGATAAAAGCCAACTACACTGACTCGTGCACCGGGAACCATATCAAGCACACCATCCATCATACCGAGGCCGGCTCTGAGGATAGGAACTACAGTGATTTTTTTACCTTTAATCATCTCAACCTCGACATCTCCGGCCCAGCCTTTGATAGTCTTAGGTTCAGTAACAAGGTCTTTTGTCGCCTCATAAGTGAGGAGTCTTGAAATCTCAAGAGCCAAATTCCGAAAACCGCTGGTACTAAGGCCAGCTTCCCGGAGAATTCCAAGCTTGTGTCTTACCAGAGGATGGTCTACCACATGAACCGCCACGGTGGCCTCCTTGATCTCAATGTTACGTGTTATTTAATTTCTTAAAGTCAAAACCTCGTGTTTCTATATTCCACGTACTTGTCCGTCAAGCTTTTTTTAAATTATTTTTCAGATAAAGTCATCAGTGCTTGGCATTACTCGAAATAACCAATATTAATTTAAATGACCTCTTAGCAAACCATAACTAATAATCGGAAAATTGCATGTATAATAATGATAGTAGTGATGAAAAAGAAAATACCCAGATCTGGACCAGAGACGCTCTATTTTCCGATCGCAATACCAGACTGGATAAATTCTGGGGAACAGAACTTGAAAATGATGGAATTTCGAGAGGAAAGGCAAAGGACTGGATTAAAGCGGGCCTTGCTGAAGTAGACGGTGTCCTCTGTAAAAAGCCCAATTACAAATTAGCGGGCGGCGAAAAGCTTACCCTTAAAGGTGAAGTTGAAAACAATTCCCTGATACCGGAAGACAAACCTCTGGATATTATTTTTAATGATGGGCGGGTTGCTGTCATTAATAAACCGGCAGGACTGACAACTCACCCTGCTCCAAGCTGTCCGACTGAAACGCTGGTACATCGTCTTATTCATCATTTTCCTGAAATTCAGAATATGGATGAATGGCGTCCCGGCATCGTACACAGACTTGATAAATTTACCTCCGGCCTTATTGCTGTTGCCTTGAATGACCATGACAGGCTTGCTTTGTCCGCAGCTTTTGCAGAACGGGAAGTTGATAAAACCTATCTTGCGATTGTTCACGGTGTACCGGATAAAGACTTTGCTGATATTAATATGCCTATCGGCAGACACCCTATCCATAAAACAAAAATGGCTGTTGTTTTGAAAGGCGGCAGAGATGCCCGCTCAAGCTATGAAGTTCTCTGGACCGACCCCGCAGAACGGGCAAGCCTCTTAAGGGTTAAAATCTACACCGGCAGAACTCACCAGATCAGAGTTCATATGGCTCATATAGGTCATCCCCTTCTGGGCGATCAGGTTTACGGCTCACAGCAGCACACAATATTGAAAAATCAAAGCAAACCGCTTTCTGAGTTGGCTTCCAGACAGATGCTTCATGCGTACAGCCTGTCTTTCAATCACCCTGAAACAGATGAAAGATTAAGCTTCACGCTCACACCTCCTGATGATTTTATTACTCTTTTGAAAGAACTTAACAGCTCTGTGCAACGTGTCGGACTTATAGGCATGCCTTGCTGCGGAAAATCTACAGCTCTAAAGCTACTCTCTGAAAAAGGAATTCCGGTTTTCAGTGCTGATAAATCTGTCTCCGATACATACAACAAAGACGGTGCCGGATGGGAAATGATCCGCCAGAGATTCGGTAACAAATTTACTGAAACAGAAACCGGGAATATTGATAAAAAGAAAGTATTTACTGCCATATGTGAAGATGGTGATATCCGTCGTGAAATAATGAATATTGTCCATCCCATTGTTCAGCACGAAACGGCTCTGTTTTTTCAGACGAATGCGACCACACCTTTAGCTGTTGCCGAAATTCCGCTTCTTCTTGAAGCTGGATGGCACACTCAAAAACTGGTTGATGTGGTTATCGGAATTAGATGCCCGGATTCTAAAAGGACTCAAGAACTTAGAGAAAAAAGAGGACTGGACCCCGAAACTCTTGCCACTTTTGATTCATGGCAGTGGGATGAGAAAGCAAAAATGGACTGCTGCACAGCTATCATAGATAACGACTCAGGCGTGGATGAATTAAAAGCCAACACAGAAAAAGTATTACTTCTTCTGGCGGAAATGCGTGAAGCAAAAGCTAAAAAGTTTGATGCCTTCCTGAAAGCTCTTTTCAAGCAGGAAGATAAACACTAAGTTTATTGCAATCTCTTGACTTCGCCTCTTTTAAGCTTATTATTTAAGTAAGACCTGAGGCGTAGGTAGAGACCATAGCGAGAGAATGAACATATAATATAAGTTAGGGCTAAATGCCCATTTTACATACGAGAATTCTCAACTAGGTCTAAACCGCGCTTTCGGCATCAGGTTAAGTACAGTGTTTAGGGGGTAAAAGTCCCGAAGTACACCTACAAACCAACCTCATACAATTCCCGCCGCTCCTACGGCGGGAATTTTTTATATGCGGTACACAAATGATCCCAATCCGCGATAACGTTCCATGTCTGATACGCCCTTATGTCCTCTGGACATTAATGACGGCAAACATCACTACATTTTTTATGGAGCAGTTTCTTGCCCCGGGTGCAAAACTGACTCTTTTCCATTTACTCGGGGTGGTTCCGGCTCGCTATATTAATCCGGAATGGGCAATGGCAGTAGGCTATCCATCTGCGGGGGCACTTCCTTTTTTTACATATATGTTTCTTCACAGCGGATGGATTCACATCATACTGAATCTATGGATGCTCTGGATTTTTGCGGATAATATTGAAGATGCCATGGGGCATGCCAGATTTTTTGTCTTCTATACAATCTGCGGACTGGCAGCCATTGCCGTACAGGTAATGCTCACTCCATCTGCTAACGTTCCTATCATCGGCGCATCAGGCGCAGTTGCCGGAATAATGGGCGCATACTTTGTTCTCTATCCCCACGGGCGGGTCTTAACGCTCGTCCCCATCATTATTATTCCACTTTTTTTTAAAATACCTGCCGGACTTTTTTTAGGAATCTGGTTTACTCTCCAAATTTTTTCAGGAGTTACAGAACACATGTCAGGCGGTGCGCAACAAATTGCTTGGGGAGCACACGTAGGAGGCTTCGTTACAGGTTTAATTCTAGTCCGCTTTTTCATAAAAAAAGACCGCTGCAAATACTGCTATGATCCTGCTAAAAAGGATTACGAACTGCCCGAAGATTTTTAATTACGACTTTTTACAATTTTTTATTCACACCAATTCTATCCCTGAGCATAGGGAAATTCTATATTCCCAACTTTTTTAGACGGATTTTCTCATTTTATCCTCAATCTAAATCCAATCATTCCGCTTGACTTGATCTCATAGCGATATACTTTGATATGGTGACGCCGTTTTGCTATACTCGGCTAATTATCTAAGGAGAAATAATTCGATGAGTGTTAAATATAAAGACTACTACAAACTTCTGGGAGTTTCGCGCTCCGCCTCTAAAGAGGAAATATCAAAAGCATTCAAGAAGCTGGCGCGCAAGCATCATCCTGACTTGAATCATGATAATCCTGAGTCTGAAACGAAGTTTAAAGAAATAAATGAAGCTTACGAAGTCTTAAAAGACGCAAAAAAACGTAAGATGTACGATCAGTTCGGAGCAGATTGGGAACACGGCCAGAACTTCCAGCCACCTCCGGGACAAGGCGGAAGAAACTTCGGCGGACAGGGTTTCGGGGGAGCACAAGGATTCGGAGGCGGAGATTTCAGTGACTTCTTTGAAACAGTTTTCGGAGGCGGTGGCGGCGGTAGAGGAGGCTTTTCCGGAGCTTCAGGATTCGGAGGCGGCGGTTTTCAACAGCGTCCTCAAAAAGGAGCTGACTCGGAAACAACTCTGACTCTGACCTTGGAAGAAGCCTATAAAGGCGGGGCAAAATCTATTTCAGTTCAGGAACGCACAACAGGTCCCGGCGGACATCCCATGGTTCAGTCAAAAAAGCTGGATGTGAATGTACCTGCCGGAATTAAAGACGGACAAAAAATACGTCTGGCAAGTCAAGGCGCACCCGGCCCCGGCGACGGTCCATCCGGAGATCTTTATCTGAAAATAAAATTGGCTCCCCACCAGCTTTACAAGGTGGAAGAAAACAATATTATTTTAGATCTTCCGCTTGCACCGTGGGAAGCGGCCCTTGGCTCAAAAGTTAAAGTTCCTACTCTTGACGGAATGATCGAAATGAATATTCCGGCAGGCATGGGAAGCGGCAAAAAGATGAGAGTTAAAGGAAGAGGCTTAGGTGCCGGAGCTAAGAAAGGCGATCAATTTGTTAGAGTAATGGTTCAAGTGCCTGTTGCAGATTCAGATGAAATTAAAAAACTATGGGAAGAATTATCTGAAAAGACAGAATTCACCCCAAGGTCATTTTAAGGGAGATTTTGCAAATGGATATTAAAAAAAGAACTGAAGCAAATCCTCCCAGCCGCTCACGCAGATTGCTGTTCGCGCAGATTATCGAGATGACCGGCCTTGAAGAAGATACTGTTCTGGAGTTGATAAGCCTTGAATGGGTATCCCCTGCTACAACAGGCGACGGGCATTATCTTTTCGGGACGCGGGATCTCTACCGGCTGAGCAAACTTTCCAGATTGTGCCGTGATCTTGAAATTACCGCAGCCGGAGGCTCCATTATCGTGGACCTTCTGGAACGAGTTGAACAACTCGAAGCCCGTGTAGAAGAAATGCGCAAACTAATTTAATTTGTACAATTTTAAATAACATATATAATGACTTGCGATATATATTCAGGATTCAAACTCCTGCCTCTCAATCCGGAACTGTTCGCGATTTGACGAACAGCAAAATGCGTCCGGACACGTAAAATTGACCGAGACTTAACATCGGTCAAAATGAGTGAGTTTAGAATCTTTCCGCGAGTCAACAATACCTGATAAAAAGGAGACTCTATATGGATCCGAATAAATTCACGAAGAAAACAAACGACGCAATTGCCGAAGCTCAATCGCTGGCCATTTCAAATGGCCAGCAGCAAATCGAAGTTGAACACCTGCTCTTCGCCTTAGTTGAACAGGAAAAAGGCATTGTTTCCAAAATTCTACAAAAAAGCGGTATTGATCCCGCAACTTATAAATCTGCCGTACAAAAAGAAATCAACAAACTGCCGAGCGTCAGCGGCCCCGGTGCACAGCCCGGACAGGTCTTTGTCACCCCGCGACTTAATCGCGTTATAGTTGAAGCGGAACAGGCCGCCAAGCGCATGCACGACGAGTTCATCAGTGTCGAGCATCTGTTTCTCGCGATCATGGCCGAACACGGTTCAACCGGAGCCGGCAAAGTTAATGCATCCTTCAATCTTACTAAAGATAAAGTTCTGGAAGCAATGACAACCATCAGAGGGAATCAGCGTGTAACGACTGACAACCCCGAAGCCACCTACGACGCCCTTAAAAAATATGGACGCGATCTTGTTGAAGAAGCCCGCAAAGGCAAGCTTGATCCCGTCATCGGACGCGATTCTGAAATCAGACGTGTTATCCGCATCCTTTCCCGCCGCACTAAGAATAACCCTATTCTCATAGGTGAAGCGGGAGTAGGTAAAACTGCGATCATCGAAGGCCTGGCCCAGCGCATAGTCAAACAGGACGTGCCGGAAGGACTTAAAGACAAGACCGTCTTTATGCTCGACATGGGCTCCCTTATTGCCGGAGCTAAATATCGCGGAGAATTTGAGGAACGCCTCAAAGCCGTATTAAAAGAAGTTCAGGAATCCGAAGGTCAGATTCTCATCTTCATTGATGAAATCCACACCATCGTGGGCGCAGGTAAAAGCGAAGGAGCAATGGACGCAGGTAATCTGCTTAAGCCCATGCTCGCAAGAGGTGAACTGCACTGCATCGGTGCGACAACCACGGATGAATATCGTAAATATATTGAAAAAGATCCTGCTCTTGAAAGGCGTTTCCAAACCATCATGGTGGAAGAGCCTTCCGTTGAGGATACCATTTCAATCCTGCGCGGACTTCGCGAAAAATTTGAAGTTCATCACGGTGTAAGAATCAGTGACGCAGCTCTTATTGAAGCCGCGACACTTTCTCAGCGCTATATTTCGGACAGACAGCTTCCAGACAAGGCCATCGACCTTATTGATGAAGCCGCAGCCATGATCAGAACCGAAATTGATTCACAGCCATATGAGCTGGACAAAATCAACAGACAGATTCTGCAAGCTGAAATTGAACGGGAAGCTCTCAGACGCGAAGAAGACAAAGCTTCACGAGTCAGGCTTTCGAAGCTGGAAGACTCTCTGATGGAACTTAAAATAACTCAGTCCGAGTTGCTTGAACAATGGGAAAAAGAAAAGGCATCAATCGACACTGTTCGGGATCTCAAATCCCAAATCGAACAGACCAAGATTGAAGTTGAAAAAGCCGAAAGAGCACTCGATTACAACAAAGCGGCTGAGCTTAAATATTCAGTTCTTCTGGAGCTTGAAAAGAAGCTTGCTGCAATTGAAAAAGATATTCAAGGCGATGAGGACGATTCTTCAACAAACAGAACCCGTATGCTGAAAGAGTTCGTCGGACCTGATGACATAGCCGGAATCATCTCCCGCTGGACAGGTATTCCTGTAACCAGACTGGTAGAAGGTGAAAGAGAAAAACTACTTCGACTCGAAGACATTCTGCACGCCAGAGTTATCGGTCAGGATGAGGCTGTTCGCGCTGTTTCCGATGCAGTAATCAGAGCACGCGCAGGACTTAAAGATCCATCGCGCCCAATTGGATCATTCATATTCCTAGGCCCCACAGGCGTTGGTAAAACCGAGCTGTGCAAGGCTCTAGCGGAATCTCTGTTTGATACCGAAGACAACATTGTGCGCCTCGACATGTCCGAGTACATGGAAAAACACGCGGTTGCCCGTCTAATCGGAGCGCCTCCGGGATATATAGGTTATGACGAAGGCGGTCAGTTAACTGAGGCCATCAGAAGAAAACCTTACTCGGTTGTACTTTTTGATGAGATTGAAAAAGCGCATCCCGATGTGTTTAATGTCCTGCTGCAAATACTTGATGACGGTCGCCTGACCGACAGTCACGGTCGAACAGTGGATTGCAAAAACACGCTTATCATCATGACTTCCAACCTAGGATCACATATCCTATTGGATGGAATTGAAAAGGATGGAGAGTTCAAAACCGGAGTTGCAGAAGGCGTTATGAATGTCCTGCGTGGACATTTCAGGCCGGAATTCCTTAACAGAGTTGATGAAACAGTGCTCTTCAAACCTCTGCTCGAAAAGGATCTGAAACAAATTGTAGATCTGCAACTGGGCGGACTCAGAGCACGTCTGGCTGAACACAAAATGTCCTTGGAAGTAACAGAAAGAGCCAAGGCATTTATCGCCCATGCGTCATACGATCCAGTTTACGGAGCAAGACCCCTGCGTCGATATATCCAGCTCCATCTTGAAACTCCGCTTGCAAAGGAAATTATCAGCGGAAATCTACAAGAGGAACAAACCGTTTCAATTGATGCAAACGACGACGGGCTTACTTTCAAAAATAGTCAATAGCTTAACAGATAGTTAAAATTCAAAGGCCGCAAATTTCATTATGAAATTTGCGGCCTTTTTTGTAGGGCGGACCTGACTCGGCTTATTCATGTCCGCCCTGTTCGTTATCATTTGCTTATTAAGGCAAACGATTGTCGCCAAAATTCAGAATAGATCTGTATTTTGGGAGGCAATCACAAAAGCAAATGGAGACGAAACATGATTTATCCCGGTGGTTACAAGTTAAGAGAAAAAGAAGGAAAGGATATTCCAATCAATGTTCGCCTGTACAAGAATTCGTTGCCTCCCGAAGACATTTTGGAAATGATGTACGATGTGATGCCGAACTCAATTCTTGAAGGGCCGGAAGAAATGGACAGCCCATATTATTGTCTCAAAGAATTTCCAGCACATGAACGCATGTATCCAAGCATGATGTCCCCTGAACGTAGAGCTTTGTGGGAACGTAAGCTAAGAGAGATGGAATACGAAAAAGAATATCTTAAGAAAACCAAGCGTAATCTCCACGCTAAGTTTATTTCTCAAAATCCAGAACTGCCACTTGTTAAAGATTTGAGAAACACTCAATACGGGCAGGAATTGCTTGCAGAAGTCGCAAGAAATCAGCCGCGACAACCCGAAACAGGCACAGGAGAAAACATTCGTGATGAACAGAAAAGGGATTCAGTGGATGTTGAAGCAGTCGAAGCATACCAAACAAAATCGTTCTTGATTCCGGATTCGGAAGAAGAGTTTTCGCTACTCGCCACCGAACGAGATGATAATGGCAGAATCATATACACAGGCATCGTTCTCGATCCAGAACCGATTGAGCGTGAATATGAATATGACAACGGCGGTAGACTCAGCAAAGTCCTCTGCGACAACGCTGTCATCGAACATTATCAGTACGGTAAAAACGGTGAACGTTTATTCGCGGAAACTCGGCAGACAAAACCAAGATTGTTTAAGTACGGCCAAAACATGCAACTCCTGCAAGCTGGCGAAGTAAAATATATGTACGACAACCAGGGCCGTATGATCATGAAAACTGATCTCGGACAGGTGACGAGATACTCGTACCTTGAATCCGACCCGCTCCACGAAGTACATCTGCCGGACGGACGAAGAATCGAATATACCTCAGATCCTCTGGGGCGGAGAATTGCGAAATCTATCAATGGTAAAGCTGTTGAAAAATATCTTTGGCAGGATTTGACTACGCTGATCGCCGTGACAGACGGGGAAGGATTAAACCCAAAAGTATTTTCCTATAATGAAGAAGGCGATCCCGTCAGCATGACTTTTGAAGGATGCACCTTTCTTTTTGCTACAAATCAAGTCGGGACTATCTTCATGGTTGCGGACGAAAGAGGTTATGATGTAAAGCGAATTATATATGATTCGTTTGGGAATGTATTACTCGATAGCGGAGTCAGTCTGGATGTATGCCTCGGATTCGCCGCGGGACTGATAGACAAAGATACCGGACTCGTACATTTGGGATATCGTGAATACGACCCTACCATCGGCAGGTTCGTAACTCCCGACCCAATCGGTTTAGCTGGCGGGGATGTGGATGTTTATGGCTACTGCCTCGATGATCCGATTAATTTTCATGACCGGACGGGGCTGGCTGGGGAGAGTGAGGAGTTGGATATTGAGGAAAATAAACACGAACAATTACAACGGAACAAGGCTTTTGTGCGCGGACATTCGACTGACACTCCGAGTCATAAGGTTCATGAAAAGGAAGAAGGATTTTCATCCAGAGTTGGAAATGGCCTTGTGAAGACAGTAAAAGAAACCGGGCGAGCTTTAGGGAAAATAGGCAGCCTTGCTGGCGAAGCTGGAGTTGAACTCGTCGGAGAAGCTTTAGACGAGACACACAAAATTGTCAGTCCAATTACTCATCCTGAGACCAAGAAAAAAGCTGCAACGTATGGCAAAAAAGTAATTCTTGGCGAAACCTCCTTGGGTCAGGAGTTGACTGAATCAATTAAAGACTCTTGGAACAATATGGTTGAAAAAGGAAAAGAAACTGAAAAACATCAGGATGAAGTAAATCATAAAGTTTTTTCAAGTAAATGGAGTGATTTATACAGCAAAAACTCTACGTTACGTAAGCAGAGGGCAAAGGCTATTCAGGAGGCCGTAAGTCCTTCACTGAAAGAGGTTGCTAAGGCTTATTTGGATACTCCTGATGACAGGATGTCGATTGCAATTCCATACCTAAAAAAAGTGAAAAAAGTAATTAAACGCAGTCGGGTTAATAAATAAAATTAATATGGAGATGGATACTGTTGAAAGAGTGTCCATCTCCATAGTGGAGTATTTAGTGTCAAAAATATCATTGTATTTTTTTGCTGTCGTAAAACAAAATATATATTGTTTTATGATTCTTTTTATCTATTCAGTATTTAGATTTAAAAATTTGGAAGAATGGTATAGTCATTTAATGTTTTCTATTGTTGTATTTTCTTTAGTCTTAAGTTTAATTAGAGACGTAAAGAGATCGTATGACTTGTTGTGTTTTTTAAAAAAAATAATTCTTTTTTTTGTTATTATGCTTGTTTTAGCAAAAACAACTTTATGGTTAGCTTCTTTAGTTGACAATCTTTTTGATATGGTACGAATACTTCTCGGCGATATGTTAATTTCATCAAATACTTCTTTTGATTATGACACTTTTTTTTATGTCCTCTCAAGTCTTACTGCTAAATCATTTCTTTTCGCATTGTGTGCTTCAATCATTTATATGGCTACAATACTTCCGCTATCAAAAGTTAAGTTTTATCCTATGTCATTTAAGTCTTTTTTGATTAATTTTGGGGTTCTGTTTGCAATTAATAGCCTTTTCCTCTTCTTATGGAACATTTCATATTCTAAGCAAATGTACGATCTATTATTATATTCAGGCGCAATTAATGAAGTTGTAAACATTTTTCTTGTTCTTGCTATAGGACGGATTACTTATGAGGAATACTGTAAAAAACATTATGAACGTGATGATGTAGTTAACACTAAAACTTAAATATTTGGCCGCCTTGATGAGAAAAATAAGTGGACCATTGACAACTGTTTCAAGTGCGGGGCAAGTCATTGAGAATGTGGAACAATTATATACGGAAGCTAAAGGCAAAATTAATGCTCCAAAAAATAAAAAGAATAAACGTTAAAAAAATACCTTGGGGAAAAGTTCTCGTAATTGCTTATGCTCTGATAATTATTTTGGGGGCATGGCCTACAAAGATCCCTTATTATATTAAAGGTCATGAAGTTGGTCCACTTGGACGATGGGCATTAGTTACATTTGGCTTCTTTATTTTAGGATGTGTTTTTTTCTATAAACCGTCTAAAAAAAGAAAAATGTTTACTAAACAGGAGAAGTCAATTTGTCCTATGTGTGAAAAAGTTTTTATGCTTGGACAAGCTCCCAAAGACCAGAATTGCCCTAAGTGTACTTATCCACTGGAACCCCTGAAAGGTTTCTATGATCGACATCCCGAATTAAAAGATATTAAGAGTGAGAATAATTAACCGGCGGCAGATTCATCAACAAACAAACGCCCCGCACTGATAACAGTACGGGGCGTTTTAACACTTAATATAATCAGCTTACTTAATACCCTAGTAAAGTTCCAACCTGATAAATCAGAACCGATAGCGAATAACCAAATCCAAGCGAACCGAATACTGAGAACAGTCCCCACTTCCAGTTTGTCTCTCTAATGATTACCGCAACCGTTACCATACACGGCACATAAACCAGCATGAAGATGAATACCGACCAGATAACCGCTGGAGTCCATGCTGGATCAGCTGCAATTTTCTGACTCAAAGTGGTTGCATCATCAGGATCTTCTTCACCCAGAGAATAGGCAGTGGACATGGTGGAGACAAAAACCTCTTTCGCGGCAAATGCGCCGATAAAAGATATATTTGCCTGCCATGGGAAGCCCGCAAGATTCGTTACCGGAGATATAGCGTTGCTCATGCGTCCGGCATATGAGGTTTTAAGAGCTTCCTCACCTTTTAAATAATCAATAGCACTCAACTTTTTATCAAGCTGCACCTGTTTCTGATATTCAGATCCATCCCAATTTTTACTTTCAACAGTAACCTGTGCACGCTGCGCTTCATAGGCATCAACCCTTTCAGCAGTAAGCTGAGGAAAAGTCATCAATGCCCACATCAGGATTGAAATAGCGAGAATTACAGTCCCTGCTTTCTTGATATACTGCCAGACTCTATCCCATGTATGAATAGCAACACCGTGGATAGTTGGAAGTCTGTAAGGCGGAAGTTCCATTACAAATGGAGTGGATTCCCCTCTTAAGGCCGTCCAGCGCAAAAGTCTGCCGACACAAAGAGCTAAGGCCCATGAGATAAGCACTAAAAAGAACATCACAGATGTTGCGGACTCAGGGTAAAAGGCACTGACCAGCATAATATAAGCTGTAGCCTTAGCACCGCAAATCATAAATGGAGCAGTCAGGATTGTCGCGATTCTTTCTTTAGGACTCCGTAATGTACGGCAAGTCATAACAGCCGGAACAGCGCAACCACCGGGAAGTCCACCCGCCATAATAAATGGCATGATCGACATTCCGTGCAAACCGAACATACGAAAAACTCTATCTACCATGTACGCAACACGGGCCATGTATCCGAGATCTTCTAAGAAAACGAGCATCGCAAACATGATCAGAATAAGCGGCGTAAAGCCCATAACAGCCCCGACTCCGTCAATTACGCCGGACACGAGCATGGATTTCAATAATCCGTCAGGCAACACTGCCGAGACAGTAGAGGACAACCAGCCGAAGGCATCTTCAACCCAACCCTGCGGATAAGCCCCGAAGGTGAATGTTACGTAAAACATTGCATACATGGCACCGATCATAATGATCGGTCCCAAAAATCTATGAGTCAGAACGGTATCAACCTTGTCAGAAAAATCGAATCGAAGGTTATCTTCCCGGCTGATAACGCCCTGCTTAAGAATAGAATTGATAAACCCGTAACGATAGTCGGCAAGAATAGCTTCAGGATAAGTGTTTAGAGTTTTTTGGACATGGTCCGAAACTCTTTTAACAATCGCTTGCAACTGTTCCGCCAATACTCCGGCCTTACGCCCGTTCTTGATAACAATTTCATCTTCTTCAAGGTATTTAACCGCCAGCCAATGCGGGTCATAACGATCAGTCATGAACTCATTTTCTTTGATCAATGCTGTCATTTCTTCAATTGCAGGATCAAGATCATGACCATATGAAATATTTACGGGGGTCCATTTGCCTTTAGTCTTATCGGCCACCTGTTGCACAGCCTGCATCAATTCATCTGTACCGAGACCACGACGGGCAACGCATTCGATAACAGGGACACCCATAAGCTTGGAAAGCTTTTTAGAATCTATACGGATTCCCTTTTTCTTGACCTCGTCCATCATGTTAAGGCCGAGAACAACAGGAACACCTATCTCCATGAACTGGACAGCCAGATAAAGACTTCTTTCCAGAGATGTTGCATCAAGCATGTTGATAACAACATCGGGCTTTTCATCTACAATAACATTTCTGGCAACAACTTCTTCCATTGAATAAGAAGTTAAAGAATAGGTTCCGGGCAAGTCTACCAGACGTATCGAAACACCATCTTTAGTATAATTCCCTTCGGTCCGGTCAACAGTTATGCCGGGATAATTACCGACTCGGGCTGTAGAACCGGTTAAAGCATTAAACATTGTGCTTTTACCGCAGTTAGGCTGCCCTGAAACTGCTACAAAAAATTTATCACTCATATATTATTCCTCTACTTTAACGGTAATAAAATCAGCTTCATTATTCCGAAGAGTCAGAGTAAAACCTTTCATACGAAGTGCAACAGGGTCTTTAAGCGGAGCGCGTCCCACAATTCTGAACTCCGTTCCGGGAATCAGCCCCATATCTCTTATCCTGCGCCCCAATTCGCCACTTACATTAACAGAAACAACTACACCCTTCTGATCTTTAGTCATCGACCTAAGTGAAACTGACATAAACTTCCCTCTCAATATATATGACCTTGATTTTCATTTTCAACATTATCAAATCCGTTTTTTTCTTTGCGACATCCTGTCTAGACTTGATGCTTATTGAAAGTCAATCTCAAATAGAAAGTATACTCAAAATAAGTGTATTTTTTGTTTACAGCTAAAAACAAGAACTCTGCTCTTTTTTTCGATTTTCGATTGCATTAATATTCTTTTTTGTGGTGGATTACGTTTAATAAAACCTTTAACATATCGGACTCAAACTCTAATTTTATTATCTAAGTGAACAGACTATACACTACCAACCTTCTGACCACCAAATATATAATGACAAAACTATTCCCATATGAAGATTTACGCGAGTATGCCAAAGTTCTGATCGGAGCGCTTGAGCTTCAATTAAAAAGCCCGTTTAAAAATCGGGACATCATTATCATAAAATATGACAACCCTGCCACTCCGCTTGCAGAAGCTCTCTTTGCCCTTTTGATCGAAAAACACCTGCATCCGGTTATGGAAACAGCTCTGACACCTGCCATGAAAGCCGAACTATATATAAACTCAAGCTACGGTCAACTGACATTCTTCCCGCCCGGTAAAACAGAGCTGTATGACACTGCCCGCGGAGTTATCAGAATTCATGCACCGGAAGAAGTCGGTGCAATGGCTGAAATTGACCCCCTGTCAATAATGGCTAATAAAAAAGCTTCAAACGAATTCAGACAGCGTCTTGAAAAAAGAAAAATATACGGATCACTGGCATGGACTGAATGTGTTTACCCGACACAGGCTTTAGCGGACAAAGCAGGATTTTCTTTGGAAGAATACACAACCAAGCTAATGCGAGCCTGCTATTTAAACATGCCGTCTCCTGCTCAGGAATGGAAGAAAATTTCAGAAAAAACATCCGAAATAGCCCTCTGGTTAAGCTCAATGGATATCAAAACGATTCGAATACAGTCAGAATTATGTGATTTATATTTTTCTCCGGGAGCAAACAGGCAATGGCAGGGATCGAACGGCGGCAATATTCCCAGTTATGAAGTATACATATCTCCGGACTGCCGCACCGTAAACGGATATTATTTTGCAGACCTCCCTTCATTATATATGGATCGAATGGTATACGGAGTTCATCTCGAATTCTCAGATGGAATTGCTGTCAGAGCAACTGCCATGGGCGGAGAAAAATTCTTGCTGGATCAATTACGCGCGGACGGCGGAGCAAGACGTGTCGGCGAATTCTCTCTAACCGACTCAAGCTTTTCCAGAGTAGATCACTTCATGTCTCAAACTATTTTAGATGAAAACTTCGGAGGAGAATTTGGAAGCTGCCATATTGCCCTTGGCCAATCACTGCTTGAAACTTTCTCCGGTCCACCTGAAATGCTTGATAAACCATTTATGGACGCACTTGGATTCAATACATCCAACACACATTGGGATCTTGTAAATACTGAAGAGAAGATCATTGTTGCAAATTTAGCTGACGGAAAGCGAAAAGTCATATATGAAAATGGAGTATTCAAAATTTAAAAATCACGATTGAACACAAAAAAGTAACATATGAATCCATCGGAGATGTTGACAAGCCTATCGAGATGCTTATTTCTCTAATTACGCGGTCTGACAGACCTTTTCAAGGTTTGCAGACCGCTAATTCATGTCACTGGAGAATCCATGCCTGGAAAAAAAGATAATTTAGAAATGAACGAAGAAGAAAATGTCGCTCCTGAAGCTGATGAAGCTGCTGCAAATGAGATGACTTTGAGCGAAGACGAGCTGAAAGCCCTTTGTCTAGAACATATCTGCTCAACATGCGATGTGATGGAACAAGCCAAAGAAGATCGCTTAAGAGCTATGGCCGACAGTGAAAATTTCAAGAAAAGACTTTCCCGCGAAACCGATGAACTTAAAAAATTCGCTGCGGAAAATATCCTTTCGGATTTACTTCCCATTCTCGATAACCTTGATCTGGCTCTTAATCATGCAAAAGATTTAGAAGCATGCAAGGATTTCGTAATGGGTGTAGATATGACTAGAAAACTTTTTCTGGAAACCCTTAGCAGACACGGTCTCGAAGCGGTTGGAAAGCCCGGTGAAGATTTTGATCCGAACTTTCATGAAGCAATGGGAATGGCTCAAGTTGCAGAACTTGCGGACGGCTCGGTCGCTCAAGTAATGCAACGAGGATATGTTCTGAAAGGCAGAATAATCCGTCCTGCGAAAGTCATGGTTAATAAATTAACCTAATTAAATGCATTTGCATCTTTACAAGTGATATTTAGACATTAATTGATAAAGCAAACAAAATGAATTCTTATCAGGAGGAATTAATATATGGGTAAAATAATTGGAATCGACCTAGGTACAACCAACTCTTGCGTTTACGTAATGGAAGGGAAAGACCCTAAATGCGTAACAAATCCAGAAGGCGGACGAACAACACCTTCTATCGTAGCTTTTACTAACGCAGACCGTCTTGTTGGTGAGATTGCTAAACGCCAGTCTGTAACCAACCCTGAAAAAACTGTCTTCGCGATCAAACGCCTCATGGGCCGTCAGGTAAATTCACCTGAAGTAAAAGAATGGTCAAAACATTGTCCATACGAACTCGTAGACGGAAAAGGCGGAGACGCCTGGGTTGAAATCGAGGGTAAAAAATACAGCCCGTCTGAAATTTCAGCAATCATCCTTCAGCAGCTCAAAAAAGATGCTGAAAACTACCTCGGTGAAGAAGTAACTGAAGCTGTCATCACAGTTCCTGCTTATTTCAATGACTCACAGCGTCAGGCAACAAAAGATGCCGGACGAATTGCAGGTCTCGAAGTAAAACGTATTATCAACGAACCTACTGCTGCTTCCTTAGCTTACGGTTTTGATAAAAAAGCAAACGAAAAAATTGCTGTATTCGACCTCGGTGGCGGTACTTTTGATATCTCCATTCTTGAAGTCGGCGACAATGTTGTTGAAGTTCGCGCAACCAACGGAGACACTTTCCTTGGTGGTGAAGACTTTGACCACTGCATAATCAAATATCTCGTTGAAGAATTCAAACGTGAAAACGGTATTGATCTTTCTCAGGACCGCATGGCTCTACAGCGTCTTAAAGAAGCTGGCGAAAAAGCCAAGAAAGAACTTTCCACTTCCACAGAAACTGAAGTCAACCTGCCTTTCATCACAGCTGACCAGAACGGTCCTAAGCACCTTATGGTTAAAATTTCCCGCGCTAAGCTGGAAAAACTGGTTGGAGACCTTGTTGACCGTACCAAAGCTCCTTGTCAGAAAGCACTTAAAGATGCAGGCCTGAAAGCATCTGACATTGACGAAGTAATCCTCGTCGGTGGTATGACACGTATGCCTCTGGTTCAGCAGAAAGTTCAGGAACTGTTCGGCAAAGAGCCTAACCGCTCCGTGAACCCTGATGAAGTTGTTGCAATGGGTGCATCCATTCAGGGTGGTATTCTCGCCGGTGATGTTAAAGACGTCCTCCTGCTTGATGTTACTCCTCTGTCTCTGGGTATCGAAACAATGGGCGGAGTCTTTACTCAGCTTATTGAAAGAAACACAACTATCCCGAGCCGCAAAAGTCAGGTTTTCACAACTGCAGCTGAAAATCAGCCTTCTGTTTCCATCCATGTACTTCAGGGCGAACGCCCCATGGCTGGTGACAACATGACTCTCGGTCGTTTTGAACTGACCGGAATTCCAGCTGCTTCTCGTGGTGTGCCGCAGATCGAAGTAACCTTTGACATTGATGCTAACGGTATCGTCAAAGTTGCTGCGAAAGACATGGGCACTGGTAAAGAACAGTCCATCCAGATCACCTCTTCATCCGGTCTTTCCGAAGACGAAATTGAAAAGATGGTTAAAGATGCTGAGTCTCACGCTGAAGATGACAAGAAAAAACAGACTCTCATTGAAGCACGCAATCAGGCTGACTCTCTGATCTACACCACTGAAAAATCACTACGTGAAGTAGGCGACAATGTGGATGCAGAACTGAAAATCGACATCGAAGCTAAAGCTGAAGAACTTAAAAAGCTTTTAGACAGCGATGACGTTGAAGCCATTAAGCAGGCTACTGAAGCACTTTCACAGGCTTCTCATAAACTTGCTGAACAGCTTTATGCCAACCAGAATCAGGCTGGTGCTGATCAGGGTGAAGCAGGAGCTGCCGGTGCTGCAGAAGAAAAAGCTGGCTCAAGCGACGAAGATGTTGTTGACGCTGACTACACCGAAGTAAAATAATTAGAATTGTCTAAGTCAGGCGACTGTTTAAAACCGATAACCGGTAAAACATTCATGAATCCTGTACTTGCAATGACAATCCACTCAGTATAGCTTTATCCGGCCTTCTCCTAAATGGAGTTGGCCGGATTTTTTTATAAAACATACCATGCAAAGTCCAAATCCATTGACGTATTGACTTTCATGGGCCACAAACTGTGCATGGAAAACTCAATGAATCACGAGAAATCCTTCCGGCTTTTCTCTCATATTTTCGCCCTAGTTCTGGTTGCTGCAATCTTAAGCACAACTACAAGCTGCGTGTCGCTCCAAAAGCAACCGATCAGCTCCACTATTTCTACTCAAATGCTATCCACAAATGAGTTGATTAAGACCGCCGACCAAGCATGGTTTAAAAAAGATTATATTGCCAGTGAGCTATATTACACCCGTCTTCTTGAACGCACCGATGTTCCTAAAAGAATCATTCTGCCGGCTCTCGAAAGACTTTCTGTAAGCTCATACAAATCGGGCCACTATCACGAAGCAAAAGCAAGACTTGAGCAGTGGAAACAGCAATCGCCCGAGGCTTTAAGCTCTGAAGTATGGCAAAAGTGCTACTTTGATTCTCTTTTCGCCATTAAGAATTTTTCGACGCTTAGAACACACCTTGCCGGAACTATGGAAAATGGTGCTCTCCCTTGGGACATCCGTTCACAGGCAGGTAAAAATCTTTCCAGTCTTGATCATAATGAAGAATCTTTAGCCGCTCTGGAAAGACTTTATTCTATTGCTCCGAACGACGATGATCGAAAAGAACTAGAAAGTTGGTTCATCGCAAGTCTGGGTTCAAAATCTGATCAAGAACTTAAAAACAATTCTGAACTCATCTCAGGCGGTAATAATTTAAAATTTCCCTACGAGCTGATTCTTTTTGAAAAAGCGATCAGACAATCTTCCGCCCAAGAATACTGGCCAATGGCATGGCGGACAATGTCCGGTATTGTTCACCGTGGTCAAATTGTAGACAAACATTTATTTAATAAAATAATTTCAACACTTGAAGCCAAATACGGAATTCCACGCGTAGGTATAGCTTTAGTACTCCCTATATCCGGGCGTTTTCAGGATTACGGCTGGAAAATAATTCGCGGAGCAGGTGCGGCGCAATGGGAACTGACCAAAGCCGGACTCGATGTGGATGTACAGGTAATCAATACCGAAGAAGCTGGATGGGTTGAACGGGTTCAAAACTTACCGCCATGGTACACTGTTCTTGGCGGACCTATTAATGTTAAAGCTTTCAAAGAGCTGGAACAATCTGAAACCTATGCGGAAAAAGTTACTTTTTCATTTCTGGCTAAGCCCGGAAATCTCGAAGAAGGAAAACAGGCTTGGAGATTTTTCTCCAGCCCCGAAGATCAGATCCGCGCTTCTCTCGACTTAGCAATTAATGATCTTGGAATTACTGATTTTGCAGTTCTCTACCCTCAGGAGAAATTCGGACGGCAGATGTCTAAGATCTTCTGGAATATGGCAAAATCCCGCGGCGCTAAAATCACCGGAATGGAATCGTATCCTCCCAACGATTTCCCCAAATGGGGTAAAGTCGTCGGCAAACTTGTCAAAGCTCCTGAAAAAAAAGCTGAAAATGAAGCTGACGGACTGGATGAAGACGCTCCACTTACTGAAACAGACTTCGGAGCAGTATTTATTCCTGACACATGGCGTCAGGCACAGCTCTTAATTCCGCATTTTTTCTTTCACGAAGCAGACACACTGGTCTTTCTCGGACCTGAATTGTGGAGTCAGGCTCTGAACTCTGCAAGAGACGTCGAAGCTCATAACCTTAAGCTGACCGTTGCTCCGGGAGCATGGTGGTCCGCCAGCGAAGGGGCCGTACGTCTAAAAGAAGTAATGAATCGCGAAGGACTGGGCACCCCTGATTTCTGGGTTGCACTAGGCTATGATTTCATTAAATTCTCAAGCAAACTCGGAACGTTCTCTCCCGGATGGACCCCTGAAATTGTAAATGAAAGAATTGCTGATGCACAGCATATAGATTTCAGTCTGGCCCCTATTCACTGGGACGCTGATGGAAAAGCTAATCAAAAGCTATTCCTGTTCCGCCCAGAACGTAATGGAAAAACCAGAATTGATGCTTCTATCGTAAAAAGCACACTTGCTAATGCGAAAAACAGAAGAGCTAGACGAATTAAAGCCTGGGATGAAACACAGGCTAAACTTAACGATAAAAACGGTGCAGAAACTAAGCCTCAATAACTGGCTTTTTCACCCTGACCGCCACCAATAGAGATATATTAAAGGAGACTTCAATGAGTGAAATGAAACTCAGTACTGAGGAAGTTGCGCGCGTAGCCAGTCTGGCTCGTCTGGATTTATCAGAAGAAAAAACTGAAATATTCGCAGGACAATTGCATAATATTCTGACCTATATGGACAAGCTCAACGAGATTGACACAAGTAATGTCGAACCTATGTTCAGCCCGGTTGAGCACACGACTGTTCTGCGTAAAGATATTGTCGTCAAAGAGCACACCAGAGATGAAATTCTCGCCAATGCACCTGATTCTGACGGTCAATACTTTATTGTTCCCAGAATAGTATAAAGGCCGCATTAATACGCACAATTGCCCTTTTATTTTTTCACAAACATAAAGACTGCACGGGTTATATAATGTCCTCACTCATAGAAAAATCACTCACAGAAATACACTCCCTACTCATTGCAGGTGAAGTCACCGCTGTTGATGCCGTTAAAGCATGTTTACAGCAAATTGAGAAAACCGAACCTCAAATAAAAGCCCTGCTGGCTAAAAATGGGGAAGAGGCTCTGAAACAGGCAGAAGAAATGGATAAGCAGGGGCCGGATTCATCTAAACCGCTATGGGGAGTGCCCGTAGTAATTAAAGATGTTCTTGCCACCAAAAATATTACAACTACCTGCGGATCTAAAATTCTTGAAAATTTTGTTCCTTTTTACGACGCAACATCGGTCACCAAGCTGAAAGAAGCTGGCGCCATCATTATAGCTAAAGCCAACATGGACGAATTTGCCATGGGCTCCACTACTGAGAACTCTGCCTACCAGACAACTCTCAACCCCTGTGACCTCAGCAGAGTCCCCGGCGGATCAAGTGGTGGTTCTGGTGCAACAGTTACCGCAGGACAGTGTTTTGCGGCTCTGGGTACCGACACAGGCGGTTCTATCAGACTCCCGGCATCCTTTTGCGGTTGTGTAGGTGTAAAGCCCACATACGGAAGAGTTTCCCGTTATGGTATGATCGCTTACGGCTCTTCAC
This sequence comes from Maridesulfovibrio ferrireducens, assembly GCF_900101105.1. Classification (NCBI taxonomy): domain Bacteria; kingdom Pseudomonadati; phylum Thermodesulfobacteriota; class Desulfovibrionia; order Desulfovibrionales; family Desulfovibrionaceae; genus Maridesulfovibrio; species Maridesulfovibrio ferrireducens. Next base: position 84,220 of record NZ_FNGA01000002.1, read on the forward strand.
TTGACCAGATCGGCCCCATGACACGCACAGTTGAAGATTCCGCAAGAGTTCTAAGTGTCATCGCAGGTCACGATAAAAGAGACTCTACATCAGTAAACTGTGAAGTGCCTGATTATATCGGAGCACTTGCTGAACGTACTGACCTTTCAGGACTGACCATAGGTCTTCCCGAAGAATACTGGGGTGAAGGACTTTCAGAAGAAGTATCCGAAACCTGTCGAAATGCCATAAAAAAAGCAGAAGAACTCGGAGCAAAGACCGTACCTGTCAAACTCAACATGACAGAATACGCCATCGCCACATACTATATTATTGCAATGGCAGAAGCCAGTTCCAACCTCTCGCGCTTTGACGGCGTTCGCTACGGGCATAGAACCAAAGATGCCGATGAACTTATCGATCTTTACACAAAATCCCGCACAGAAGCATTCGGAGACGAAGTACAGCGTCGTATAATCATTGGAACCTACGTTCTGTCCGCAGGTTACTATGACGCCTACTACTGCAAAGCCGCTCAGATACGCAGACTCATGCGTAACGATTTTGAAAAGGCATTTGAATCTTGTGATCTAATCGCCGGACCAGCCTGCCCGACCACAGCTTTTCCTGTCGGTGAGCTTACCGCTGATCCTTTGCAAATGTATCTTATGGATATATTCACCATCTCGCTGAATCTGGTCGGAATGCCCGGCATGAGTATTCCTGTCGGAATTGGTAAAGATACCAATATGCCTGTAGGACTCCAGCTCATGGCTCCCGCTTTTGGTGAAACGACTATGCTTCAAGCTGCCAATGTACTTGAAAAGAATCTACCTGATTTTTCAAAACCGCAGATGATTTAAAATTTAAAAAGCCCTGCATAGACTCTATGCAGGGCTTTAAAATCCACATTAAAAAACTTAACTTCCCTCAATTACCTGCGGCCTTGACCGCCTTGACCGCCTCCCCTGCCACCGCCGCCTTGGCCGCGCCCCATGCCTGTTCCGCCCATTCGCCGGCATCCGGTTTTCTGTTGCTGAGAACCGACAGGTTGTTTATCCGTACTGACCGACTCCGGTGAAACACCACCAGACTGATCAATTTTATATTTTTCCAAAACATCACGAACAGTGCCTCCGGACACTGCCATAGTTTGAATTCCTCCACGATTCAATGCCTGAGTCGCCTTGGGTCCAACAGTGCCGGAAATAACCACATTCACACCTTTTCCGGCTAACAATTCAGCAGTCTGAATACCCGCCCCTTGAGGCAAGGTACTATTTGCACTGTTGTCCACAAAACTATGATTTTCCGAATCTGTATCGTAAACAATAAATCCCGTAGCTCTTCCAAAACGAGGTTCAAGCGGACTGTCAAGATCAGAACCGTTTGTACTGATAGCGATAAGCATGACTTACTCCTTCTGATAATTTTACAACAATAACTATAAATAATTGCATAATAAATTAACCAAACCAAATGGCACCTATAAAAAAAGATACATTGTTATCAACAAACAATGATCCACAATTAAAAACAACAAATTCTAAAGAATATTTTAATCAATAACTGTTTATTTGCAAACTCAAAAAAAATAATAACATCACTGCATAATTTCAGAGCCAGATAAGAACTGTAATTCGACCTTGAATACCATATAAATTTTGAGCTTGCTTGTGTGTAATCACGCTGAGTGTGTTTTATCTTTTGATTTTATTTAGCCTTCATAAATAGGTCTTTTTAGGATCAACGTTTTTTAGGACGGGACAAATAATATACAAAAAAAGTCCCGCATTCTAATAGAATGTGGGACTTTTTTCAAAATAACTATATTAAACGGAACTATTTAACTGCGCCGGGTTCAAAGCCGATCTTGGAAATTACTTCCTTGATTTTAGCTTCATCAACAGGTGTGACTTCTTCATATGAAGCTTCTGCTTTTTCAAGACTGACACTGATATTTTTAAGACCTTCTACAGAGCTTAAAGCCTTAGTGACCGAAGCAACACAATGCGGACAACTCATTCCTTTGATTTCAACAGTTTTCATAGCTTCTCCTTAATTATTATCCAGCCACTCGATAGCTTCAGTCAAATTCAGAGAGCCAGTATAGATGGCTTTACCTGAAATCGCGCCTTCAAGCCCATTAGCAACAAGCGGATATAAATTCTCAATATCTTCGAGTGTTGCAACACCGCCGGCTGCAATTACAGGAAGTTTAGTCTTGGAACAAAGCTCAGCAAGGCCGCTGGTGTTAACACCGGTTTCCATACCGTCTCTGCTGATATCTGTGTAAATAATAAACGCAGCACCGTCAGCTTCCATACGAGGAATAATATCATAAATGGATATTCCTGCATCCTCGACCCAGCCGCGTGACTTGAGCTTACCGTCTACAGCGTCAAGAGAAACTCCGATCTGTCCGGGAAAACGAGCGCAAAGTTCTGCAAACATTTTTTCATTTTCAAGAGCCATTGTTCCGATAATTAATCGTTTAACTCCGGCTTCAATATATTTAGCAGCAGTTTCAATATCTCTGATTCCGCCGCCAAGCTGAACAGGAATACTTAACTGAGAGCAAATCTGTTTAATAAGATCAAAATTCTTTGGAACACCGCTGAATGCACCATCAAGATCAATAACATGAAGATAGCGAGCGCCCTGATTCTCCCAGTAAACTGCCTGAGCTACAGGGTCTTTACCAAATACAGTTACAGCATCAGCCTGTCCCTGTGCAAGACGTACGCACTGTCCGTCTTTAATATCAACAGCGGGAAAAATAATCATAAACCGAGCTCCATAAGTCCATTCTGAAGAGCTTCGTCAGCAAGTTCAAGACCTGTTACCCATTTACCGCCTCTTTCAAAAAATTTGCCGGCTTGCAACATATTTTCCATGAGCGGTTGCTGAGTTTCGTCGAAGTGAAACCTTCTGACAATGCGCTTGTTGTTAACATCGATGAGGAAAAGATCAATAACCACAGATGCGGGCTGAATATTTAAATCAGCCTGTTTCATTCCGCGCAGATCCTGCCAAAACAAAATCTGAGGAACAAGAATATAATCAGAAGTCATACACTCACCAACTTTCACCCAATAAGTGAAAGCGGCTTCGCGTCTTGTACCCATATTTTCGAAAACTTCGATTTCCTGACACTGACGGGTTATCGCTGGACGCGCATACCCGGTAACGCCATGCTTTCCAAGAATTTCAACCAATTTGGTATCAAGCTGCTCTAATACTTTTTTATCGATAGGGTTCCCTTCTTGCGGCAGATATCCTGCCAAGAGTTCCCAATTAAATACAGGATTCGTAAAACCGGCAACAGCAACTGTTCCAACCGGACGAGGAAGCTTAACGATCGAGCTTTTACTCTGACAACCGATAAGGGCTGGCAGAATTAAAAAGCAAACCAAAAAAATGGGGATAAATCGTTTCATTAATCAAGACTCCCTTTTGTGCTTGGTAACCCTTTCCGTTCTACAGACAGAGCTTGTTTGAATGCCAACCCAAGAGCCTTGAAAGCACCTTCTAAAAGATGATGCCCATTGCGTCCATATTCAAACTTAATATGCAAATTCATTCCGGCTTTAAATGCCAATGATTTGAAAAATTCCCGCCATACATCACGTTCATCTCCGGCAATAATAGCCGGAAGAATGTCATCATTATATACCAGATAGGCCCTACCGGAAAGGTCAATAACAACTTCCACCAAAGCCTCATCCATTGGAACCTTAGCAAATCCGATCCGATTTATGCCCTTTTTATCACCCATGGCTTCAGATAATGCCTGCCCTAAAACAAGCGCGATATCTTCAAGGGTATGGTGGGTGTCAATCTCAAGATCACCCTTACACTTCAATTCAAGATCGAAACCCGCCCAAAAAGTCATGAGGGTAAGCATATGATCGGCAAATCCCACTCCGGTAGAAATATCAGTACGGCCTTCACCGTCAATATTCACAGAAAGGGCAATATCCGTTTCTTTCGTAGTTCGGGCAATCGATGCAGATCTATTAGACAAACCAACCTCTCTTGAGCATGGCAACCGAAACGGCTGCCGTTACATTTCAATCATATCTTCGTCGTAATCAGAATTATTTTTTTTACTGTCTTTCTTATCTTTTTCTTTAGTATCAGCAGATTCTTCTGCACTCTTTTCAGACAAATCAGAATCAGAGTCATCTGATTCTTCGCTTGCTGCTCCGCCACCATCCGGGCCGGAATCATCAGGATCATCATCATTATTTTCAGCTTCTGCAGCGGCTTTTGCTTTAGCCTTCTCTTCTATGCGTCCGCCTCTTTTACCGAAGAAATATGAAATCCAAATACCAATTTCATACAAAATAACTAGCGGCCCAGCCATCAAAGTCTGAGTAATGACATCCGGAGGAGTCAAAACAGCAGAACAGATAAAACAGACCAGAATTGCATATTTACGTTTTGCACGCAGCCAAGTGTGAGTCACAACTCCGAGGCGTGCCAAAAAGAAGATAAACAGCGGCATTTCAAAAATTACACCGAAGGCAAATAAGAGCTTCAAAGAGAATGATAAATACTCACGAAGCGTAGGCATGGGCCGGATAAATTCATCCGCAAAACCCATAAAAAATTCACAACCGAAGGGGAATACTATGTAGTAGCCGAATAAGGCTCCTCCGACAAAGAAAAAGGCAGAGAGAAACGCCAGTGGAATCATCCACTTACGTTCATGCTTATAAAGTCCGGGAGCAATAAATCCCCAGACCTGAGAAAAAATATACGGAGAAACAAGAAAAAAACCAGCCACAAAGGAGACTTTAAGATAAGTGACAAAGCCTTCAGGCAAAGATGTAAAGATAAGAGTAGAATTTTCAGGTAAAGTCGCTACAAGCGGAGCCATGAGCAATGAAAAAAGAGGCTTCGCAAAGGCATAACAAGCAAAAAAACCGACCCCGCAAGCAATAAAAATACGAATAAACCGTCTACGCAATTCGTCCATATGCTGGAGAAAAGTCATAGCCGGTTCTTCATCGCCTTCATCCTGAGCATCTTCATCATCAGACAGATCACCTGTCTCAGAATCTACACTCTCAGTTGAATCATCTTCATCACCAGTATTTTCAGCGGAAGTTGAGCCTTCGCTTTCTGATTCGGACTTATCGCCGGAAGAATCGAGTTTTTCCGAATCTTCCTGCTCTTCCTGTCCTACTTCACGAGAGTCTTTGTCAGTCCCGCTCATGCCTTTCCACCTTCAGAATCAGAACCGGCAGCAGCTTCTGCCACAGGAGCAGATTTGTCTTCAGCTTTCTCGGCTTCAACCTTATCAGCTTCAGCCTGACGGGCCTTATCCATAGCTTCAACTTCAGCCTTTCTACGGGCTTCTTCTTTCGCGCGGTCGTCTTTAGCTTGTCTTTCATTATCCGCAGCAGAAACCTCTGCGTCTAAAGTATTTTTAACGTCATTAGACATTTTCTTAACTTCAGAAAGACCTCTGCCAAGATTTTTAATGAGTTCGGGAAGTTTTTGAGGTCCGATTATAATCAGAGCTACAACCAAAATGACAATAAGTTCCGTTGTACCGATTCCGAACATATTATTTCCTTAATTCGTTGTGGCAAAAAAAACCATGTATACGCTGTAAGCCTATACAGGATTCAAAAATAGGAATCCTGTATAGGCTTTTTCATGAATTGTTGAGATCTTGTACCTGATTTCTAAAACTTTTTCTACGTCTTAAGCAGAAGTAAATTTACTCCCACTCAATTGTGGCCGGTGGCTTGGAAGAGATATCAAGAACAACTCTGTTAACACCCTTAACCTCGTTAATAATCCGGTTGGACATACGGGCAAGAATATCATTAGGGAGACGGCTCCAGTCTGCGGTCATCGCATCAAGACTATCGACAAGTCTTAGAGCAATGACGTGCTCATAAGTACGGTCATCGCCCATAACACCAACGGTCTTGAGCGGAAGCAGAACAGCAAATCCCTGCCAGATCTTACGATACCAGCCGGTAGCATGAAGCTCATGCTGAACAATCCGGTCTGCCTGACGCAGAATTTCAAGCCTTTCATCAGTGATTTCACCGAGGATACGGATTGCAAGCCCCGGTCCGGGGAAAGGCTGACGCCAGATGATGTGTTCTGGAAGTCCAAGCTCAGAAGCAACCTTACGAACTTCATCTTTGAAAAGCTCACGAAGCGGCTCAACAAGATCAAGATCCATATCTTCAGGAAGTCCGCCAACATTGTGATGAGACTTGATTACAGCTGAAGGGCCTTTAAATGATTCAGATTCAATAACATCAGGATACAAAGTTCCCTGAGCAAGGAATTTTACATTTTTAAGAGCCTGCGCTTCTTCATTGAAAACATCAATAAAAGTATAACCGATAAGTTTGCGTTTCTTTTCAGGATCTTCAACACCTACAAGCTTATCAAGGAACAATCTTGCAGAATCAACGCATTTAACGTTCAACTCGAAATGCTCTTCCAGAAAACCGATAACTTCTTCACGCTCGTGCATACGAAGTAAACCGTTGTCGACGAAGATACAATGCAACCTTTTACCGATTGCTTTATGAAGCAGAACTGCAACAACTGTTGAATCTATGCCGCCTGAAAGACCGAGAACAACCTGAGCGTCTCCAATCTTTTCACGCATTTCTTTAATGCTGTTTTCAACAAAAGAAGCCATAGACCAGTCGGCCTTAAGTCCAGCAATTTTAAATACAAAGTTGGAAATAATAGTATTTCCACTTTCAGTATGAGCAACTTCAGGATGGAACTGTAATGCATAAATCTTGCGTTCCTCATCAGCCATAGCTGCAAAAGGAATGCTTTCAGTAGATCCGCATATTTTGAAACCTTCAGGAATGGATTCAACACGGTCACCGTGGCTCATCCAGACAGTCAGTTTATCAAGACTTTCAATACCCTGCCATAACTCACATCCGCCGGTTCCACAAAAATCAGCGCGACCATATTCTCTATCTTCAGAGGATACAACTTTTCCGCCCATGCTATGGGTCAAAAGCTGCATACCGTAACAGATACCGAGAATAGGTACGTTCATTTCAAGGTAAGCCGGATCAAGCTGAGGAGAATCCACATCAAGTACGGATGAAGGACCACCGGAAAGAATCAATGCTCCGGGATTCAGAGCTTTAATCTTTTCGGGATCAACATTACAAGGATGAATTTCGGAATATACACCCACCTCGCGTATTCTGCGAGCGATGAGCTGCGTAAACTGGGACCCGAAGTCCAGAATAATTACTTTATTTTCGTGCTTCATAACGACTCCTGACTTAAATTAGTAAGCATCAACCCTATAATTAGGTGCTTCTTTGGTGATAATTACATCGTGAACGTGGCTCTCTTTGAATCCGGCAGAAGTCATCTGAGTAAACTGAGCCTTCTCCTGTAATTCCTGAACGGAGCCGCAACCGACATATCCCATACCGGAACGCAAACCACCGATCATCTGGTAGATACTTTCAGAAACAGGCCCTTTATAAGGAACGCGTCCGACAATACCTTCAGGAACAAGTTTATTTGTATCTTTCTGGAAATAGCGGTCAGAACTACCCTGCTTCATAGCATCAATTGATCCCATTCCGCGATATAGTTTATAGCTACGTCCTTGATAAAGAACCTTTTCACCGGGGCTTTCATCAGTTCCGGCAAACATTGATCCCATCATAACGGTATTTGCACCGGCAACAAGAGCCTTTACAACATCACCGGAGAACTTAATGCCTCCGTCTGCGATGACACATACACCACGATCATGGCAAGCTCTGACAGCTTCCATAATTGCAGAGATCTGCGGTACGCCGACACCTGCAACAACACGTGTTGTACAAATAGAACCAGGTCCGATTCCAACCTTAACAGCATTTACGCCAGCATCAGCAAGTGCCATTGCACCTGTATAAGTAGCAATATTACCACCGATAATCTGCGCATCCGGGAAGCAGGAACGAAGTTCTTTTATGCTGTCCAGAATATTTTTAGAATGACCATGCGCTGAATCAAGAGCAAGAAAATCAACACCGGCATCAACAAGTGCAGAACTGCGTTCCATAAAGTCGCGACCGACTCCGATTGCAGCTCCTACGCGAAGTCTGCCACGTGAGTCTTTTGCAGCATTCGGATATTGTTTGACTTTGTCGATATCTTTAATGGTGATAAGACCGGTAAGTTTATTCTCGTCATCAACAACTAAAAGTTTTTCAATACGATTCTGATGGAGAAGTCTTTTAGCTTCTTCGAAAGCTATTCCGTGTGGAACAGTAATGAGGTTACGACTGGTCATTACTTCAGAAACAAGAGTATTTCTGTCCTTTACAAAGCGAACATCACGATTGGTGATGATTCCTGCAAGGTGTTCACCTTTTACTACCGGAAAGCCTGAAATTTTAAATTCAGCCATCAAATCAAGAGCCTTGCCGACAGTATCTTCAGGGTGAACAGTGATAGGGTCTGTGACCATGCCGCTTTCTGATTTTTTTACTCTCTCAACTTCGCGAACCTGATCCCTGACACTCATATTCTTGTGCACAACGCCGACACCACCATGGCGAGCCATGGAAATAGCCATTTGAGATTCAGTAACGGTATCCATTGCGGCACTGATAAGAGGTATTCCAAGAGTAATCTCTTCTGTCAGTTTGGCGGACACGTTCACCTTATCGGGAAGCACTTCCGAATAGGCAGGCAAAAGCAGAACATCGTCAAAAGTCAAAGACTGACCAACTACCTTTTCCATCTTTTCCTCTCATATAATTTTGGACTACTAGCTAAAAGAAAAGAGAAATCATTACACTATGATTCCTCTCAAACCCCGCCCATCCTTTTACAGATAATACAACAGGGGTACTGTAAGTAGCAAATTGTTTATGACTGGACGATACGACCAGCCGGAATTTATTAAAAAAAAATCATTTCTTATTATATACTTTTTCGTCCCGGATTCAACCGAATCTAAAAAGTAATTCAAAGTAGTTGGCCCCGCGTATCTGCGGGGCCAATTTTTGTCAACTCTAAAGTCCTAAGTATGCTTTTTTAACATCCTCGTTCGCCAGTAGTTTTTCACTGGTGTCGGAGAGTATTATCTCCCCGTTTTCCATGACATAACCTCGATGGGCTGTCTTTAAAGCGAGGTTCGCATTCTGCTCAACAAGAAAAACGGTTGTTCCACTTTCTTTATTAATTTTTTTAACTATTTCGAAAATTTGCCGAATAATTAACGGGGCCAGTCCAAGTGAAGGTTCATCTAAAAGAAGAAGCTTCGGTCTGGCCATTAACGCTCGAGAAATTGCCAACATTTGTTGTTCACCACCCGAAAGATTTCCTCCGAGCTGTTTTCTTCGTTCATAAAGAATAGGAAACAACTTAAACGCATGTTCCATATCTTCTTTTATTCCGGCTTTGTCATCCCTTAAAAAAGCACCCATATCCAGATTTTCGGTAATAGTGAGATCTGGAAAGATGAGCCGCCCTTCGGGAACCTGAGATATGCCCATTTTAACAATTTTATCGGGACTCTTTTTATGAATGGGCTGACCTTCATATAAAACTTCACCCGTACGCGGTGGAACAACTCCACTAATAGTCATAAGAGTTGTGGTCTTACCGGCGCCGTTAGCTCCGATCAAGGTGATTATTTCACCTTTTGCGACCTCGATATTAATATTTCTCAGGGCCTGAATATTACCGTAGTAGGTATTAATATTTTTTAATTTAAGCATCTAAATCTTCTCCGAGATAAGCCTTGATTACAGCGGGATTCTGGCTGACCTCCTGAGGAGTTCCGTGAGCAATTTCCCGGCCGTACTCTAAAACGAATAAACGGTCTGAAAGACTCATAACCATTTTCATATCGTGCTCAATCAGGAGAACTGATATGTTATGTTTCTCTTTAATTGAAACAATCAGATCTTCAAGCTCAAGAGTCTCCTGCGGATTCATACCGGCAGCAGGCTCATCGAGAAGCAATAAGAAAGGATCGGTTGCCAAAGCTCTTGCGATTTCGAGACGGCGCTGAGCTCCGTATGGCAGGTTACAGGCAAGTTCGTCTGAAAATTCATCAAGACCTAATTCTTTAAGCAGTTCGTAACTCTTGATGATGGTTTCACGTTCTTCCCTTTTAGTACCCGGACCGCGAAAAACAGCTCCGATAAAGCTTGCTTTTGTACGGCAATGGCACCCTATCATTACATTTTCGATGACGCTCATTGATGGAAAAAGACGGATATTCTGGAAAGTTCTAGCCATCCCCATTTCAGTGACATGGTTAGGTTTCATCCCGTTGATTCTCTTGAATCCTTTACCGCTGGGATCAATCTTCACATCGCCTAAAGTAGGATTATAAATTCCGGTAATACAGTTGAAAAAGGTAGTTTTTCCAGCTCCGTTAGGACCGATAAGAGCAACAATCTCCCCTTCGCGCACATCAAGATCGACATCATCAAGAGCTCTTAAGCCGCCGAAGTCTTTACAGACTCCCTTAACCTCAAGCACTGTTCTTTTTTCATTACTCATTGGCTTCACCTAAAGCTTTCTTGATGGCATTAATATCAATTTTCTGTCGTACATCTCTAATAAGTCCCTGCGGTCTAAATACCATCACCAACACCATCGTGGCTCCGAAAATAAGCATACGATATTCGGAAAAGGCTCTGAGATATTCAGGAAGAAGTATGAGCACCAAGGCACCGAGGATAACCCCGAGAATTGACCCCATACCACCGAGAACAACTATTGATAAAATGATTGCTGACTCAAGGAATGTAAAACTGGCCGGATTGATGAATGAAGTTTTTGCAGCAAAAACAACACCGACCAGACCTGCCCATGTGGCTCCCAGAGAAAATGCCATCAGCTTAGTTTTAACTTTATCAATCCCCATGGCCTGACATGCAATCTCATCTTCACGAAGAGCCTGCCACGCACGGCCTATGCGGGAATTTTTAAGTCTGTTCACAACAAAAATTGTGAAAATAACCAATACAATCATCAGATAATACATGAAGTGTATCGAATTTGAGAGACCTGTGAACAAGCCGAAAAAGTCAGGTCTGGGAATATTTGCAATCCCGCTGGGTCCGTGAGTAAAATCACCCCAGTTTTCCAGCACAAGCCGGATAATTTCACCGAATCCGAGTGTAACAATCGCAAGATAATCACCCCGGAGGCGCAACACGGGAAAACCGAGTAGAATTCCGCAAAGGGCTCCAAGCAATGCGCCGACAGGCAACGCAACCCAAAAATTAACTCCCCAATATAAATTCATAAGCGCGTAGGAATAAGCACCTACCGCATAAAAAGCTACGTAGCCGAGATCAAGAAGCCCTGCCAACCCGACAACAATGTTAAGCCCAAGTCCAAGCACCACATAAATGAGCGCCGAGATCATGATATTGACCTGATACATCGAAAAAAGTTGCGGGAAGATAATTGCAAAAATCAAAATTCCGGCAAGCAATGGATAATAAAATGACGGACTAGACAGAATTTTACTATACGTAGAAATCTGCTCTTCGCCGGATTCCTCATCAACTTTGTTGCCGGCTTCTTTTTTACGGATCATGAAACGCCAGACGTAAGAAAGGAAAAAGGTACATATACCAACGTATAGAACTCTTTCCAATCGCCATATAACAACATTCTCAACTGAGTCCACGAAGACCCCCATAATAGGCAGGACTAAGAACATGAACCACAATGAGACCAATAAAGATTTTTTAAAGCCTTCCATATTGCAAACAATCCGTTTTTATCTATTAGATCGGCAGAACGCCGTTAACGCGGTCTGAATCAAAGGGACATCTATGCCGATTAAACCTTCTGAACTGGAGCTTTACCAAGTAAACCAGAAGGTCGGAAAATCAGAATAATTACCAGCAACGCGAAAGCGAATACATCTTCATAATCACTGGAGACATATCCGGTGCAGAAACTTTCAGTCCAACCAAGAATCAGTCCGCCAAGAACTGCTCCCGGAATGGAACCGATACCGCCAAGAACTGCGGCGGTGAAGGCTTTAATCCCTGCGATGAAACCGATAAAAAAGTTAATCTGCCCGATATGCGAGGCAATTAAAACTCCCCCGACTGCAGCCAAAGATGAACCGATAATAAAAGTAGCAGATATGACCTGATCAACATTGATTCCGACAAGCATAGCCATTTTACGGTTTTGAGCCGTGGCGCGCATGGCTTTGCCCATTCTGGTAAACTTAATAAACAGGCTGAGAACAATCATTACGAAAGCTGCAACCGTAATTATAAGAAAGTCAGATGAACCGATCGTAGAAGAATACTTCTCAAGGAAATCGAACTCAGGTGTAAGTGTAGGAAATGAAAGAAAATCAGAAGTCTGTGAAAGCATCACATAGTTCTGAAGAAAAATAGACATACCGATTGCGGAAATAAGAGGAGAAAGCCTCGGTGCACTCCTTAGAGGACGATAGGCAATCTTTTCAAGAGTATAACCGTAAGCAGCGGCATAAACGACGGCAGCCATAGATGCCATAACCATAATTGATGTAGCGGGAAATCCAAAGCTGGTAAGCACTCCGGCAACTGTAAGTCCGACAAAAGCACCAATCATATAAACTTCACCATGAGCAAAGTTAATCAACTCGATGATACCGTAAACCATGGTATAACCAAGAGCGATAAGCGCATAGATACTTCCCCGAGTCAGGCCGCTGAAAAATAATTCCAGAAAATAATCCATTTAAGTTCCTGCTGAATCACGATCAGGGGAACAGACTTTAAGCCTGCCCCCCTTACCGATTTTTTATTTAGAATCAGTTACACAGGTTGGAGCTATTTAACTTCCTGATATGCACCGTCTTTGACTTGATACATTGAGAAGCCGACACCGAGAGCATCACCCTTTGAATCGAATTTGATCTTTCCTACTGGAGTCTCAACTTCTTCGTTGCGGAGTGCGTATACGATCTTTTCATAGTCTGTAGAACCGGCTCTTTCGATAGCTTTAAGCAAAGCCTGTGTTGCAGAATATGCTTCAAAGAAGAATGCACCGGGGTCGCCATCATGAGTTGCCTTGTACTGGTCAAGAGCGACCTTATACATTGGGTTTCCAGTGATATCACGAGGACCGGTTGCATATACGCCTTCGGAAGCTTTTCCGGCAACGTTGATGAACTTCTGAGCTTTAACTCCGTCATCTGAAATGAAAGGAATGGTGATTTTCTTTTTGCGGATCTGAGATACGATTTTAGAAGCTTCAGGGTGGTATCCACCAAAGATAACGCTATCTGCGCCGGAAGCTTTAATTTTCTGAACTACTGCAGAATAATCAACAGCTCCGGGAGTTACGCCTTCGAAAAGGACAACGTCTGCTTTACTGGATTCTTCGATGTATTTCTTAGCGAAATCAGCAAAACCTTTACCGTAGTCACCCTTGTCATGGATTACAGCAATTTTCTTAAGTCCGAGTGTATCAATAGCGAAATCTGTAGCAAGAGCTGCCTGAGCATCATCAGAAGCTATTGTTCTGAAAAAGTTAGGATAGTCTCCGCTCTGAGTCAGAGTAGGAGTGGTTGCGGAAGGAGACATACAAACGAGATTGGACTCTTTATAGATAGGAAGAGCAGCCTTGGTAGCTCCTGAGCAAATGTGACCGAGAACAACTGTTACTTCATCAGAAACGAGCTTAAATGCAGCATTCGTTGCAAATTCAGGCTTACACTGATCATCCTGACTGGAAATAACAACCTGAACACCGTTTATACCGCCCGCATCATTAACAGCCTTAACAACGAGCTTTGCAGCTTCAAGTGAAGGTAGACCGTAAGAAGCAAGGTCACCACTGTGAGCCCCGGCAACTCCGAGAAGGATAGTTTTAGCAGAAGCTTCTGCATTTTTTTCTCCGCCGAATACGACGAAACCGACGGTCAACATCAGAACACACGACAGAGCCAGCAATGAACGTTTCATAGACACTCCTTGACTGCAAATTTTAAGGGCTTATCGCCCGGATTACCAAATTCGTGATCATTAAATCTTAAACAGTATAAAATAAAACACGAACACCCATACCATAACCCAGTAAGGCTGGGCGACCCTAAATTTTCAAAACCTGGAAACTATTATCAAAAACGGAGATCCCTTCCGGCAAGATGGAAATCCGTCTTTCTTTTAGATAAACACCAAATCTCGAAGTGATAAATTAGCTAACATTAAGCATGTTTGTCAATATCAGGAACCCTAAAACGAACAAAGTAAAGCAGAATCATTAAATAAAAACAAAATAACCTGTCAAAAGTCCAAAAAAAACATAAAATACGGTCAATCCTATGTAGGTAGCCACTCACGACGCAACAACCCAAAAACCGTCAAAGAAAAAAGGGAATCCGCTTCAAAAGCGAATTCCCTTAGTATTACTAATCTTCGTGAGCCTCTTTCTTTAGCTCTTCTTCGGCATGAGATCTCATGTCGTCAGATGATTTAGGATTTGCGATGATCTTCTTAAAATGCTCTTCAGCTTCTTCATGCGCATGCAGATAATATTTCTTAATAATTCCCGTATTAAAATGGGCCATGGAATCATCAGGATCAACTAACAGTATTTTATCAAACGCCTCGGCAGCCTTATCAAACTTCTCAGCTTGATAGTAACACATTCCAAGCCCCATCAAAGCATTTATATTAGCAGGCTCGTTCTCAACAACCTTTTCAAAAAAGGTCTGTGCCCGGTCATAAGCACGAATCATCATGAAAGCATTTGCAAGTTCAAGCTGAACTTTCATATCCTCTGGATTATCACGCATGAGGTCCATCAGCTTACGAATTTCCTTCATACTCTCACCCATGGCTTCCTGACTCATGCCCGAACTGGATGATTCCTTCTGTTGCTGGAATTCCACCTTATTACCGGGATGATTCATGCGGTATGTCAGTGATGATACAAAAATTACAAGTAAGGCAACTCCAAGCAGAATTACGACAAATTTTTGTCCGCCGCCAAGAGCAAAACTTCTGCCGACAGGATTTGTTTGTTTTTTACTTGTCATTATCTAGCATCTCCATCTGTGTGATGCGCCGTTCCATGGCTACACCTTTGGCTGCAATAAAAGCCAGATATCCGGCTATTCCCGCCCAGACAGCAATATTTCCAATAAGCAAGTATGTTTCGTTAGTCATATATAATTACTCCTGATATTATTCATTATCCCAGACCAACCGGGCATCAAGCTTTCCGGCAAGACGGGTCTGACGAAAACGGACAGCCAGCAAAACCAGCCACAAAAGTCCAAATGCTGAAACATTGACGATCAATGTAGTTAACATTTCAGGTTCCATTCCGCCCCCTTTGGCCCCGAGCACCGCAGGATGTACACTTCTCCAGAGTCGCGCTGAATAAAAAACGAGAGGGACATCAACAAAAGCGACGATTCCAAGGACAGCGCACACTAAAGATCTGCGTTCGGCAGACATTGGCGAAGTTCTAAGCACCAGATAAGCAGCATAAACGAACCACATAATAAGAGTCGTGGTCAGCCTCGGATCCCATGTCCACCAGACATTCCATGCCGCCCGTCCCCAGAGGGAACCGGTTATAAGAGCAAGTCCACTGAAAACAACACCGATTTCAGCGGCAGCCCCTGCAATATAATCAAATTTAATATCTCTTTTAATCAAGTACAACGCACTGAAAATAAATACTACGAAAAAACTGATCATGGCCCATACCGCCATCGGCATATGGATGTAGAATATTTTCTGTACCAATCCCATAGTCGTCTCAACGGGAGCATACATCCAGATAAAATACTGCCCGGTACACAGGGCAATGCCGGAAATCAGCGCCGCAACTGCAAGACTCATTTTACGCTCCGTAATACAGTTATATTTTTACGCATGAACATATTATTGTTCACCACTATATACAAAAGGAAAAAGGATCAGGCCGGCTCCGCTGAATAACGCAGATGAGGACAAAATAATCCCCAGCCACGATGATTGATCAAGAGCCTCAACCCCGGAGAAAGCCGAGGTCATCAATTGTATTGCACCGAGCAGGATAGGCAGAAGCAGAGGAAAAAGAATGACTGATAAAAGCGATTCTCTTGCGGCCTGTCCCTGAGAGATTGCACCAAGCAACGCCCCTAAAGAAACAAGACCCCAATCCGCAGCTAAAACAGTAATTGCAAAAAAGGCGAAAGAGCCTTTCAAGTCCTGACCAAGAAACACAATTGTAGCTGGAAGAAATACCAACTGTGAACACAGAAGTAATCCGAATCCAGCTAAACCTTTTCCGAACCAGACAGCATGAAGAGGGACAGGAGAAGAAAGCAGTCCCAATCGAGCTTCATTTGATTCTTCCATAGAAAACAATGTATTAAAAACCAGCACCAGTCCGAAACAAGAAGCCAGCCAGAATATAGCCGACGCGGCCTGAGCTTCTACAAGTTGCCCAGCCGGACGCGAAAGACTAAAAACAAAGATCAGCAAAAGTCCCAGAAGAACTGCTTGCGTTAACCCCTGTCCTCCGCCGACCGACAGTTTAAGGTCCTTGGATGCAATGATCAGTCCTCGTTTTAACATACCTTCCCTCCGAGAACTGTTTCCGGATCAAAATCAGCCGCTGCCCCCAGATACTCAAGCTTGCTACTTGCAAGGCCGAGTATTCTATCAGCAAGAGTCGCATCATGATTTACATCATGGCTGATCCAGACAACCGCAGCACCCCGGTCACGAAAAGCAACGACTTCTTCACGAAGTAGGCTAAGCGAAGCCTGATCAAGCCCGGTACCCGGTTCATCCAAAAAGAGAAGATCAGGATCAATCAGAAAAACCCGCGCCAGATTCAGGCGCTGAGCCATTCCCCGTGAAAAGGAACCTGCAAGTTCTTCCGCCGCCCTTTCAAGGCCTACTCTACGCAGCAAAACCATAAGTTCGTCGCGGGATGGAGAAAGCCCATACATTGAAGCCCAGAAAGAGAGATTTCTTAAAGCACTGAGCCGGGGATAAATAAACGTGGAATGCCCGAGATAAGCTGTTTTTTCAGGAGGTGTAATAATCTCCGCAGATCCGGCTGAAGGTCGTGACAGACCTGCCATAATCTTTAGCAAAGTGGTCTTACCCGCACCATTACGACCGACCACAAGAAGGATTTCCCCCTTGTGAACGTCACAACTCACGTTCTTAAATATCAGCCTCGTGCCAAAAAACTTGGCAGCATTGCGCACTTTAAGAGCTATACTTTCATTAGTTTGCACTTAAGTCCGCCTTAACTTAAACGAGTCTTCCTGAACGCTACCAGCCCGAATAGGCACATAAGAGTTCCACCGATCCACATCCAGTTGATCAGAGGATTCACGCTTATTTTAAGCGTTACAGCGCCTTTTTCGTCAACACCGAGCAGTACACCGTAAATTTCATCACCAAGTCCGGGGATGACCGAAACCTCAGCAAACGGCTGAGGAAAATTACGATATATTCTACGTTCAGGATTCAGAAGTCCGACATGTTTGCCGTCTTTGGTCACTTCAATCAAGGAAGCTATCTTAGCAATTGCAGGGGTCTGACTTTCGGTAAAATCTTTAAAAGTTAAAGTGTAATCACCGATCTGAGCACTTTGGCCCTTATCAAGTACAAACTCACCCACAACCTGATTCGGTCCGGACCATGCAACTCCCAGAAAAACAAGAGCAACACCGAAGTGAATCCCGTATATTCCCATAGTTGAGGTCACTTTGCGAACCTGAGGTATAAAAATAAAAACTCCGACAATCCCGACAAGCGCAGCAATGGACGCAGCGGATGTAATGAGACCCAACGGATGATGCAATCCAGCCATCCAGCTGATAGCCAGTCCGCCGACAAAAGAAACGAGTACGAGTATAAGTCCGCGCTTATCTCTGATTCCTTCCTTCCAGCTGAACCATGGACAGACTGCGAAGATCAAAATTAACAATGAAAATAACGGCAAACAAACGCGGTTGTAGAAATTCGCATCAAGCCCAACCGGATTGGCGCTCCACATCTTGCTGATTACAGGCCACATTGTGCCTAAACCTACAACCAGACCGAGAGCAAGTAAGGCCCAAGCTGCTACTACAAGTAACCCCTGTCTGCTCCCGAGAGTAGAAAGAGACTTGGCTTCTACACGTTGTCCGAGGACCAGAACAAGTGCTGTCAGGACAAGCGCTGCAATCATGAACAAAGCAAGCGGAAGAGCCACCCCGCCTTCACCGAAGGCATGAAGGGACTGAATAACCCCGCTACGAACCAGATATGTGCCGAAAATACAGAGCAGGAATGTCAAGCTCATCAAAAAGACATTTGTCTTCTGCAACGCTTTCCGTCTGAGTTCAATAATTGCGGTATGCATAAAAGCGGTAGAGCTGAGCCAAGGAATAAGTGAAGCATTTTCAACAGGATCCCATGCCCAATATCCGCCCCAACCAAGTTCCATATAAGACCACCATGCACCGAGAACGATTCCCGCGGTAAGAAATACCCACGCAAGAATATTCCAGTTACGGCAAAACTTAACCCATGACTTTGCTTCACCGCAAATAAATGCCGCAAGAGCAAGTGCAGCAGGACTTGTAAATCCGGCATAACCGAGAAATAAAAGTGGTGGATGAAAAATCATGCCCGGATTTCTAAGCAGAGGGTTAAGCCCTCTTCCATCTGTGGGGACAGGAACAAGTTCCATAAAAGGGCTGGACCAACATGTAACAAGTAACAGGAAAAAAGCCTGTACGAGCAAATAAAAAAGCCAGTAATAAAGGCGCGTTTTTTCCGAAAATTCTTGAAATAAAGATAATCTCGAAAAAACTACACCCATAACGGCTATAGAAAGAATCCAAAAGAGCAGAGACCCTTCGCCTCCGGCCCAGAATGCTGTAATTGAATAAAGAAGAGACAAGGTATTATCTACATGTTCGTAGACATACATATATGAATAGTCACGGCTGAGGAGAGCTACAGTCAAAATAACACTTGCGAATGTAACAAGTCCCGCAACAACAATATTCGCTCTGTCTAAAAGCACAAGAACATTACGCCTGCCTGTCAGTAGCGATAAACAAGCATATGCTCCTGCGCCGAGCGTGGCCAAGAGTGCAAGTAAAAGCATCAAATTGGCAATAATTTGCATTTTATATCAACTCCATGAATGGATAAATTAATCAAACAATTAAACACAAAAAGTCCTGCCCGGATTATTAAAATCCTGACAGGATCATTTTAAATAAAAAGTTAACCTTCCCGGCTTTCCTTTTCATATTTTGAAGGACACTTGGTTATCAATGAATTTGCTTTAAAAGCTTTATTTCCACCGACAAAAGTACCTTCGACTATGACTTCAGCATCCACTTTAAAAGTATCGGGAACCGCACCGCGATATACAACCCGAATACTCTGGTCGAGATTCTTTTGATCTGTCAAATCGAAAGTGACACCAAGTCCGCCGTTAGTAATTTCTATATTTTGAGGACCGACCTTACCAAAAAGTCTGGACTGTCCAAGCTCACTCTCATCCATAGCAAGCGCTTCAGAAACGTTTAGAAAGTACACACTGTCCTGAGAAAGACCCGAATAAACAAGCCATCCCAGTCCTCCCAGAAAAAGTAGCAAGGCGACAATATATACGCCTTTTCCGCTTTTTTTGGCCATTTTGTTCTCCGTTATATTTCTAAATGTCAGAGGTTTTCTTTCTCCGACTGACAATAAGTTCTTCTCTTCTCTTATGAGCAAGCTCGCGCATGTCAACGACCTGATCGGTCTCATCAACGATCTCGCTGCCGAGAATTTCTTCCATTACATCTTCAAGAGTGACAACGCCGGACATTCCTCCATACTCATCGAGCACCACAAATAAGTGCATACGACTTTCAAGAAACTTAACCAGCAGTTTGTCGAGAGTAATGTTCTCGAGTACAAATCGGACAGGTTTCATCAACTCTGAAAGTTTGACGTCATCCTTATCATCTGCAAGCGCTTCAAAAACTAATCGCCTGTAGATAACACCTACGATTTCCTCGGGATTATCACCTTCATATACAGGAATACGGCTATGCGGCCATGCACTGTACTTTACATGAGCCTCTGCGACAGTCATTTCAGTGGGCAAGGAAAACACGACGGTCCGGGGAGTCATAATTTGCTCCACAATCTTGTCGTCCAACGACAGGATGTTAGCAATTGAGAGGGCTTCATAAGGTTTAATCGCCCCGGATTTTCGAGTCAAACTGACCATTGCTCTGATGTCATCTTCCGTAACCTGAGGTCCTTTCCCCCCCTTGCTTACAAGACGGGCAAGAAATCCGCATACCCAAATAACAGGAGAAAAAATCCAGACCATAATCTCCAGCGGGCGGGCAAGAGCCGTCCCCAAAGTGTGGCAGTAGACAATTCCTAGTGTTTTGGGAAGTATTTCAGAAAACAATAATATAATAAGGGTAAAAACCAGCGCAAACCACGGCAGAGTTTCAACCCCGTAAACGTTGCTCCACGCAGCTCCCGCAATCGAGGCTCCGGCGGTATTGGCAACAGTATTAAGTGTAAGTATAGCAGTTATCGGCTTTTCCACGTTCAAGCGAAGGTTATGCAGAATTATTCCTGCCTTATGACCTTCCTTGCGCAACTTTTCTATTCGACTCTGTGGAAAAGAATAAAAAACAGCCTCACTGACTGAACAGTAGGCAGATATGACAGTAGCCAGCCCGACGGCAAGTATTAGTTCCAGCATTAATTTTTTTGTTAAAGTTACTCAAAGCGATGATTCGCAAAAAAGTATAACTAGATAACTATCAGAAGGATACTACCCGTGCAACAGAAATAGGGTAGCCGTCCCCGAATCAGTACGAAATGAAGATTCATTTATGACTTTAAAATAAAAACAGATGACACTTTATAAGCTGTTTCACAGAAAAAGACATGACAAATAGCAATACTGCTAAAATTGAAAGGTAAAATTTACATTGACCTTTTGCTCTGCACAATTAAAATAGCGCGATAATGCACCCGTTAAAAGACAATCACAAAATAATATTCAGACTCAGCGCTCTTGGAGATCTAATCCTGACAACCGGAGTTATAGATTTCTGGGCGGAGAAGTACGGCTGGACTTTCAGCGTAATAACTAAACAGCAATATGCCGCGCCCTTAGAAAAGAACCCGCATATAACTGAAATTATCAAACTTGATAAAAATGATCTCGGAGATTCAGCTTGGATTACCAAGGCTGGAGAACTTGCGCTGAAATATGAAGGCTGTGAACTGATCGACCTGCACTCAACGCTCAGATCCAGAATACTTGCCATGCGTTGGCGCGGCACTGTGTCCCGTTATAAAAAATTCAGCCTTGAGCGCAGATTGTTTAAACTTACACGTTCATCCAAACTCGAAAAAGTTCTAGAAGATAAACCTGTAACTGTACGCTACACCTCCGCAATTGAAAAAGAACTACCGGATGCAAAAGAACTTCTGCCCCACATTTACCTTACAAAATCTGAAAAGTGTAACGCGCTTTCAATGATGAAACGCGAAAATTTGAATAAAAATTTTATAGCACTTCATCCATATGCCACTCACCCGGACAAAGCATGGCCCCGCGAATACTGGAGAGAGCTTATAAAACAGCTTGATGAAAAGGGAATCCAATGGGCGGTAGTAGGCAAAGATGAAAACATATTGAATGCCGGCAAATCTGAATGGAATTTCACAAACAGACTTTCTCTGAGACAAACTTCAGCGATTCTACAAGAAGCAAAATTTTTGGTAACTGGTGATTCCGGCCCCATGCATCTTGCAGCCGGTGTGGGAACTCCCGTTATAGCAATGTTCGGACCGACCTCTAAAGTCTGGGGATTCTATCCGGCTGGTAAATATGACCGCATATTGGAGTTGGACCTTAACTGCCGTCCCTGCTCACTTCACGGAAAAAGCAATTGCAGCAAAAACCGCGAATGTTTAAAAAAAATCCGCCCTGAAAACATTATGAATATTCTTCTAAACCCCAATACTTATTGAATTCATCCGCTTTACCTTTGACATAATCAGCAACTGCGGCAGGAACATATAGGCTGATATCACCACCCTCTCTCCATACCTTGCGAACAAATGTAGAGCTGATTTTAAAATCAAAATCATCAATTATGTAAACAGACTTTCCGTCCTTTAATTTCCACTCATTTGTGTCTGTATTATCAATGTCTGTGAATATTTTTTTGAGAAGTAAAGTCATTTCACCAGCATCAGATTTTCCCCGGCTGACAGCGACGATATTCGCGAGAAGTGGAATCTTTTCCCAATCTTTCCAGCCGGGCAGAGAGTTGAAGGCATCCTGCCCCATCAAGAAATACAACTCGTCTTCTGGATAACGTTTTAACGCTTCTTTAAGTGTCTGTACCGTATATGTGGGGCCGGTCGAAGACATATCTATATCACAGACATCAAAATTGTCTAAACCATCAACAGCCCTCTGAATCAATTCAAATCGAAGCTCAGCAGGCAGCATGGTTCCACATTTTTTATGGTAAGGATTCCCTGCCGGAACAAACAGCACCTGATCAAGCCCAAGACGCTTCATCACTGCGGATGCAACATCAATGTGAGTATTGTGAACAGGATTAAAACTGCCGCCGAACAACCCTATTTTCATAAAATATAACCTCAAAAAATTCCCGGCGAGCGCTTAAAACAAGTCTCACCGGGATTTAATATTTCAAACAATAAAAGACATACAGAGCTAGGTTAACCACTCAGTTTTACAGACGAATATTCCATTCACCGAGCGAAACAAACTTTGTACTGGTCAACTCTTTAGCTCCCATGGGACCGTACGAATGAAGCTTTGAGGTAGATATTCCTATTTCCGCGCCGAGTCCCAACTGTCCGCCGTCATTAAATCTGGTGGAACAATTAACCCCGACCATTGAAGCATCAACTTCACGTACAAAACGCATGGCACGATCGTGATCTTTTGTAAGAATCACTTCGGTATGATTTGAACCGTATCGAGCTATATAATCCTGAGCGTCATCCTGACTTGAAACAACTTTCACAGTCAGAATTAAATCCAGAAATTCATACCCGAAATCATCGATAGTTGCAGCGATCGCTGTATTTCCAAGCAAAGACATTGAACGCGGGCACGCTCTGAACTGAACTCCGCATGCACCGAGAATTGTCGCCATTGCAGGCAAAAAGTCTTCAGCAATATCCTCATGAACCAGAACACCCTCAAGAGCATTACAAACACCGGGTTTCTGGGTTTTAGAATTTTTGACGATATCAACTGACTTTGCAATGTCCGCAAACTTATCAACAAAAATATGACATACGCCCTTATAATGTTTGAGAACAGGCATAGTAGCCTGCTGAACGACAGCACGAATCAGCCCTTCTCCGCCGCGGGGAATGACAACATCAATATACTCATCGAGTTTCAGCAGTTCGCTGACAGCTTCGCGGTCAGTAACAGCCACAACCTGAGCCGCATCCGCAGGCAGATTCTGACTTTCAAGAGCTTTATGAATAAGCGAAGCCAGCGCTAAATTAGAATGAATAGCTTCCGAACCGCCTCGCAGAATAATTGAATTACCAGCTTTCAAACACAGCACAGCGGCATCAACAGTCACATTAGGACGGGATTCGAAAATCATCATGATAACGCCGAGAGGGATGCGCATTTTTCCGACAAGCACTCCACTTGGACGCCGTTCCATTTTTTCAATTTCGCCAACAGGATCAGTTTGCGCGGCAACTTCATTACAACCCTGAATCATGTAATTCAAAACTGCCGGAGAAATTTCGAGGCGCTGCATGCGTGCGTTATCAAGCCCGCGTGCTTTTGCGGCATCAAGGTCTTTACGGTTTTCAGCAAAGATAAATTCCTGCTCCTTTTCGAGCAAAGATGCCAACTTCAAAATAGCTCCATTTCTAACGGAACCGTCTGCGCACGAAATTTTACGTGCTGCTTTTTTAGCCTTACGGGCTACGTCTTTCATTGCTTCTGCAAAATTCATTATAGACCACCTTGAAACAAGATATATTAACTGAAATTACTTATTTTCCACCTATCGATCAATTTGGGCTACTAAGGATATTGCAAAAAAGTCAACTACCAATTACCAATGAGGAGCATTTTTCGGTGTATAACTGAAAAACATAGTAATTTTTTTTTACTATTTTTGTAATCTTTTTCAGGCACTTTCATATTTTACCTGATGTTACGGACTCTTAACTTGAAAATTCAGTTTTGACCTTTTTGTCAGACTACTTTATAAAGCGCACTTAACTTTGTGCAAAATCCATCAATATCCCGGAGGCTCTTCTTTAATATGGAAGATAACAAACAGACCACACACGACCTTATTGACGAGGTGCAGGCAACCGCACCCGAAAGCATCCACCCTCTTCTCGATTTTCTTCTTAGAAACGGAAAGGCTATTGCCATCGGGATTGCAGTAATTCTTGTTCTAGCAGCAGGATTTTCCGGCTACCAGTACATGCAGCAGCAAAAACAGGTAAAAGCTCAAAGTGAACTCGGAACCATTCTTATCAAATATAGCGGAACAAAAAAGGCTGAAGAACTTGCAGCATTTTTGCCAACCGCTCCTTCTGATATGAAACCGGCTGTTGAACTGGCTCTCGCCAAAGCATGGATGGACGATTCTAAGTTCATGAAAGCAGAAGCCGTCTGGGCAGAAATTGCAAAAAGCAATGAAGCAATGGCTCCCGTTGCATCTCTCGGACAGGCAAAATGCCTGATCCTTTCTGACAAACCTGAAGAAGCTGTCAAAATTCTACAGGCACTCAAAAACAAAACCGGTGACAACTTCACAAGCACAATTGACAGATTACTCGCTGAAGCCGCTGAGAAATCAGGCAATATTCAGCTTGCAATTCAGGCATATCAGGGACTGCTTAACAACAATCCCTCACAGAGGCTCTACTTTGAGAGCAAAATCGTAGAGCTTAAGACTAAGCTTTAATTAAGATAGGAGCGCATTTATGGCTCATCCACTTCTCGCCGATAATCCCGGCCAAAAAAAACTCCTGCTAGGCAATGAAGCTATTGTCAGAGGATGTATTGAAGCCGGAATACAAATGGTTACCTGTTATCCGGGTACCCCGTCATCAGAAGTACCCGATACTTTCTTCCGCCTGTCCAGCGAAGGCGACTTTTCATTTGAATATTCAGTAAATGAAAAAGTTGCCCTTGAAGTTGGTGGCGGAGCAGCTCTTGCCGGAGCAATGACTCTGACAACCATGAAACATGTAGGTGTAAACGTAGCGGCTGATCCGCTTATGACACTCGCATATGTTGGTACACCCGGCGGTATGGTGCTGCTTTCCGCAGACGATCCGGGCTGTCATTCAAGTCAAAACGAGCAGGACAACCGCTACTACGCGCGTCTTGCCGGCATGGCTTGCTTTGAGCCTTCTACTGCGCAGGAAGCAAAAGATATGACTCGTGACGCTCTTAATATGTCACGCGAAACATCTTCTCCGGTTCTGCTTAGAACAACAACCAGAGTAAACCACTTGCGCGGTCCAGTTGAATATGGCCCAATCGCCAAACTGGCTGCTCCTGAAGGTTTTAAAAGGAATCCTTCCAAGTACGTACCTATTCCGGCTTTTGCCCGCCCGATGCATGTCGCGCTGCTTAAAAAGCTTGAAGAATTACGCGAATTGGCAGAAAAATCCGTGTACAACAAAGTTTCCGGTAACGGAAAAATAGGTATTGTTGCTTCGGGTATTTGCAGAGCTTATATTAATGATGCTCTTATTGATTCCGGCCTAGCAGATAAGTTCAAATTACTCGAATTAGGATTTACTTTTCCTCTTCCTGAAAAGCTTGTTACGGACTTCATGTCATCTGTGGACAAGGTAATCATTCTTGAAGAGCTTGAGCCTTTCCTTGAAAATGAATTTAGAGTTCTAGCTCAGAAGCACTCTATTTCTATAGAAATTATCGGTAAAGAAAATGCAAACTTACCACTGAATGGAGAATACTCCACTGGTAACGTTTCTGCAATAATTCACGAAGTTCTTGGGCTTACACCTGAGAAAATAGATTTTTGTGCAGCAGAAGAAGGTCTTCCTGTAAGACCTCCGAACCTTTGTGCCGGATGTCCTCACCGTGCGACATATTATGCCGCTAAAAAAGTGTTCGGACCTGAAGCAATCTGTTCATCTGACATCGGGTGTTACACACTCGGAATTCTGCCTCCACTTAATGCAGCAGACTTTCTGCTTTGCATGGGATCATCTATCTCTGCCGGATCCGGCGTTGCCCGCGCTTCCGGTCAGACTGTAGTAGGATTCATCGGAGACTCAACATTCTTCCATTCCGGAATTACCGGACTGGTGAATGCAGTATTCAATCAGCACAATATATTACTGGTTATTCTTGATAACAGCACAACTGCCATGACCGGACATCAGCCTAATCCCGGCGTTGAAACAACACTTCTCGGCTCTAATCCAGCTCAGATCAGTATTGAAGCAATCGTTAAAGGATGCGGCGTAAACGAAATCCGTACTGTCAGCCCGCTTAACCAGAAAGCTACTTTCAAGGCTCTTGAAGAGCTTAAAGATCTGCAAGGCGTAAGAGTTCTGATCGCAAAAGATCCATGTCCGCTCTTTGCTAAAAGAGCTTTGGGTAAAAAGCCGACTCAGACTGCTTATGTTGCCAACCAAAGTGACGAAGTAATCAGCTGTATGGAAGCAATTGCATGTCCTGCATTTGAAAAAGGCAAAGACGGAGTCAGTATTAATGAAACTCTTTGCTCTGGCTGTATGCTTTGTCTGCAAATGACTAAAGACATAAAAGCCAGAAAGAGGAACAGCTAATGAGTACTAGGTTGCGTATATTCATGACTGGAGTAGGCGGACAGGGAACCCTGACAGCCACGAATCTTCTTGCACAGGCAATCCTTGATAATGGAACAGATGTCACTGCAGGAGAAATTCACGGAATGGCACAACGAGGCGGAGTTGTTGAATCAGCAATTCTTCTGGGAATGTCTTCTCCGAAAATAGCACATGGTGAAGCCGACATCATTCTCGGTTTCGAACCGCTTGAAACCCTTCGAGCTCTTCCCTACCTGAAACCCGGTGGCGTTATTCTTTCAAGTACTGAAGATATCCATCCACTGAGTGTTTCAACAGGTAAAGCCGAAGAAACTCCTTTAGACTACATCAAGGAAAAAGTTAACAGTTGCGCAAGCAAAGCATACTTCATCCCTTGCCAGAGCTTAGGTCTTAAAGCCGGAGCGGTCCAAAGCGGAAACATAGCTCTACTCGGAGCTCTCTGCGCGACAGGCTTAATTCCCCTGAAACCGGAAGAATTGGCAGTAACGATCAAATCTGTCATGAAGCCCAAAATAGCGGATATCAACATCAAAGCCCTTCAATTAGGGGTGGAAGCTGTATCCTGATGATTAACATTTCGACAGCCGCGACCCAAGTTGCGGCTGTCGACTTTTTACGGATTAAAGACAACTGAAATTTAGGCCGAAACCGCGAATCATCACCCTTTTTCAGGACCGATCAGATTCGAAAAAGCTGAAAACAAAGACAGCCTGGACGGCACGAGTATAAAACATGAGTATTAATGGACAGCCGGAAAAAGTGGAAAATATTTACTTAACTACCCTGAATGAAATTCTCGATTCTATAGCTCCGCAAAATGATCTGGAGCTGAGCCTTAACTCAATTCTAAAAATTCTAGCCAAAGACCTCCACTTCCAGCGTGCATTTCTGGCCATCATGGACCCGAAATCTGAAAAACTGAAACTGTCGATAACTCACAGTCCGGCCAAAATTGACCACGTTACTTATTCTCCAGGCAAGGGAGTAGTTGGAAGGGTTTACGAAACAGGACAAGCTGTCGTAATTCCCAGAATGTCCGAGAACACCGACTTTCTGAACAAAGCCTTCGGAAGATCAGACGAAGAGCTTAAATCTCTTTCTTTTATCTGCGTTCCCATTAAAAAAGGAAATTCTAAAGAAGATCATAACGTACTTGGAACTATCAGTGTAGATTCACCGATACTTCCTATGGATAACCTTTTAGAGCACAAACAATTTCTCGAAGTTGTAGCTGCTCTGATTTCAAATCAGGTTTCACGTCTTCAGGAAGAAATGGCTCTTCAGGCTCAAATGTTGAGTCAGGGCCCCTTGCTCGGTGGTCAGGAAGTCCCGCCTCCTGCTAACTTTGTTGCAACTTCAAAAAGCATCAAACAAGTTTTACGGCAGGCCCGTCAGGTTGGCCCCAGCAGAGCAACAGCTCTTTTACGCGGAGAATCCGGCACAGGTAAAGAACTGCTGGCCGAAGCTATCCACGCATGCAGCCCCCGTAGAGACAAGCCTCTTGTAAAACTGAACTGCGCGGCTCTCCCCGCAGAACTTGTTGAAAGTGAACTTTTTGGACACCAGAAAGGTGCGTTTACCGGAGCATATCAAAACAAACGCGGTCTGTTTGAAGTTGCAAACAACGGCACCTTGTTCCTTGATGAAATCGGAGAACTTTCCTTAGATGCTCAGGCCAAAGTGCTTAGAGCTATTCAAGAAAAAGAAATTCAAAGAGTAGGCTCCGAACACCCCATCACAGTTGATGTTCGCCTGATATGTGCGACTCATCAACCTCTTGAAAAACTACTGAAAGAAGGCAGATTCAGAGAAGATTTATTCTACCGAGTAAATGTTTTCCCCATATTTATACCTGCACTTCGTGAAAGACGTGAAGATATTCTACCTCTTGCTGAACAGTTTTTAGAAATATTTTCAAAAGAATACGATAAAAACATTAAAAGAATTTCAAGTCCGGCCATTGATCTTTTTACTCAATACCACTGGCCTGGAAACGTTCGTGAACTGAAAAATTGTCTCGAACGGGCGGTGCTGATTTGTGAAGAAGAAGTAATACGCACTTATCACCTTCCGCCGACTTTGCAGACAGCTGAGAGTACCGCAACAGATACTTCCTTATCTTTCGGTGAAGCTGTCGCTAAATTCGAGCAGGAGCTTCTTGTAGATTCTCTGAAAAAAGCACGTGGAAACATGCTTCAAGCTGCAAGAGATCTCAGAGTCAGCTATAGAATCGTTAACTATAAAGTTAAAAAATATAATATTGATGTAAAAAAATACACCGGTGCTAAAAAGAATAAATAAATGATGGTGATAACACTCAGCAGACAGGCAATAAAAATGCCTTTCGTTACCGCTATCTTAAGCGTGCTGTTTTTGATTGCAATCGGGGGCTGTTCTGGAAAAAATGATCCGGAACAGCCCTTTATTATTCCTTTTGATTCAGAATATATTACAACGGATAAAACTTTATCGGTTACCCCCTCTCTAAATTATGACGGCAGCACAACCCGCCGATTTCTTTCCATTACTCAAAGGACATACTTTTTTGAAAATGGTAATGGGACTGCTGAAGTTAAAGTTCTTCTCAATCGAAAATCCGAAGTGCAAATTCCTGAAATAGGAGAGTGGAATGCAGTTTCTACTGGAAACTGTTTCAGTGATTCGGAACAGGTAAAATGCCTTACCGCCCATGTTGACTGCCATCTGGTTCGCACCAGTTTTATAACAACAGGTGAGCGCAGTATCATCGTTATTAAAACGCGAAACAGAGCACGCGAACCTCAGCAACTTTGCGATAATTGGGATTTGAAAAATCTTACAGAAAACCAGTATGAAGAAGTTGAAGAATTCAACAAAATTTCAGATTCTTTTTTCAATTATGATATAATTATTCCGCAAACTGATCGTGCTGAACAAACAAACTCCACTCACAAAAAAAGGCCTTCCAATCAAAAATGATTGAAAGACCTCTATTAGACAAGTTAACTAATTGCTAAATTGAATCTTCATCGTCTTCTTCAACAACAACGCTGTTTTTCTTCCAAAGCGTTTCCGGATCACCAAAGTTTTTCTTAGCCTCTTTGTATCCAAGATTAAAAGCTTTCACATTAATCGCTACAATCTTAGCCGGAAGAATCTCTTCGAGATTTTTACGGATTACCCTTTGCTCTGCAAAAGGAAGAAGAAAGGCTGCTGCTCCAAGAACAATCGTGTTCATGGTTTGGACAAGACCAATTTTCTCTTTGGCAAGATAAGTAAATGGAAGCCCTATAAACATATTTACAGGTGGCTGCTTTACCAGATCACTTTCAATCATTAAAAGCCCGCCGGGCTTTAAGTTGCGGTAATACATATTACACGCTTCCTGACTGAGAGCGATAAGCAGATCAACAGATTCCGCCTTTGGATAGCTTATCTTTTCGGAACTTATGACCAAGTCTGAACGACTTGCGCCGCCACGAGCTTCAGGCCCATAACTCTGAGTCTGAGTAACATTGTACCCTTGCCCGAGAGCCAAACCGGACCCCATAACCTTACCGAGAGTAAGAATTCCCTGACCGCCAAGACCGGAAAGACGAATTTCAAATCGTTCTAAATGTTGATTTTTCATTACTCGCCCCCCTGACATCGTGCAGCCATTTCATAGAATTTTTCTTCCAGACCAGGTTTATCTTTTTTAACAAAAACACCAGAAGGAATTTTCTCACCGCGCTCTGCTTCAGGAATCGCGTTGTAACGCTCATGCGATATAACGTTAGTCTTAAGAGCATGGTACATATCTACAGGAGACTTAAACTTATTCTTACGCCCGTACTGGGTAAAACAAGGAGACAAGATTTCAACAACACCGAATCCGGGGTTGGTAATACCTTCCATAATCATAGAATCGAGCTTGTTGACATGGAAAACACTTCCTCTGGCAACATAATTAGCGCCAGCGGCAGTACAAAGCTCAACACAGTCAAAGCTCTGCTCCATTTGTCCCATAGGGGTCGTCATTGAATATGAACCGGAAGGAGTAGTCGGAGAACACTGTCCCCCAGTCATTCCGTATATATTATTATTAAGAATTAATGCAGTAACCCCGATATTTCTACGTGCAGCATGAATAAGATGATTACCGCCGATAGCCATTGAATCACCGTCACCCATGACCACAATCACGTGCATATTCGGCCTTGCCATCTTAATTCCGGTAGCAAAAGTAAGCGCTCTGCCGTGAGTGGTATGAACTGTGTTAAAATCAACATAGGCTGCAAGTCGTCCGGAACATCCGATTCCGGCAACGATACAAACGTTATCCTTTGCAAGCCCCAGTCCATGAATACTTCTGATTAACGAACCAAGCACAATTCCATGTCCGCAACCGGCGCAAAAAACATGCGGAAACTTTTTGTTATGCCTCAGATACTCGTGAATAAGTTGTGTTCCTTTTATATCTGCCATGGCTATACCCGTGTTAAGACTTTGAGGATTTCGGCGGGAGTTATGATCTGCCCGTCAACTTTATTAATAGTCCGTACGCTCACCTGACCATTATTAACTCTTTTCACTTCTCTTGATATCTGTCCCATATTCATTTCAGGAACAATAATCGTCTTGGCTCTGTACATAAGCTTTTCAGTTGCCTTACGCGGATACGGGAACAGAGTTTTGAGTTTCAGCAATCCGGCTTTCACACCAAGGGCACGAGCCTGCTTAACTGCAAGTTCTGCTGAACGAGCGACTGTTCCGTATGCGATGACTGCAACTTCCGCATCTTCAGTATCAATTTCATCAACAAGTTGGATATCAGGCAGAAATTGGTCTATTTTACGGAATAAACGTTCGTTAAGTTCACGAACTTCATCAGGACGGGAAGTAGGAAAACCGTTCACATCATGGGTAAGCCCCGTGACATGAAACCTATACCCCGAACCGATTGCGGGCATAGGAGGAACTCCCCTGACCGTTTCTTCGTAAGGTTTATACCATTCCGGAGGCATAGTCGGAAGAGTACGATTGAAAACTTCATACTCATCTTCGTTGGGAATTATTATCTTTTCGCGTGTATGAGCAGTAATCTCATCAATAAGAAGAATTACCGGAGTACGATACTTTTCAGCGAGGTTAAACGCTTCAATTGTCATCTCCAAACATTCCTGAACATTTGAAGCTGAAAGGACAATGATTGAATGATCGCCGTGTGTTCCCCATCTGGCCTGCTGAACATCGCCCTGAGCGGGTGACGTAGGAAGACCCGTACTTGGACCACCGCGCATGACATTAACGATGACAAGAGGAGTTTCTGTTATGCAACCATAACCTAAGTTTTCCTGCATAAGAGAAAAACCAGGACCGGAAGTAGCTGTCAAAGCTTTACGTCCGGCTAGCGAAGCGCCGATAATAGCACCAAGCCCTCCGATTTCATCTTCCATTTGGACAAAAGCGCCATTTGGTATAGTCGGCAATCTTTGAGCCATTATCTCCATTATTTCCGATGAAGGAGTAATGGGATAACCGGCATAAAAATTACATCCAGCCAAAAGGGCACCTTCAACAACAGCCTCATTGCCAAGGGCAAAAATTTCTTTATTATGTTTCTTCTTGGGTCTGGCCATGGATTACACCTTATCCCTTTTCCTTAATGGATTCTTCATCTTTTCCGGCATCCGGCCCTGCAGCCTTCTTCAGCAGAGCTCTGCATGCCGCCGGAATTTCATCATCCACTTTAGGCTGAACCATAATTGCGAAATCCGGGCAATGAAGCTCACAAAATCCGCAATTAATACATTCTTCCTCTCTGATCACGACCGCTTTGCCTTGATCATTCAGTTCCATGACCTTCGCCGGACAAAAGGCAGCGCAAATGCCGCAGCCTTTGCACCAGTCCGGAAAAATCGTAACCTTGCTTTGTCCCTTGCGTTTGACACTCATAACCTGATCCAGGTTTGGGGTAATTTTTCCATAAGTCTCCTCTCTCACGGGAGACAAACGCGCCTCTACAAACTTCATCCTGAAAAAGACCTAAATTCAGAATGTTAATTCGGCCCTAGCACGCCAGAACCGCACATGCAACAGTAATCGATACTTTTTGTGCAATATTACATTTTTAAAGTATCTTAACTGCCAAGACAATACATTAACTCTAAATTTTACTTTTGATAACATAAAAGACTGCAACACCGTCATACTGATTACTCAATCACCTTAAAAAAACAAAAAAAGAGCCATTTAGAATATTGGCTCTTTTTAAAATAAAAACATTATAATATCCACAAATACTGCTTACAACCTGTAATGCCTTTCATTGCAAGCTTCGAGCAAAGATTTTAACTCAGCAAATTCATCAAATAACGCAAAACGCGCGGACAATCTAAACTACCTATAATAATTATTATTTATAAACATAAAGAAATATCCCCGTTCAAAAAAGATTCAACCTTCGCTAGCTTCATAGGTTTTGAAAATAAAAATCCCTGACCGAATTCACAGCCCATATTTCTCAGAAGAGTTTCTTGCTGTTCTGTTTCTACCCCTTCTGCCACAACATAAAGGCCCAAATTATGCGCCAAATTAATTATCGCTTTAACAATCTCCACATTTTCAGGAGATTCTGCCAGCCTTCTGACAAAACTGATATCTATTTTAAGTTGATCGAGAGGGAATTCCTGCAAGTTGCTCATGGAAGAATATCCAGTTCCAAAATCGTCTATCGAAACTAAAACCCCCGCTTTTTGAAGCTTGGTGAGCATCTCTACGGCCTGATTAGCACGTTCCATGATTGCGGTTTCTGTGATCTCAATTTTTAAATTTTTAGGAGGTAAATGATACTCTACGAGTGTTGAAAGAATATTATCAACAAGATTCGGCTGCGAAAATTGACGACCTGAAATATTAATAGAGACAACCATATTTGTCGCGCTTTCATACTTATTAAGCCAGCTCTTAACTTCGCGGCAAGCCTGGGTTATAACCCACCTTCCCAACTCAAAAATCAAACCTGATTCTTCGGCCATAGGAATAAATTCCCCGGGCATAACAAGACCGCGCTCAGGATGATTCCAACGAATTAACGCTTCAAAGCCAACAACTTCTTTACTTTCAAGACAATAAATCGGCTGATAATCGAGATACAGCTCATCATTCAATATGCCGGCGCGAAGATCGCTTTCCAGCTTCATTGCCTGCATCGCCTTATCAAGCATCCGCCTATTAAAAACTTTCATCTTATCACGGCCGGCTTCTTTAGCCTGATGCATGGCGACATTAGCGTTTTGAATTAATTCTTCCGGCTTTTCGTATGTTGTGGGGCTGAGTATAATTCCGTAACTAGCCGCAACGCTTATCTTATGACCGTCAATCAGCATCGGAGTACTGAGGCTTTCTTTTATGCGGCTAACAATACGAATAGCTTCACGCGGCTTGGTCAGTTCTTCAAGAACAACAATAAATTCATCCCCCCCAAAACGGGAAACAGTATCCAGATCCCTGACAGCTTGCAGTAATCTTTTGGAAACTTTCACTAAAAGTTTGTCTCCGATATTATGCCCAAGACTGTCATTAATGACCTTAAACCGATCCAAATCCATAAAAACAACAGCATAGTAATAATTATTGCGCCTTCGTGAACGCTCGAGAGACTTCATTATTCTGTCACAGCATAAAGTTCTATTGGCAAGTCCGGTCAACGGATCATGGAGAGCCTCGTATTGAAGCTGTTTTTCCATGAATTTACGCTTTGTAATATCACGAAGAGAAACCCTGACTCCAAGCGGAGTAGCGTCTTCAGCAAAAACTTTATGACCAGTCAATGAAACCCAACGCATCAAACCATCTTTGCGAAAAAGTCTCAGATCGGTTCCGTCTGCGGAAAGAAATTTTCCAGACAGAGCATTTTGCCAAAATTCTCTATCATTTTTATGGAGCAGATTTTCCACCCGCCCCGGACCTTCCATAAAATACCCTTTTGGATAACCGGAAATCCTTTCACACGAGGGGCTTACATATTTAAGATCACCGCTCGTTCCTATCCACATTTCCCAATCAAAAGTATAATCCGCGATAGTCCGGTACTCTTCTTCAGAGGCTCTTAAAGCCTTTTCAAGTAATTTGTGATTCGAAATATCTGTGACAAAAGCAAATAGAAAATGAGTAAAACCATTTTCATACAAATTAGTTGCATGGACATAAATATCTAAATCGCGGCCTTCCTGATTGCGAAAGCTGACTTCAAAACGATGATCCCCGATTTTTTTATCATCAAGCCTCTCCGAGGCAGCAGAACCCAATACGCTCGAAAGTTTTTCTCCCAATACTTCCTCACGGGGGAGACCTACCATACGACAAAAAGCCGGATTCACATCAAGTAAAATTTGATTATCGTCGACCATCAAGAAACCTTCGGAGGTGGTTTCAACCAAAGCTCTGTAGCGTTTCTCGCTTTTTATAAGAGATTCAGCAGCCTTTTCCCTTTTAAAAACTTCACCTTTTAATTTTTTATTAACTTCTTCCAACCGCATTTCGCGACTGGCAATCTCTTCAGTCATACGATTAAAACGGGAACCAATCGCAAGAAGTTCCGCATATGGTATCTCTTCAAATCTATACGAAAAATCTCCCATAGCTACTTTATCAAGCCCTTTTCGCAGCCTGCTCATGGGTTTTCGAATAAAATAATCCAGCAAGATCCCGGTAATAATATAAATGACCGCAACAGAAGTTAAAAAGGTCAAGCTTGAAACAAAAAGAATCCAGTCAAGATTTCGAAGATATGCTTTGTTTGAAAGCTCAAAACTAAGTGATCCAATCCTTTCTTTTCCAATGTATAAGTCGCGAGATCTGATTATAGGGTCATCATTATCCTCACCCGCTCTCACAAAATTAAAAAGAACATCACCGTTTGCATCAATAATTTTAAATTTGGCGAACTGATCATTCTGGGTATAGGCACTGCAAACATGCTTCAAAGAAACCATGTCAAAGTTCCAAATCGGAAAGGTTACTGACTTGGTTAATTGCTCTATATATGTATCCGCTTTATCCTCTATCTCCTGATGAAGCATTTTGGAACGTCCAAAATACTCATAAGCAGTTACAATTCCGATAATTACGGCAAGAGCAAAAACAAGACATGCTGAAAGATCTCGAGAAATTGATCTCTCACCTGTATTTAAACGGAAGAATGATTTTATTGAAGAAGGATTATGCCCAGACATATTTTATTGCACCAAACCAAAAATACTAAATGTTATTACAAAATAACTAAATTACTCACCACATGTCTAAATCACAAGGACAAACTTATTTCTTCTACAGCGCAGACAATTTAATACCAATAAACCGAAAATTGTCAGAGCATCAGCAACAGTTGATGATTCAATTCCGATAAAAAATGTACTACGCTGGAAGGACTGGAATATATTATAATAAAAATTAATTATACTTACGACTCAACTGCAATCCGAGGACAATTTTTTTTCGGATAAAACAACTTCCGCCAGAGCATTAATGACACAAGCGGCAAGAGCAGAACCACCCTTTCTTCCTGAAATTGTAATATATGGTAACGAATCGCAATCCATAAGCAGGGCTTTTGATTCAGCCGCATTAACAAAC
Organism: Maridesulfovibrio ferrireducens; assembly: GCF_900101105.1. NCBI lineage: Bacteria > Pseudomonadati > Thermodesulfobacteriota > Desulfovibrionia > Desulfovibrionales > Desulfovibrionaceae > Maridesulfovibrio > Maridesulfovibrio ferrireducens. Next base: position 120,657 of record NZ_FNGA01000002.1, read on the forward strand.
CCTACAGGCATGCCTACAACCAAAGCAGGAATATCCATTTTGCCTGCTTCAATAAGACGAACAAGCCGAATCAATGCTGTAGGAGCATTCCCTATAACATGGATAGCCGGCTTAAGTTTATTTGCCGCAAGTTCAAGAGCGGCATGGGCTCTGGTCGTTGAGTTTTGTTTTGCGGAAGCAATTACTTCAGGATCATTGATCAAACACCGGACTTCACACCCGAGTGGATTCATTCTTCGCACAGGAATTCCACACCGGGCCATCTCGGTATCAGTTACAATTGTGCACCCTTTTCTTAGTGCATTCAAACCGCTGGCAACAGCCTCTGGATGAAAACGAACAAGATCAATAAATTCAAAATCGGCAGTTGTATGAATCATTCTTCTTACTATTTGCCATTCTATCCCTTGAAATTTTCTAGGTTCAGGAACTTCAGAGTCAATTATTTCAAAGGATTTTGTTTCAATATCTCTAGGTTTAGCGACAGCAAGAAGCTTAACTTTATCAGCCACCAATGGCCTCCTGAATAATTTTTATGGAAGAAGATGTACCTAAACGAGTGGCTCCGGCCGCAACAAGTTCGCAAGCATGATCATAAGTTTTAATTCCGCCACTGGCTTTCACTCCGACCGACTTTCCAACGCTGGCACGCATAAGTTTAATATCCTCGACTGTGGCAGAACCGCAATTAAATCCTGTACAGGTTTTAACAAAAGAAGCTCCGGCCTTAACAGCCAGCGCGCAAGCCTGTTTTTTCTGATCGTCATCAAGAAGACCTGTTTCAATAATAGCTTTGACGGGAACACCGCCAGCTCCTTCAACTGTCATGAAAATATCTTTTAAAAAAGTATTAATATCCCCTGCTTTCAAGGCTCCCACATTTACGACCATGTCGAGTTCCTGCGCGCCCTTCTCGACAGTCCGCATCGCTTCAATCATCTTAACCTCAGTAAGTGTGGCCCCTGATGGAAATCCGATTACGGAACAGACCTTCGGCTTTTCAAACCGCAAAAGTTCTGAAGCCTGAGCAACATGCCAGGGATGGATACAGACAGAAGCAAATCCGTATTCAACAGCCTCCCTGCAAAGTTGTTCAATATCCACCGGACCGGCGGAAATATCTAAAAGGGTATGATCAACATAAGAAGCTAAATTTTTAATAACATCCATTTCTGCCTCCCAAATTTTTAAAGGGAAAAAAGCAACATCCTTAAATTATTCAATAGTCTTCATGGAAATAAAAACATTCATTAAAATTGTAATAACAGCACAAATTTACCAGCAAATAAATATTAAGTTAATAAGGGCAAAGGGTCAAAAGAAAACAAAAAAAGCCCCGAAAACTCGGGGCCTATAATAAGCTTAAATAAAAACCCAATTAAAAGGACTACCGGTCACGGGCCTGATAACGAGCCAGATGTTTTTCCATCCTGCGGCTGGTGTAAGTTAGAACATAACAAACAATAAAATAAAGTACTGCGATAGTAATAAAAATTTCTGTCGGAGCAGATAACGTCCTGTTATTTACCTGAGTAGCCGTACGGGTAAGCTCATTAACTCCGATAATATATGCAAGTGAAGTATCTTTTGTAAGTGAAACAAACTGATTAACAAACGACGGAATCATATTTCTAAGAGCCTGCGGAAGAATGACGAACCGCATAGCCTGATAATGAGAAAGTCCGGTTCCACGCGCAGCTTCCATCTGGCCGCTAGGCAGAGCGACAACTCCAGCTTTAACAATTTCTGCAATATATGCACCGGTAAAAACTATAAATGCAATGAGTGCACAGTGAAATTCCGGCAAAGATGTACCTAGAACAACAGGAGCAAGAAAGTAGAACCAAAAAATAAGCATAAGCAAGGGCACACCGCGGATAACTTCAATATAGATAACCGAAGTAATTTTAACCAGCTTATTTCTGGAAAGTCGCATCAAGCCAGCGGCAAGTCCTATCCAGAATGCACCGAAAATCCCGAGCACAGCCAAGAGAATACTGACAGCCAAACCGCCAAGAGGTCCGTTGGGAAATGCGCCCCAAAGAAAATAATCAAAATTGTTCCAAACTACATCCCATTGCACAGAGGCCACCCCTAATATTTAATTTGAATCAGATAATGCTTATTGTACATATTAATTGAGAACGACACGATCAGCGAAATAACCAAATAGATCAAAGTCGCTACCGTGAACGCCTCGAATCCATGGAATGTATAAGATTCGACCTGACGAGCCATGTAGGTAAGATCCATAACCCCGATGGTCATTACCAGAGAAGAGTTTTTAATCAGGTTGAGAGACTGTGAAATAAGCGGAGGTATAATAATCCTGAACGCTTGTGGAAGAATTACAAACCTGTAGGCCTGCATAAAAGAAAGGCCTGTTGCACGGGAAGCTTCAAGCTGATTTTTAGGAATTGAATTAATTCCAGCTCTGATTTCTTCGGCAATAAATGCGGATGTATAAAAAGTAAGAGAGATTACCCCTGCCGCAAATTCAAAATCATGATCATACAACCACGTATTCCACGAATCCGGCAGTATGGCATATGATCCGAAATACCAGAAAAATATTTGAATCAGTAGAGGTGTGTTTCTGAAAAATTCAACAAAAGCAAAGCTAAACCATTCAAAAGGTTTAAACTTTGACATGCGCATTACAGCAATAATGGTACCGAGAATCAGTGTAAAACCAATGGATACCGCAGAAATTTGAAGAGTAACTTTGACTCCATCAAGAATCCACTGCCCGTATTGCCCGGTTAAAACTAGATTCCAATCAAACTGATAATTCAAGGCGTTTATCCGTTGTTTGTCGGAAGGACTGTGACAGGCACAGCCCTTCCGTTGCTAATCAATACAACCTTAGTAACCTAACCGGCTAAGGCCAAATTTCCATCTGCCAAGTCAAAGGCAGTGCGTATTTTGTGTCAGCACCGAACCACCTGTCGTAGATTTTTTTATAATCGCCGCTCTTCCACATTTCAATAAGAGCAAAGTTTACAGCGTCACGGAAGTTAGATTCGTTTTCAGGAAGACCGAGTCCATAAGGCTCTGGAGAAATGAAATCTCCAACGATTTCCCAATTAGATGGATTAGGATCAGAGTTTTTAAGGCCAAGAAGAATAGTAGAATCAGTAGTTACAGCTTTAACTTTACCCTGCTTGAGAGCAAGGAAAGCCTGTGGGTAACCTTCAAAAGAAAGAACTTTACAATCAGGCTGTGCTGCTAGGATGTTCTGCTCGGAAGTAGAACCTTTCGCAGTACCGATTTTCTGACCTTTAAGATCTGCTGCGGATTTGATGCCGGAACCTTTCTTTACGAGAAGTTTCTGGCCATCCATGAAATAAGTGATACTGAAATCAATGGTATCATCACGAGCAATCTTATGAGTCATTGTAGCTGCAGCAAGGTCAATTGAACCCTGAGCAAGCATAGCAATACGTGTAGAGGATGTTACTGGTTTGAACTCTGTTTTCACACCAAGCTGTTTTGCGATGTAATTACAAACATCAATGTCCATACCGACAAGTTTCTTTGTGGTTTCATCAATGTAACCAAAAGGAACAACTGCATCTTTAACACCGCAGATAAGAACTCCGCGGTCTTTTACTTCCTGCAATTTGTCTGCAAAAGCGGTAGAAGCGCAAAGAGCCATAGCCAAAACCATGGCAACCATGATTGAAAGTCTTCTCATAGATCCTCCTAGAACATTTTTTAAGGTTTTCCCCATGCCGTCGACAAAGTAAACGGCTACAATATCTCCTTCAAAAATAATTTAGTCCTATCATGGCGCGGATTCTTGAAAAACTCCTCGGGAGGAGCCTGCTCAATAACTTCACCACCATCCATAAATATAACTCGATCTGCCACTTCGCGGGCAAAACCCATCTCATGCGTAACGCAGAGCATGGTCATTCCTTCACGGGCAAGGTCTTTCATAACATTCAAAACTTCGTTGATCATCTCAGGGTCAAGCGCAGATGTAGGCTCATCAAAAAGCATAGCTTTAGGCTTCATTGCCAAAGCTCTTGCAATTGCGACACGCTGTTGCTGTCCGCCGGACAATTCTGCTGGATATTTATGAGCCTGATCATGAATGCCTACTCTTTCTAGCAACTTAAGAGCTGTTTCTTCTGCTTCGGCGCGCGGAGTATTGCGCACCTTCTGCGGAGCAAGAGTTACATTATTTAGAACAGTAAGGTGGGGGTAAAGATTAAACTGCTGAAAAACGATGCCTATTTCGGCACGCAATTCGTTAATATTGACACTCTTGTCAAGAATGTCTGTTCCATCAAAGGTGATGGTACCTTTCTGGTAGTCTTCCAGCCTGTTTATACAGCGGATGAATGTACTTTTCCCAGACCCGCTAGGGCCGCAGATAACAAGTACTTCACCTTTATCTACATGATCATTAATACCTTTAAGTACGTGAAAATCTCCATACCATTTGTGAAGATTCTTAATTTCAATCATCGGCATATAGCTTAACTCCAACGTCCGTACTGGTTATCAATTCAAGACAGGCTACTATTTAAAGAGAGGTATTTTAATTTCAGCAACCTTTTTTTGAATCCTAAATACAAACTTTCAGAATTCAAGAAAGAACAATAGTCATATCTCAAAACGAACAAAAGTCAAGAAAATGGCTCTGTTTTCCATTTATGTATAAACAAATTAAGGGTCTTGCTTTTTGGGCAGTAAATCTGAAACGACCTATTAAATTCAGAATAATATATTCTTATTTAATGGGATACAACAACGGTTACTGACGTGATCACAAGTATAACAATAAGACTTATAGACTTTTATGAAATCTACAAAAAAGATAATTTAATAAAATACGACACATATTTTTTAACTAAATTTCAATTTTTTTTTCAAATACTAGGAATTAAGGCGTTATTTAAGACAAAAAAACACTTAGGCAGCTCAAATCACCATAACTATTAATACATTAACAGTGACATTAACCAAGTTTGTAACAAACAAAAAAGTCCGAAACTCAAGCACGCATTTGCGAACTAAGTTTCGGACTTTGAGTTTACAACAGCCTGAAGACAGGCAAACTTCACAGCACGAAAGACATGATTTTAATCGTCAGCAAGCAATGCAACCGCGCATGCACCCGGACCGCTGTGCAGGCCGAGCACAGGAGATGCTTCGGTAATAAAGACGGGATCAACCCCGAACTCCCGTTTAATGATGCGAACAAACTTACGGGCGACTTCAGGTGCGGCGGCATGGGCTATGGCGTAACGCAAATTACTCTTGCCATAAAAATTTTCACTAACAAGCCTGACTAAGGCAGCTTCCTGCCGTTTATAACCAAAAGATTTGGCAACAGTACGAGGATGCCCTTCACCTTCAAAAGCCAGAATAGGCTTAATATTTAAAGCCTTGGCAATCAATCCCTGACCTTTGCTGACCCTGCCGCCTCTGACAGCATAATCAAGCGTATCAAGAGTGACAAAAATTCTTACATTATCAATGGCTTTTTTAGCTATTTTTGAAACTTCAGCTACAGATGCCCCTCTTTGAGCCGCACGCGCAGCCTCTAAAACAGAAAGCCCTAGAGCGACAGTCAATTGCTTGCCATCAAAAGCTGACACATTTTCATAATCTTTGCTGACAGTAAGCGCATTCTGGTAAGTTCCACTTAAAACCTTGGCAACATGTAAAGAAACGACATTTTCGTAATCAGCACAAGCTCTTGCATAAACTCTTTTCATATCACCGGGAGAAGGCTGCGAGGTAAGTGCTTTTTCCGCTTTGGGAAGCATTTTATAAAAATCTTCAGGAGTCAGGGTAACGTGATCAATATACTCCTGACCGTCAATTGTAAGCCTGAGCGGGGCTACCCGGATATCATATTCAGCAATAAGCTCAGCCGGAATATCACAAGTGCTGTCTGTTACAATTCCGACTTTACATGCATCTGCAAGTAAACGTTTATGCTGAACCAGCATATCGTCAACCTTACGCTTATCCACCCTTGCAAAGCCGGAAACTATGTCTTCTACAGCATCAGGATCATTAGTATGAATATGAATTTTTACACAATCCGGCAATCCTGCGACAATAAGGCTGTCACCCATACCGGAAATAGCATCACGTACTGATCTTTTGTCAATATCTGACCCTTTAAGAAGAAATTCTGTGCAATATCTGAAGTCCAGCTTATCAACAGCAACCTTACTTTGAACGCCTTCTACATTATATAATGGAGCTGAATCAGGAATAACGCTTTTCTCAATTTTACCATTTTCGAGAAAATCAACAATTCCCTCAAGAAGGTACACAAAACCCAACGCTCCGGCATCGACAACCCCAGCTGATTTAAGCTCAGCCAATTTTTCAGTCGTAGCTTTCACTGACTTCTGAGCATAATGCAATGAATCAGAAAGAAGTTCATGAAAATCTTTATATTCATGACTCTTAGAACTAAGATGAGCAGCCCAATCCCTGATAACACTTATTATTGTTCCATCTTTGGGATCAGAAATAGCCTCACAGGAACGACGGGCGGCAAGAGATGCTACCCGAGCAAAATCAGAAGGAGAAAGCCTCGGCATATCCTTCACGCCTTCAGCAAAACCACAAAGAAATTGCGCCAAGATGGCTCCGGAATTACCCTTTGCACCATTCAGAGCAGACTCAGCAATCAAGGCACTCATCTTCTCAAGAGATTTCTCCAGAGAATCTCCAGAAGAACGCACAATACTGCGCATAGTTCCGGCCATATTCGCACCGGTATCACCATCTGGAACTGGAAAAACATTGATTGCATCCAGATGCGGAGAATTCGCAATAAGACGACTTGCGGCTGCAACTACGCCCCTTCTAAACCGCACCCCGTCAACATACTGAATTCTAGTGATATTTTCTAATTGCATTATATATTTTATCTTTATTTTATTGGTTTTTTTTTAAAAAGAACAAGTTTATATAACTTTCTAAATAAAGTTACGGCTAGTATTTGCATGCAAAACAACTTCTGATCAAGTTATTATATAAATAAATTTATCAGCGTTTTTAAATTTATCTTTTAGAGAGCAATTAAAAAAAATAGTCATTTAAGTTTTAATCAGTTAGGGTACTAGAAAAGAAAATTATACCATGCGCAAGGAGCAAATTCCTATGATTTCAAACAACTTATTAAAATTAAAAAATATATTTATACACTTTATACATATAACTTTGATAATCAGCACAGGATTTGTTGCACAAGGCTGTGGAAATAATAAAGAAACAGTACGAGAAATCCCTCCTGCACCAGTTACAATAGCTAATGCGGAACAAAAACCAACTCCATACTACCTTACTGCAATCGGTACTGTTAAGGCTATCAACACTATCACGGTTCGTTCCAGAATCACCGGCTATTTGAGCAAGATCTCAATAGCAAACGGAGACTTTGTTACTGCCGGTCAGCAAATGTTCACTATGGACCCTACTCAGTTTGAAGCCAGTATCCGTCAATATAAAGCCGAGCGTGCTTCTGACATTACAAAGTATAAACAAGCAAAACGAGATTATGATCGCTACCGTGACCTTGTCAGGCGTAAAGTTGTAAGTTCCGAAGATTTCGAACAGAAACGTTTAGAAATGAAAACTGCCAGTGATTCAATCGCTGTGACTGAAGCAAAACTTGTTAATGCTAAAAACGATCTCAATTACTGTTTTATCAAATCTCCCATCAATGGTCTTGCCGGATACATCTTTCCCACAGCCGGCAATCTCATTGAAGAAAACAAAGATGAACTTGTCATCATCAACCAGATTTTTCCTATAGCGGTAAACTTTTACCTCCCTCAAAAATATTTGGTAGAAGTGCAAAAATACGCTGCTAACGGCACACTCAGTGTTCTGGCTATCAGTGAAGGAAATCCTGTCCCTGCCGAAGGTTCACTGACATTCATCGACAATAACGTTGATACCAAGACCGGAACAGTCTGGATGCAGGCAACTTTTCCAAACAAAAAACGCACACTCTGGCCGGGTAACTACGTTGATATCAGGCTAAAACTGTTTGAAGAAAATGTAGTGCGAATCCCCATGCAAGCAACATGCGACGGACCTAACGGAAAGTTTGTCTGGATTATGCACCAGAATAAAACGGTTGAAATGCAACATGTCGATATAAATCGCAGATCAGGTAAACTTGATATAGTTACGTCCGGCCTTAAAGATGGTCAGACAATTATTACTGATGGTCAGCTGAGACTTTTCCCCGGAGCTGTCGTCAAAGTAAAAGACGGCAGTACAAATTCCACTGGAAACACAAACTCGACTGGTAGCTCAAAGGGCAACTCAACTGACAATTCGACTGGCAAAACTGCCGGAACCGGTGAGTAGCTATGAATGTAACAGAACTATTTATTAAACGCCCGGTTATGACCGTCCTTGTGGTCATTGCCATGGTTTTTTTTGGAATTGTCGGCTATTTTAAATTACCTGTCAGTTACCTTCCCGCTGTAGAATTTCCTACACTTCAGGTAACGGCAACACTTCCCGGAGCAAGTCCGTCAACAATGGCTGCGTCCGTAGCCACCCCGCTTGAAAAGCAATTTACATCAATGCCGGGCCTCCGCAGCATGAGTTCCATCAACTCTCTCGGGAAAACCCTTGTAACACTTCAGTTTGATCTGGACCGCAACATTGACGGAGCGGCTTCCGATACTCAAGCTGCGATTTCACGCGCCAGTGGAGATTTGCCGTCTGATCTGCCTCAGCAACCTTACTATGAGAAAGTAAATCCGGCTGATGATCCTATTCTCTATATGGCATTGTGGTCCGATTCTATGCCTATTTATAAGGTAAATGAATATGTCACAACATTTCTTACCGACACCATTTCTATGGTTAACGGCGTATCTAAAGTTGTCATCTACGGAGAATCAAAGCTTGCAGTAAGGGTTCGTGTTGATCCCGAAAAGCTCGCCGCCAGAGGCATTAATATTGATACAGTACGTCAGGCTGTTGCCGAGCAAAATGTAAAAGAACCTGTAGGAACATTAGACAACAAACTCCAATCCGTAACAATTGAAGCCACAGGACAGCTGAAAACCGCTGAAGATTTTTTACCGATGATTTTCGAATCTAAAGACGGCAGGACAGTACGTCTCTCAGATGTCGGAACTGTAGTAAACTCTATTAAAGACGATAAATCCGGATCATGGGTTAACGGCAAACGAGCCGTTATTATTGCAATCCAGAAACAGCCGGGTTCAAATACCATTCAAGTATGTAAAACTATTTTAGGGATGCTTCCGACCATTCGTCAGCAGATTCCTGCCGGAATAGATATGGACGTTCTTTATGACCGTTCAATCCCAATTAAAGAAGCTGTTGATGATGTTCAGGTTACCCTGCTGCTGGCTGTTTTCTTCGTTATCTGTGTTATTTACTTTTTTCTCAGAAATATATCTGCAACACTTATTGCCGCAGTGGCGGTCCCAGTCTCAATTGTTTTCACCTTCGCAATAATGTACGTACTGGGGTATTCACTGGATACCCTGTCACTGCTTGCACTCACACTCTCAGTCGGATTTGTCGTCGATGATGCTGTCGTCATGATCGAAAACGTTGTCCGACATCTGGAGATGGGTAAAAAGCCATATTACGCGGCTCTTGAAGGAGCCAAGCAAATAACCTTCACCATTGTTTCGATGACGTTGTCATTATCGGTAGTTTTTATCCCGCTAATGTACATGTCCGGTATTATCGGCCGCATTCTACATGAATTCGCCATGACAATCACAGTTGCAATCCTTGCCTCGGGCGTGGTTTCGCTGACTTTGACACCGATGCTCGCAAGCAGACTTCTTAAACCGGGCAGCAAACTTTCCGGATCTGATAAACTTAATGACTTCCTACTGCGCAATTATGAGCGCTCGCTTCATTTTGTCATGCGTCATCGCCGTATGACGATGGGCGCCGCAGGACTAATTCTGCTTGCAACTATCCACTTCTTTATGGTTATTCCGAAAGGATTTCTGCCCACAGATGACATGAGTTACTGTCAGGGTTTTGCACAAAGCAAGCAGGGTATTTCATACAATTCCATGAAGGAGCATATCAAAGGACTTGAGCCTATACTGGCAGCGGACGAAAACATAAAACATGTCATTATTGTTGCAGGGGCACCGGTTCTTAATCAGGGTTACATTTTCCCGATGCTTGTCGAACCGCATGACCGCAAAATGAGCGCGGATGAAGTTGCACGCTCTTTAATGCAAAAACTAAATCAGAACCCGGGAATTATGGTCTGGATTCAGAATCCACCCATGATCAGGCTTACGGCTAAAACTTCAAAGAATTTGTATCAGTATACCATTCAAGCTCCCGACCAGATGGAACTTTTTGAAATAGCTCCCAAATTTGAAATGGCTTTGCATCAAATCCCTTTCCTGACCGGAGTTAACTCAGACCTGTTAGATAACAATCCTGAATTATGGGTAAAAATAGACAGAGACAAAGCCTCATATTACGGAGTTACCGCTCACGACATCGAAAACACCCTTAACTCCGCTTACTCAGAACGAAAGGTCTCCACAATTTACGGCGACACAGATCAGTACTGGGTTATTCTAGAAGTTATTCCATCCAATAAAAAAGATCCAAGAGATCTCATGAAGTTGTATATTGCCAACAAAGACGGGCAACTTGTCCGCCTTGATAATATTGCCACTTTTGAAGAAAAACCGGGGCCGATGCAGGTTAACCATACCGGTATGCTGCCGTCTGTAACCTATTCATTTAATATTGCTCCCGGATTTTCACTGAGCGACGCAACAACAGCAATCAACGCACTGGCTCTGGACACTTTACCGGACACAGTCGTTTCAAACTTTGAAGGAACAGCTGATGAATTCCAGAAATCAATGAGCAGTGTATTCTTCCTGTTGATCATTGCTATATTCATCATCTTCATAATTCTGGGCATTCTTTATGAAAGCTGGATACAACCGATCACGATTATCTCAGGTCTTCCTTCGGCAGCCATCGGGGGACTTTTAACCCTGACACTGTTCGGCAAGGACCTCGACCTCTTCGGAATCGTAGGTATTATCATGCTGATCGGTATTGTTAAGAAAAACGCAATTATGGTTGTCGACTTTGCCCTTGAAGCGGAGGAAGCAGAGAACCTGTCTCCTGAAGAAGCGGCAATAAAAGGATCACTTGAAAGGTTCAGACCGATCATGATGACAACTGTTGCTGCAATCGCAGGAGCCATGCCTATCGCTCTGGGATTAGGCGCAGGCGCGGAAGCCAGACAGCCGATGGGGCTTGCAATCGTCGGCGGACTTATACTCTCACAGGTTGTAACACTCTACCTGACACCAGTATTCTACACATACATGGATACCTTCCAGAAATGGTTGTATGAACGCGGCAGAGCCAAGCGTGATCTTTTGGGAATCCCGCATAAACACGACAAGTAAGTAAGATCTAAAAACAGACATTAAAAAATAAGCGGGGAAAGTCATTATGACTTTCCCCGCTTCTACTATTATCAACTCTGCAAAAAACAAATTTCCAGTTAATCCCCTTTACCAAGCAAACAATAATCACTGCTTCCCTTTGCCGGAAGAATCACTCCCTGCGAACTTCTGCCATCCACTTTAAGAACCATCGACACAGGTACTCTTAAATGACTTACAAATTTTCCTTCTTCAATTACAGGCTGTTTTGCAAACCATTCCCAGTTCATAAAATTATCTTCTTTATCAGAAACCATAAAATAATTAATGCCCAGCGTTGTGATATTATGAAAGAAATGTGATCCCTGCGACGGCTCTACTTTAAGAGTTTCAGTAGACGTTTCAACAATTGCCGAAACTCCTGAAATATCGGGCCATTCAACAGGAATACCCAGCCAGTGGTCAGCTGAACCCCACCGGCCCGGCCCGGAAAGAATATATTTACGTTTCATCGCAACTAGTTTCCCGTTCATCTTAGAAATTTCCATCGCAATCTCACGGGTTTTTGCAACATCAAATGAGTCCGGCCGAACTAACAAGATATCCTCAACGTCATTTTTTTCAGCATTTCCCAAAGCATGATTTGAGATGCACACTGCACTTTTTAAATCTTCATCAGTAATGTTAACCTGATTAAGATCAGCTCTGGCACTCATGGGCCTTAGTTGAAGAAGATTAAACTCAGGTAACCGGCCGTCCTCATACATATTTATACAAAACTCTGCCTCAACAGGACCGCCCATACCTTTTTCAGCAATAAGAAGTACATCCTTTAAAACGGCTGATAGAGGTATTGATTTGTGTTTCAAAACAGGTGCAAACAAAATTATTTTCGGTCCCGGAATAGCCGCAGTATCTCTGATTCTGCCCTCTTGCGCCTGATACGTTGAAGCGAGCATCCTTACGGGCGGAATATCTTCAAAATCAGCAATATTTAACCTTTCTAAATTTGCATCCCCGTGAATATCTATATCCTGACCTCGATCCAGTTTAAGCCCGTAAAAACGAGTCTGAGCATTTTTAAGTGAATCGGCTAATGTTGGGCATTGAGGTAGAATATTAGGGTAACGAGGTGAGAATCTAATACACTGCTCACCATCCACAACGGATTTACCTATTCCCATAGCTATAGTTGCGACACCGTGTTCAGGTTTCATCTTTCCGAAAGGGTAATAATTATAAGATTGCCCCACCCCTGAAATGGCTGGAAAGAAATAATCCCCATACTGCTGCCCTGCAACCTGCTGAATAATTACGCCCATTTTTTCTTCGTCAGTGCGCTGATTAACTCGCTGAGAAAAAGATTTAGGAGCCCTGTAATAGGTAGAAGCCCACACAAGTTTAATTGCGCTGACCAGTTGCTCAAGCCTTTTTTCCAAATCCGCATTATCATTTGGGATCATGTATGTGCTGTAAAGTCCGGCATATGCCTGATACTGAGCATCCTCAAGTAAACTGGATGAACGAACTGAGAGTGGATACTTAACTTCCTTCAAATATGCCCAGAGCTGCGCTTCAATCCAACCGGGAAAGAAAGCATCTGAAAAGAGCTGCGCGACCTGCTTATCGTCAATATCAGCAGAAGCGAGATAAAACAGACTGTTCATTTCCATAAAATCATCAAACCCGGATGTTCCGATAGTCAGGGTCTTCGGAGCAATTATTTTCATTTCTGAATGCTTTTCATGTATCCATGAATTACGATTCAGCATCGACTGAATAAAAGCCAACCCCCTTGCCTTTCCACCGAGTGAACCTGAGCCTATTTTCAAGAACTCCGTCTGCGGATCAAAATCCTTAGGATTAAATGAAACAATCACGCCCTGCTGACGACGTGTACGACGAGCGGCAATAAGAGACATCATGTACTGTCGATGAGCTTCGATATTTGGAAAATCTTTATCTTTTAAAGGTCTGATTTTATTAGCAAGCCTGATCTCTGTTCTGGCATAAAACCAACGTGAAAAATCATTTCTTTCACAGTGCCTTATGAAAATATCGTGAGGAATATTGCGGAGTGTTTTTTCTAAAGAATATAAACTGGATGCTCTGGCTATTTCATTTTCTTCAAGATCTCTGAAAACAAAGTCACCGAAACCAAGATGCTCTGTCACAAAATTCCGAACTTCAGACATCAAATCCGGTGAGTTTTTATCAACAAAATAAGCAGGTATTTCTACGGCCCTAGATTCATTTGCAGGTTCGTTACTGGCTAGAAGCAACGGAATATCTTCCCTGTTAACTTTAATCTCTTTCAATAAATCAATGCCTGCACTTCCGTCCAACTTGCCATTTCTAGGAAATCTGACATCAGAAATAACACCGAGAATATACGGCCCATACTTTTTGAAAAGTTCTAAAGCTTCTTCATATGTTTGCGCTGTAATAATTTTAGGACGGGCGCGCATGGTTAAAAGACGATGTTCAGAATTAAGTCCTTCTTCAAGGAGAGCCTGAGTCTGTCTTACAAGTTCCTTATATAAAATAGGCAGAAATGAAGCTAAATAACGAGGTGAGTCTTCAACAACAATAATTACCCTGATTCCGACTGACAACGTATCATGCTCAACATTAAGCAAGTCCTCAAGATTTTTGACCATCGCTACCAACAATTCTGCATCTCCAGACCAGACGAACTGCCTGTCAACACCCCCGAGCACCCCGCCTTCAGCAACTTCGACCTGCCTGTGGCTAAGCAATGCTACAGGAATTCCGGGAACTTTTTCCTTAATTCTCAACCCCATATCAAAGCAATCCATGTTTGAGAGATGTGGCATAATAATAACTAAATCAAACGAATCAGACTCCAGAATTTCAAGGGCCTCATCAATATTTGAGACCCATGTAAGACGTGGCGGACGGCTGAGATTAAGCCCCCGGTATTCACTGACTATTCTTTCGGAAATCTTACTGTCTTCCTCCATAACCCAGGCATCATATGGGCTGGAAATCAAAAGAATCTCTTTGACCTTTATTTTCATAAGGTCATGATAAAGACTGAACTTTCGCCCTTGATTACCAGTAAACATCAACCTGCTTTCCATAAAATTCCCACCCGAATTAAAATTATTTCATTAAAAAAGGGCGAAAAGCGAAAAACGCAATCCGCCCTTAGGGTGTAATTATACTAAAAAACAATAATTAACTATACAATACCTTGATCAAGCATTGCATCCGCAACTTTTACGAAACCGGCAATGTTAGCACCATTTACATAATTAAAAGGTGTGCCGTATTGATCAGCTGTTTCTTTACAAGTCTTATGAACATTCTTCATAATAGCCTTGAGTCTCTGATCTACTTCTTCTCTCGACCAGCCAAGGCGCATGCTGTTCTGGCTCATTTCAAGCCCTGAAACAGAAACACCACCGGCATTAGCCGCCTTTCCAGGACCGTAAAGCAGTCCATTATTAAGGAATAATTCTACACCGTCAGGAGTAGTAGGCATATTGGCACCTTCAGAAAGGACTTTAACTTTATTTGCTACCATATGTGCGGCATCTTTATCATTAATTTCATTCTGAGTGGCACAAGGGAAAGCACAATCTGCCTTATGATTCCAGAGAGGATTAAAACCAGCGTCAGGATTAACCGGAGTATATACTGCTTCCGGATATTTATCGGCATATTCGCTGACGCGTCCACGCCGGACGTTCTTAAGATTCATGATGAAATCAAGTTTCTCACGATCAACGCCTTTTTCATCATAAATATAACCGGAAGAATCAGAGAAAGTTATGGCTTTGCTTCCCAGTTGAATGAGTTTTTCCATGGCAAACTGAGCAACGTTCCCAGAACCGGAAACAAGACTGGTCGTCCCGTCTAAAGTCTTACTTTTGGTATCAAGCATTTCAGCTGCAAAATAAACAGCGCCGTAACCAGTTGCTTCAGGACGAACCAAACTACCGCCCCAATTAAGACCTTTACCAGTCAAAACACCGGTAAACTCATTACGGATTTTTTTATACATACCGAAAAGGAAACCGATCTCACGAGCGCCGACTCCGATATCTCCAGCAGGGACATCAGTATCAGGACCGATATGACGGCATAGTTCCATCATAAAACTCTGACAAAAGCGCATAACTTCCATATCTGATTTGCCTTTAGGGTCAAAGTCAGATCCGCCCTTACCGCCACCCATAGGGAGAGAAGTAAGTGAGTTTTTAAATACCTGTTCAAAAGCAAGAAATTTCAAGATTCCGAGATTGACTGAAGGGTGAAATCTAAGACCGCCTTTATAAGGTCCGATTGCACTGTTCATCTCAATTCTAAAACCGCGGTTAACATGCACATCGCCATCATCATCAACCCAGGGAACGCGAAACATTATTACACGTTCAGGTTCAACAATACGTTCAAGAATACGTGCACTGCGGTACTCAGGATTACGATCCAAAACAGGTTTGATAGAATCCACGACTTCGCTTACAGCCTGATGAAATTCTCTTTCATTAGGATCTCTGTTTTTAATCAATTCCAATATATCCATTCTTAAAGCCTCCTCATAATCCTTGAACGTTGATAAAAAAGAACTCAGCTCATAAAATTATTTTATTTATTTCATCACTAACGTGCTAAGTCCATACATCTTTTGAAAAAAAGACTAAATTTATTATTATTATTTTTACATTTACGTAACAGCTATCCCTCACTCAGTATTAATCATTAAAAACATTAATAACAACCACTTAACTTTTCATCATATAACCAACAAGTCGCATTATTTAGACAATTTACTCAATCGGCTTGATAGCTCCCTATCCCCATTACACATTTATCGAAATTAAAACCAGCACATTGACAAAAAGTAATTGCTCAATTACTAATAAAGTCAATGAACACCCAGCTACCCATATTTTTCTTTTATTCTTATTTTATATTTACCAGCCCTGTGGCCTGGTGGTGTTCACTCGCGTAAAAGCAAATAAAAGAGTTTCACACAAGGCCGCAGCTTAACGCTGGCGGCCTTTTTTTTGTCTCCAGCCCACCGAAAGCTTGCTGCCCCAACTGGGATTTTTTTAAAAACAATCCTGTTTTTACAAAATTAACATTTTGGAGGTGTCTGATGTTAGGTTTAGGAAGTATTGAGATAGTATTAGTTTTTTGGCTTTGCTTGCTGGCAGCGCTTGGCTGCGTTGCTTACGGCATTATCAACTGGAATAAAAAAGGTAAGCCGGATGCTACTGCGAAAGTAATTGATATAAAGGCTGAGGATAAATAGATGATCACCAAAATAGTAATTATCGTCATATACCTCGCAGTAATTTTCTACCTCGGATTCAAGGGCTGGCAGTCTACCAAAAAGTCCACAGATTATATGCTTGCAGGCAGACAGATGAATCCTTTCATCATGGCAATGTCTTACGGAGCAACGTTTGTTTCCACTTCTGCCATCATCGGCTTCGGCGGAGCGGCGGGATTGTTCGGTTTTCCACTTCTATGGCTCACACTTGCCACAATTGTCATAGGAGTTTTTATTGCGATGGTATTCTTTGGCAAAAGAACCCGACGCATGGGACTTGCCCTCGAAAGTCACACCTTTCCCGAGCTGCTCGGCAGACGTTACGATTCAAGATTTATTCAAGGTTTTGCCGGCGGAATTATTTTTCTATTCATTCCCATCTATGCGGCAGCTGTCCTCATTGGGATTTCACGTATGATGGAGATTTCATTCGGCATTCCTTACGGAGCGGCATTGATCATAATCAGTCTTATCCTTGCCCTGTACGTTGTTACAGGCGGCATGAAAGCTGTAATGTATACTGATGCTTTTCAGGGAGTTATTATGGCGGTAATGATGCTCATACTTGTCATTTCAACATACGTAATGCTCGGCGGCGTGACTGAAGCGCATCAGGCTCTTACTGACATGGTTAATCTGATGCCGGAAAAACTTGTGAAAGGCGGCATGATCGGCTGGACGCAAGGAACCAGATTCGGCACCCCGCTCTGGCTCGTAATATACACCACCATCGTTTACGGTGTAGGTGTCGGTGTTCTGGCTCAGCCACAGCTTGCAGTAAGATTTATGACCGTTCCTTCCGACCGCGAACTTAATCGTGCAGTTCTTTACGGCGGTATTTTTATTCCGCTGATGACAGGTGTTGCTTTTACTGTCGGAGCACTTTCTAATGCGGTTTTTTACAAATCTGTCGGAAAAATATCCATTGCCGTAGCAGGCGGCAACATGGATAAAATTATTCCAATGTATATTGAACAGATGATGCCTCCGTGGTTCTCATCACTCTTCCTACTAGCAATGCTTGCTGCGGGTATGTCTACCCTTTCATCTCAGTACCACGTAGGCGGAACAGCACTGGGACGAGACTTTTTTGAAAGATTCGTTAAAGTTTCCAGTGAAAAATCAGTTAAAATCACCCGCATAGGTGTATCCATAACGCTCCTTGCCGCTATTGCATGGGCATGGGTTCTTCCTCCGTCCATCATTGCAAGAGCTACTGCGTTCTTCTTCGGCCTATGTGCCGCGTCCTTCCTGCCTATTTATCTTCTGGGCCTTTACTGGAAAGGAATGACAAAGAAAGCCGCAAAAGTATCTTTAGTCGGTGGATTCAGTGCCTCAATGTTCTGGCTGCTTTTTGTTCACGCTAAAGAAGCAGTGCCGATAGGTCTTTGCCAGACATTATTCGGTCAGCCGACTCTCGTCACCAATGCGACAAAAGGCTCATGGATATGGTTGCTTCAATGGGTCGACCCCAACGTGGTAGCTCTTCCGATATCTCTCCTTTTAGCAATTGGAGTCTCATTCATTACTACCAAAATAGACAAAGAACATCTGAAGCTTTGCTGGAGCAACATATAAGCTTTAAGATCCTATCTTCTCTAAATTAATGTAACAAAAAAGGTCCGAATTTCTGCATCAGCAAAAATTCGGACCTTTTTTGTATAAAGTATAAAATAATTGTCTTACTTTTTCATACTTTTACCTTTAGGCATTTTCTTCAATTCAACTTTTCTAATTGGAGGCAAGGAACAAGAGTCACTGCAACATGTGCCTTGTAAAAATCCAGTATAAGTATAAAAAATTCTTTCAATCTTCGCCCTTCTTTCTGCGGGCAAGGGTTCTCTTTTATACCCTTCAACCATAGAAAGAAGCTCTTTGTAATCAGGGACGGATCTCATACCGTGAGCAATCGTTTTACCTGAAATGGCATCTAACAAAAAAGCATCCATTGAATCACTTATGATTACGTATGGAACAGGTCCACCTTGAAGAAGCTTGCCGGCACAGACGGCTTCACGCTCATAACTCCCCACATCTCCGGCACAGAACATTACCATGAGAATCGGGGCCCCTGCTGTGTCATATATAACCAGATCAATAGTCCGGCACATTTCTTCACCGTCAATATTAAAACACAGGTCTACTTTAGCTTTTAGAGATTCCTTAGGGTAGCCGTGCTCTTCAACAAGAATCTTAGCCAGAGTCTGCCTGAATTCTTCGTAAGTCGTCTCAACTATTTCCTCTCCGCTTAAATAATCTCTGAGAGTTCCGCCCATACTGACTTCGTGCATTCCAGCCTCCATAATATATTTTCACAGCTAAATTAAATTCACATTACTAATATATATAAGCATATTTTGTTCTATTGCAACCATCCCCACAAAAAAAACTCATCCTGATCAAGAGTAATTACAAATAAAAAAAATAAGAAAACAAATCAGTTAAAACTTTTATTATTGACAACCTAATTTACGTATTGACAACTAGATTGTCATTCTGACATATTACTTAAAACACACACCAAGGAGATTACAATGAAAAAGCAAGCCATCCCTAACGTTCCTGAAACTGACTCAGCCGGCGTAAAAATAATGCCGCCATCCATTTTCTTCTGCTGTCTGATCAGTGGCATCACACTTAACATTTTTTTCACGTGGCAGATTATGCCCGAAAACTGGTTAGCCTTGTTAATTACCGGCATAATCATCATAGCGGCTGGTATATCTTTCATGATGTGGGGACATGCCCGTTTCAAATCTCTGGGAGTCAACGTACCCACTGACATGCCGGCGTCACAATTGGTAACAGATGGAGCGCACCAATACAGCCGCAACCCAATGTATGTAGGATTTATTGCCATACTTTTGGGATTAGGGATTGCCGTCGACAGTGTGTGGATGCTAGTTTCCGCCTTACCGATGACTCTGTATCTTTCATTCTATGTAATCCCCAAAGAAGAAGCATACCTTCTCAGAACTTTTGGCGCAGAATTTAAAACATATTGCAAATACGTACGTAAATGGCTTTAACATGATTGAAAAAAACGCTTCAGGCGCTAATTTACACACTTTATTCAAAGAGATATTCAACCTGCAATCAACTTTGTCCGAAGTGGTGGACGAAGTTCATGAAAAAGCGGGTATGCGCACCTCTCAAGTCAGGCTGGCAAACACACTTTTAGAACTTGGTCAGGCAACCGTCCCGGACATCGCCTATGCCATGAAAATATCGCGCCAGTTTGTGCAGACTGCGATCAATGAGCTAGAAAAACAAAATATGATTGAGTTTCAGGAAAACCCGCGCCACAAGCGTTCAAAGCTGCTGAAACTTACCGAACATGGCCGCGATGTATTGAATCAGGTCCGCGAAAATGAAGAGGCCATCATCCAGAAAAAACTACCTGATATGGACGCAACCAAAGTCAAGGCGGCCTACGAGTTGCTTGCGTCCATCCGGGTGAAAATAAATAAAAAGAACACGTGAAAGATACAGGCATAGTAATGAATATCTTGTGACAAAAAGAATATTATTCAAGATCTTCCAGATTCATGCCGCTTGTTTCTATTCTGAAAAACCAAGTTACCACTGCCCCGAGAAGTGAACAGCCGACCAGAAAGTACAATATTATTTCTGTGCCTAAATCCTTAAGCAGAAAAGGAAAGAAAAAAGCTGTAATAACAGCTCCAATCTTTGCAATGGAGGCCGCAAACCCGGCCCCTTTCCCTCTTATTTTTGTGGGAAAAACTTCACCGGCAATAAGATAAGTAATGGCATTTGGACCGATGTTAGTCATGAAACTGAACAACATAAAACCGCTGAACAGATAAACTATCTTCATTTCTGGTCCCGCCCCCATCGAAAGAGTAGCTAGAAACAACCCTGCTGCACAGCCGATAAACCCGAACACCTGCAGTTTAATTCTTCCTACTTTATCAGCAAGCATTACCGCGCAAATGACGCCTACAATCAGAAGCACATCAATAAAGGCCGCACCCTTCGCGGCGATCATATCATTTTGAATAAGGTCAGCAACATTTCTTGGATAAACAGATGTTGCGCCGATAACTGAACCGAGAATTGTCGGCGTGAAAATTCCAATACCATATGTACTCAAATCCTGAATAAACCATGGAACGGACGCAAGAATGGTTGCTTTGATGTTTTTTCCACGGAATAAATCTAAATAAGTTCCGGGAGTTACTTTATCACCATTGCTGTCTGTGGTTTTAGGAACAGCCAATTTAATAAACGGTGGATATTTGGGTTTACGATACAATAATCGCATTAAGGCATCTTCCGCTTCTTTTCTCCGCCCCTTAGACACAAGCCAGTGCCCACTGTCGGGAATATGAAACCTTCCGATAACAACAAAAATAGCTGGAATTATTGCAGTGGCGTACATCCAGCGCCAAGCACCCAGTTCAGGATTTTTATATAAAATTAGATACCCGATTGCTGTTCCGAATAATGCACCGACTGCCTGAAAAGCAAAAGCGCTGAGTACAAGCCTGCCGCGATCAATACTGGGAATACTTTCAGAAATAATCATATGGGCAGTGGGATAATCGCAACCAAGTGCAAGCCCGACACCGAAAAGGAAAATGACCAGCATGGTATAATTCGTACTGCAAATGAGAAAAATCAAACAAATTGCAAAAAGAACCATCTCAATGATAAACATTCTTTTTCGGCCATAATGATCCGCAAGATTTCCTAGAGCAAATGCTCCTACCAAAATTCCAAATAATGAGGCGGCGCTCACAGCTCCTTTCTCAAAAGCTCCAAGACCAAATTCACGGACAATAAGAGGAAGAGCAACTCCGGTCATGAAAACCACGAGTCCTTCGAAAAATTTACCTGCAGAAGCCAGAACCCATATTCTCCATTGCATAGCGGTCATAGGAGATGACGGAGCAAGTGTACCATCGGCCCAATAAGGCGTTTCATCAATATAATCCTGAACAGTTCTAGCAACGGCTTTATCAACCCCGTCAACTTTAGACATAAACACTGCTCCCTAATAAATTTATATCAATACAATGACTTCTGTATCATCAGGGAGAACAATTGTCCCGTTGCATCCACATTTACATTAATTTAATTAAAAGAAATCCTCCGTACACCATCAGATGTACGGAGGATAATAATCCAATTCAATCACTTGCCTTTTATGGCAGGAGTGATCCTCCGGCGCTTAAAGCTAAATCAAAGACACCTGAAGGCATAAGTCCTAAAGCCAGTACCAGCACGGAAAGCAGACCTGCGCCTACAAGACTGAATGGTGAGGTATCAGGCAACGGAACATCATCCTCGGCATCCTTGGTATAAGCATGGCGAACAAGACCTAAGTAGTAATAGATCGAAATCGCGGTGTTAAGACCCGCAATGATGATCAGCCAGTTGTAACCGTGATTCCAACCTGCGGAGAAGAGGAACAGCTTACCCATAAACCCTGCCATCGGTGGCAAACCTACGAGAGCAAAAGCTCCGACCGCAAGCGCAAAGGCAAGAGCAGGAGCACGTTTGTGCAGCCCGTCCAAATCCTTAAGTTTCAGATTACGACCATCAACAGCTACTCTGCTGACTACCCAGAAACAAGTCAGGTTCATTGCTACATATGCCAAAGCATAAAAGCTTGCGGCAGCCAGACCTTCGGGAGTTCCTGAAACCAGACCGATCATAATGTAACCGGCATGAGCGACAGACGAATAACCGAGAATCCTTTTTACGTCGGTCTGCACCAGCGCGGCAAGGTTACCGAATGTCATGGACAGCGCGCCAAGCACTGCCAGCATGGTTGTTATATCGTAGCCGGGCTTAAACATTGTAGCCAGACGGATCAAAACAACAATTGCACCTAGCTTAGGCAGAGTTGCAACAAACGCTGCGGTTTCATTGCTTGCGCCCTCATAAACATCAGGACACCAGAAATGAAACGGAAACAATGCGAGCTTGTAAAACATTCCGGCAAGGAACAACGCCATACCTGTGACAGCCATCGGAGAAGCTGCAAAGCTCCAATCCGCCTTGACCAATTCACTAAGGTAAGTGGTGTGCATTCCTGCCAAGATGTAAGAGAATCCATACAAAGCAAGGGCTGTAGCCACTGCTCCGAACAGAATGTATTTAATACCGGCTTCGGCAGCATCTTTACTCTTAGCCCGCACAGCAATAAGTGCGTAAAGGCTGTAAGAGGAAAGCTCCAAAGCGAGATACATAGTAATAAGTTCTACTCCGGAAGATAAGAGCATAAGTCCCCATGCACTGAGCGCGAGGAACAGAAAGTAATCTACGGTCTTTTCTTTATCCAGAGTAGGCTGACGTGAAGCATTGAGAACCGTTATAAAAAACCCTATGGCAATGGCGGCCTTAAAAAACTGGGATAAATGGTCAACACGATATGAATCCCAGAAAACAAGACCTTGCGCTCCAACAGACACAACCGCAACCACCACGCCTAAAGCTGCAGCCATTGGAAGCCACGGCCCGACTTTAACACGCATCTTGGCGGTGCCTATGCTTTGAATAAAAAGCACGGCAATAACAAGAAACTGGTAGATTTCCGGTAAAATCAGATTCGGATTGAAAGTCACTTCAGTCTCTCCAGTTGTTTATTTGACTATGTTCTTGATGGAGTTCCAAGCCATTTCCAACGGTCTCTCATCTTCAATATTGACAGCCTGAGCCTTGGTATGGACATCATTCTGCAACTTAATAAGAGAGGCATCCATAACTCTGAATGTGAGTCCAGGAGCAAGGCCTATATAAAAGACAAACACAGCCGGAATCGCAAGATAAGTCCACTCACGCAGATTTAAATCCTTCCAGCCTTTCCAGGTTGAAGGTCTGCCCCATGCAAGCTTGAGCGAAATACGAAGCATGTAAGCGGCGGCAATCATAGCACCGGGAACAATCATAGCTCCGATCCATGGGCTCTTCTCAAAGGCTCCGATGAAAACCAACATTTCACCGACGAAACTGTTGGTTCCGGGGAAACCGAATGAAGACAGTGCGAACAGTCCCCAGAATCCCATATATGCAGGCATATATTTTCCAAGACCTAGGTTGTCGTAAATATCTCTACTGTGACTGCGTTCATAAATCGCCCCGATCATCATAAAGAGACCACCGGTTACGATACCATGGTTAAGCATCTGGAAAAGCGCCCCTTCAAGCCCGCGAAGGTTGAAAAGGAAAATACCCAGAGTTACAAAACCCATATGACTCACAGAAGAGTAAGCAATAACTTTTTTAATATCATTTTGTCCCAGTGCAACCGCTCCGCCATAGATTATTGAAGCTATGGAAAACGCGATCATCATAGGAGCAAAATATTCACTCGCTGCCGGTGTTAACGGCAGATTGAATCTTAGGAAACCGTAAGTTCCCATTTTAAGCAGAACTGACGCCAGAATAACTGAACCTGCTGTCGGAGCCTGAACGTGCGCGGCTGGTAACCATGTATGAAAAGGAAACATGGGAACCTTGATTGCGAATGCCAAGGCAAGAGCCAGAAAAGCCCAGAACTGGAAGCCGAATGAGAATGTTTTTTCCATCAGCTCTGGTATTGCAAATGTTCCGCCCACAACTCTGAATGCAACAATAGCAACCAGAAGCAGAGCACTACCTGCAAGTGTGTAAAGGAAGAACTTGAGAGAAGCATATTTCTTCTCCGGTCCGCCCCATACAGCGATGAGCAGATACATAGGTATCAGCATCGCTTCCCAGAACACATAGAATAAAACCAGATCAAGAGAGGTAAAGACTCCCACACAGGCCGCTGTCATAAACAACAGACAGAAGTGAAATTCTTTAACCCTTGTTTGTATATAGCTCCACGAACAGAGCACACATAAGGGAAGAACAGCGATGGTCAGTATAACCATAAGGAAACTGATGCCGTCCGTTCCTAAATAATATTCAATATCCCATTGCTTCACCCACTGTATTCTTTCCACAAACTGAAACTCTGCCGAGCCTAGTTTAAAGTTAGTGAAAAGAGGGAAAGAAAGCATG
Organism: Maridesulfovibrio ferrireducens; assembly: GCF_900101105.1. Taxonomy (NCBI): domain Bacteria; kingdom Pseudomonadati; phylum Thermodesulfobacteriota; class Desulfovibrionia; order Desulfovibrionales; family Desulfovibrionaceae; genus Maridesulfovibrio; species Maridesulfovibrio ferrireducens. The sequence goes on from NZ_FNGA01000002.1 coordinate 145,404, forward strand.
AGTTCTATGACTGACACAATCAGCGTATAAATCCGTACCGCAGAATCCCCCCGGAAGAAAAACAGTCCGAAGGCCGCCAAAAGCGGGAAGAATACGAGGCTGGTCAGAACCGGATAAGCTACTTCTTGCATTTAGATCTCTCCAATTTATCCAAAGTACCAGACAAGTCCGTAGATACACAGCGCGAAAAATACAGCCATACCAAGGTAATCCTGTATTCGTCCGGTTTGTATCTTAGCACCGGTCCTGCCGATATTTCTTACCGTGTAAGCAGTTCCATCCACAACCGTATCAATCCCTTTGCGGTCGAACCATGATGATCCGTCAGCGAAGTCCATAAGAGCTCTAAGTCCGATCACTCTGTAAACAGTGGTCCAGACTGAATCCACCCATGCGACAGGACGACATACAACTTTAATTCCGGTATTTCCGATCCACCTGTAAAGCTTATCGAAATCTAGGTTTCTGCCATGATGAGGTACAATAACCTTTCTCATGATCCAGAATCCTGCGCCTGTGAATGCAAGCAGCATTGCTGACTGCAACAAGTGCCATGGAGTGTAAGGAGTATATTCCACAGGGAATGGAAGCAGTGAATAAAGCATCTGCGGATAAACACCCTGTGCGAAACAAAGTGTCGCTGCAATTGCCATGGCTACGTACATATTCTTAGGAATCGGATTAAGCTTAAGTTCTGTCTTTGCCGGCTTATGAAAGAAAGCAAAGTACGGCAACTTAATACCCACCGAAAGGAACGTACCGACCGCGGCAATTTCAAGCCCTATCGCAATTAATGTATTATGAGACTCAGCCGCACCAGTGATGGTCATGGTTTTACTGATAAACCCATTGAAGAACGGCATTCCCGAAATGGAAACCGCCCCGACCATATAGAGTATGACCAGCCATGGAAGCTTACCGACCAGACCGCCAAGCTTATCAAGATCTGCCGTTCCCACTGCGAAGAGGATTGTTCCGACACTCATGAAGAGCAGCCCTTTATAAAGGATATGTGCGTAAGCATGAGCGATAGCTCCGTTCAAACACAATGCAGTACCGATGCCGATACCGGCCACCATGTACCCGACCTGAGAGACAATGTGATAGGATAAAATCCTGCGCGCATTGTTCTCCATGGACGCGTAAAGCACTCCGTAGACCGCCATAAATGTTCCGGCAATCGCGAGTACATATACACCGGAGAACCCTCTTGCCAGTACATAAACTGCCGTTTTTGTTGTAAACGCACACATGAAAACCGCGCCCGGGATGGTAGCTTCAGGATAAGCATCCGGCAGCCACGCATGCAGAGGAACAACTGCGGCGTTTACACAAAATCCTATTAGAATCAGCCAGTCGTAATACTGAACTGCCGATGGATCGACAGGTAGAAACGCGAATGTACCGATTTCATGATATCTAAGCAGCAATCCGCCAAGCAGGAACAGCCCGCCGAGCATGTGGAACAGAAAATATCTGTAACCGGCTGCGCTTGAAGTTTTAGTGCGATGCAGCCAGATAAGGAATGTCGAGGCTACAGCCATCAGTTCCCAGAAGATAAAGAGAGTCAGATAATCTCCGGCAAATACACAACCGAATGCTCCCGCGACATATAATGCCGCTGACGCATGATGCGCTTTATCTTTCAGATGAAAGGCATAAATCATACCTATCAAAGATTGGATGGCAAAAACATTCGCAAACACCAGTGAAAGCTTATCTACTCTGCCCAGAATAAGGGTGTTTCCAAGATAAGGAATAACCCCGAAACTACCCATTGTTGCGGTGAATACAACCGCAATAGCAATAATGGGCGGGACAAGAAGCAGCCATTTCCAGTGTTGTCCCCTGAAAAAAGGCAACGCCATAGCCAGAGCTATAAAGGCGACAGCCGGATGAAGAAATCCGTTAATTTCCATCATCTTCCTCCGGTCCCACAAGGAAAGGTTGTACAATAACCTTCATCATAAAAACCATTCCCACTGAGACTACAAGGGCGAATAATGCCCAGAATCCAGTATATTTATCATAAACATACTCAGGATGGTGTGGATGAATGAAGACGTTCAATACCACTAATACAACAAGGAAAACAATAAATGCCCATTTCCATGTTGTGAGATTCTTTGTGCGCTGGGTTTCAAACCAGTTTCCTAAACTGCTATTCATGCCTAACGCTCCTTAAAATTTTCCGAAGACGTTAATAAACTGTAAAAACGTCTGGGGATAAAGGCCCAGCCAGACGGAGATCAATGCCGTAGTAAATAGCGGAATAACCATCGTGAGCGGAGCTTCATTATACTGCTCGATATTCGCACCCTCAGCCGGAGCTTTAAAAAACGCTCTATATATAATAGGAGCGAAATATCCGGCATTCAGCAGAGTACTTGCTAAAAGTGCAATTAAAAGTCCCCATTCGCCAATAGTTACAGCCCCTTTGACCAGATACCATTTAGTTGCAAAACCACAGACGGGTGGAACCCCGATCATAGATAATGACGCAATGGCAAATGCCCCGAAAGTCCACGGCATTCGTCGCCCAAGTCCATCCATTTTGCTGATCAGCCTAAGATTTGTTGCCACAAAAATTGCCCCTGCTCCAAAGAACAATGTGATCTTTGAAAAGGCATGATGGGCAATATGCATCAACCCACCCTGAACCGCTTCCGGCGTCAGCATTGAAACACCGATAATGATGTATGAAAGCTGACTGACTGTTGAATATGCCAATCGAGCCTTAATATCATCTTTAGTTAGTGCAATAAGTGAAGCGGTAATAATGGTGAACGCTGCAAGATATGCGGTAGGCATCCCAAGTCCCAGCTTGTCCATAAGATCCACACCGAACCCTGAAAGGATTACGCGTGAAACAGAGAACACACCGGCCTTAACAACTGCTACTGCGTGCAGCAGAGCTGATACGGGAGTCGGAGCAACCATCGCCGATGGTAACCAGTTATGCAGCGGCATCAGGGCAGCCTTTGCAAGACCGGCAATATAAAGAACATAAGTAATTGTTACGAGAGTCGGGTTTGCGTCCGCAGGAAAGATCCCCTGCTGAATATTCCCGATATTGAAATCAAGAGTTCCCGCCAGCACATAGGTAAGAACCATTGCCGGAAGGAAAAACAGTTTTGATGTACCCATGAGGTAGATCATGTACTTTCTTGCCCCGCTGAAAGAAGCATCATCCTGATGATGAGCTACAAGAGGGTAAGTGAATACTGAAATGACTTCATAGAAAAGGTACAATGTGAAAATATTAGCGGAAAAGGCAACACCGAGCGCTCCGAAAATCGCAACGGCAAAACAGAAATAATATCTGGTCTGCGCGTGTTCATTAAGAGTTCTCATGTAACCGATGTTGTAACTGGTAGCGAATATCCACAGAAGTGAAGCTACCAGAGCAAAGACAAACGCCAGTCCGTCAGCGGCGAAAGAAACATTTATGCCCGGCATAATGGTGAAGAGCGTATATTCTCTTATTGTCCCTTCAAGAACTGCCGGCACCATGGATAAAACGGAAATAAATGCTAATACTCCGGCCCAAACTGAAACGGCTTCACGTCTATTTTCATTTTCACGAAACAGCCAGATCAGGATCGGCGCAGCCATGGTAATTGCCAACGGAATGAGCATACGAGTACTGTTGATGAATTCATTGCTAACTGTCATATGATCAACCCTTCAGCCTTGAAACAACATCTGTTTCAGTACTTTTGAATCGTTTTGCAACGACCACAATAATTGCGAGCACTAATGTAGCCTCGGCAGCAGCCAGTCCCATGACAAAAAGAGTAGCTATCTGCCCTGTCGCACTATCGGCTGCGGTCAATTGCGATGCAGCTACAATGGAAAGGCCTGCTCCGTTGAGCATCAATTCCACTGAAATCAGCATCCCTACCAAACTCTTGCGCCAGACAATTCCATAGAGGCCTATTGCCAGCAGTCCAAGAGCTACAAGCTGATACATCATGAGCGGACTCATTCAGCTGCCCTCCCTTTTTTTTCAAAAGCAAGCAGCACAGCTCCGGCCATTGCCGCCAGCAGAACCACTGAAATAAGTTCGAAGGCAAGTGAGTAATTATCAAGCAGACCTTTACCTAATACAGCAAGAGGAACTTCTACCGGAAGGTTAATACTTTCCGGTTGATAATTAACGACAACCCAGCCGATTACGAAAGCCGGTGAAATAAATGCCAGTGCAGAAAGCAAAGCTTTTCCGGGTCTGCGAGAGCCAGATTCAATCCCGTGTTCATCGGCTTTGCTGAGCATAATGGCAAAAAAGATTAGGACACAGACAGCCCCCACATAGATAAGTATCTGCATGAAAGCCATAAACGGAGCGGCCATCAGCAGATACATTCCCGCTACACCGAGCAGAGAAGTAATAAGCCCGACCATAGCCCGAACCAGACTGTGCGCCCCGACCGCAAGACACCCTCCGCCGAGAACCAGCAGCGTGTACACAACGAAAGCGATTTTAGCCAACAGTTCCATAATCAATCTTCCCTCGTTGAATTTTCAGGTTCCTTAGGAGGCGTCTTTGCCTGTGCTTGCGTGGCTAGACGAGCCAGAAGATCCATCTTGAAATCATTGCGGTCAGTGGAAGCGAGATACACATTGCTGGAATATCTCAAAGATTTAACCGCGCAGTTTTCAACGCACGATCCACAAAGTGAACAAAGCGTAAAGTCATAAATAAATTTAATCGGTTCCTTTGGAGCCTTTGGCTTCGTTACTTTTTCTCCACGAGCCTCGGCATCTTTCATGGCCTGAAGTTCTTCTTCTGTGGGCACTGGAGCTTTAGCCTTAACAACTGTCAGACAATTACTAGGGCAAGCTGTCACACACATCATACATGCGATACACTTAGGAGTTCCGGGATCTTTTGGTTTACCCACCAGTTCCAACGGGCCTCTAAAGCCTTCAAGTTGCGATTTACTGACTGTTTCACGCGGATAATGCAGTGTAATCTGCTTATCCATAAAGTTCTTCCCCGTAATTCTGAGTCCAACAATAAGACTCCAAAGTCCGGAGACGTTTTCCCATATCTTTTTAATTGCGGTCATTATATCACCACCTGATTCAAGAAAGCTTGGTTACAAAGGCAGTTATCAGCAAATTGAGCAATGCAAGAGGCATGAGCCACTTCCAGTTGATATTTAAAAGCTGATCAAAGCGAACCCTGGGGAAAGTCCAGCGCAGCCAGATCATTATCAAAAGGAGAACATATACTTTTGCAAGGAACCACCAGCTTCCGTCAAAGAAAGGCCCGTGCCATCCACCTAAGAAAAGAGCTACCGCAACCGAACAGACAACAATCATGTTGGCGTATTCAGCGAGGAAAAACAGTCCGAATCCCATGCCTGAATACTCAGTATGGAAACCTGCTGTCAGTTCACTTTCCGCTTCAGGAAGGTCAAATGGAGCGCGGTTTGTCTCTCCGAGAGCACTTACAAAATAAATAATAAATGCTAAAGGCTGCACCATTGCATTCCACTGCCACGGCCAGCCGCCCTGCCCCTGTACAATTTCTGACAAATTTAGACTTCCGGTTTGGAAAGCTATTGCCAGAACAGCCAATAACAACGGAATTTCATAAGCAACCGACTGAGCGACTGCTCTCGCTGCCCCGAGAACTCCGTATTTATTGTTAGACCCCCACCCTGCCAGACAGAGAGCCAAAACATTAAGGCCTGAAAATGCAAGAATCAAAAGCAAGCCCAGATTCATTTCCATTCCGGTAGCAACCGGACCGAAAGGAATTGGGACAAAAAGTAAGAGTGCTGGCAAAAAAGAAATAATCGGAGCCAGCCAGAAAAGGAATCCATCTGCATTTTTAGGAGTGAAAAGCTGTTTACCAATCAACTTAACGGCATCCGCAAGAGGCTGTAAAAGACCATGCGGGCCGACTTCAAAAGGTCCGGGCCTACGCTGAATGTGTCCTGCCACCTTTCGTTCAAGGTAAACCAGAACAAGTCCGTTCAGCCCTACGAAAGCAGCAATCGCCACAAGAGCAATCAGTAATTTTACCAGTTCAACGGGTATTTGAGACATATCGATATTTCCTCGCTCTACCTGTCGATTTCAGGGATTACCATGTCCAGACTACCAAGAATGGCAACAGCATCAGCCAGCATCGTCCCCTTCGCACATTCAGCGAAAAGATTTAAATTTGAAAAACCGGGAGCACGAAGCTTAACCCTGTAAGGAGTTTTACTACCGTTACTTACAATATGAACTCCGACCTTACCTCTGGCTCCTTCCGATGCAAAATAAGCTTCTCCGGCAGGAGCTTTCCAAGCCGGCTTCGGAGACTTCTTGATGATATGTTCGCCTTCCGGAATCATTGCCACCGCCTGCTCAACTATACGCAGACTCTGCTCAATTTCATCCATGCGAACCATATAACGAGCCATCGAATCAGCTTCTTTGTAAACCGGAATATCCCAATCAAAACGGTCATACACAGAATACGGTTCAGCTTTACGGGTATCGTGCTTAACTCCGGCTCCGCGAATCAGCGGTCCGGTTGCCCCGTAACGTAGACACATATCCTTATCCATGGTCCCGACTTCTTCGAGTCTCTTACGAAGAATAATGTTGTCAGTAACAAGATCTTTATAGATAGGTAGACGGCTTCGCAGGTAAGGTACTAATTCGGCACACTCTTTGAGAAAACCGTCATCAAGATCATGCACAACTCCACCGATACGGAAAGAACTGTAAGTCAGTCTCGATCCGGTCGGTTTCTGCATCATATCCATGATTCTTTCACGATCATCAAAGGCATACATAATCGGAGTAAAAGCTCCGAGATCGAGAAGATAAGCTCCCCACCAGAGCAGATGTGAAGAAATTCTGTTAAGCTCGGTGGTAATTACTCTGATAAATTCAGCGCGCTCAGGAACTTCGATCCCGGCCAGTTTTTCAACTGCTCCGACATACGCATGGTTCCAGGCAAGAGGGTGCAGGTAATCAACTCTGCCCATATTGGGCATATACTGAACCCATGTTTTTACCTCTGCCATCTTCTCGTGCATACGGTGCAGATAGCCGAGGACCGGCTCAGCGCGGACAATATACTCACCGTCAAGTTCGAGAATCACCCGCAGGACTCCGTGGGTGGAAGGATGCTGAGGACCCATGTTCAATATCATGGTGTTCTCTTTGGCCCCTTTCTCGAAATGATTGGTATAAAAATCGCCTTCAGGAAATGCATTCATATCTGTGCTTCCTATTTCGGTTCTTCGGGTTCGGCCTGAACCTCATCAAACAGCGTAAAACCCTCAGTAGTAAAAATGGACTCCCCCGGATTAATCAGATCCCGCAAAGGCATGCGAGACTTAACATCCTTAAGCAGGACACCTTGCGGAGTATCGGGATCAAGGAGAAGAGGAATCAAATTGGGATGACCACTGAAGTTTATACCGTGAAAGTCGGCACATTCACGTTCATGCCAGTTCGCGCCCTGATACACATCTGAAATGGTAGGAATCACTGGCTCATCATGAGTAAGCATTACCCGGTGAGCCACTCGCTCAGATGAATCGAAACGCGCATAATGATAGGTAATCAAAAAGCCTTCGGAGACATCAAGTGCATCAATGTCTTCAAGGTAATATTCTTTCCGAAGCATCTCTTTAGCTGCGGTGGAAATATCATCTGTAGACAAAAATACATTGTAATTAATTCCGGTTTTGTCAAAAGAACACTTATAGACCATCAAAGGAGTAACAGATTCCAATAATTTCTCGCTCACCGACATTAGGCATTCTCCTTTTCAAGAGCTTCAGCAACAGGCCACCAACGTTTGCCAGATACCTTTTTCTGAATTTCGAATAATCCCTCGAGCAAAGCTTCCGGACGAGGCGGACACCCCGGCACGAAAACATCAACAGGAATCAGTTTATCAACACCTTCAATTATGCCGTACTGATTTTTAAATTTAAAAGGACCACCTGATATTGCACAATTTCCAAGAGCCATAACCCATTTGGGAGCAGGCATCTGCTCATACAATCTAACAACCACAGGAGCCATTTTTTTTGTAACTGTGCCCGCTACAATCATTAAGTCGGCCTGCCGCGCTGAAGGACGAAAAACCTCAGCTCCGAAACGGGCCATATCGAACCGGGCCATACCGCACGCCATCATTTCGATAGCACAGCATGCCAGTCCGAATGTCATAGGCCAGAGGGACATGGACCTGCATATATCCATTGCATCCTCTGCAAGTTGAAGCCGGACGAGACCATCTTCTATATGGTGCCCGCCGGATGTCAGGATATCTTTCTCGGCCATGTGAATACCCCTTTTCTCCAGAAGTAGATTATTGCAAGAGCCAAAACGCCCATAAAAATCGCCACTTTATAAAATGACATCATTCCTTCGGCATGCGGATACCAAACAGCAACAGGAAAGAGGTACAGCACATCAACGTCAAATGCCAAAAAAAGCAAAGCGTAGACGTAATAACTTATTCCGAACTGATTCCATGCCCGACCATGCGGTTTCATACCGCACTCGTAAGACATTCCAATGTCGCCGCCTTTAGCGCGCGGAGCAATGATCCAAGAAAGGATCAACGGTCCCCCGGCAAAAAGCAATCCGCCAAACAGGAAAAGAAAAATGGCTAACTGAAGCCAAGTAAATACCATTTTTCACCCTCGCTTACTTTTTAGTATTTAGTAACACAGAAAGAGCAATTAACAAAAAATCATACCACGCGCAACCGGTGCCACAAAAAAAAGAATCAATAAAAACAACCTGAACGGGATATTTTCTTAAAAGTTTATCTCACCAGCCACTCAGAGTGTCAAGACGTTATGACTACCACCTCAGCGAAACACCCTGAAACGTTAAACCTTGTTAAAAAAGTAACAATCTTTTATACCATAAAAACAGACTGTTAAAAAAAATATTTAGGGCCAAAAAAAAAGCGCAAAAAAATTTCGCCGCACAACTTTACACGTCAATAATTACCTAGCTATTTAGGAGGTTATTCAACTTGAAATTTCCTCTATTTTTTCCCAAGTGTTAGGCTAAATCTTCAAAATCATTTTTCACACAATAATGTTTAAGCCTAAGTCTCTCAAAATAATGTTATCAATTTTATCTATGGGAAAAACAAAAAAAGCTCTCACAGCATGCTGTGAGAGCTCAAAAATAGAAACAAGACTATCCCGACCTACGGCTAACAAACCGCTATAAAACTATTCAATATTCTCACAACATTCATCCCCGCTAAAAAAACAATACCGCTTAAAAGATCCTTCTTTAACCTTGTACATTGCAGAATCAGCTCTTTGTACTAACTCTTCAGCAATTGCAGCATCATCGGGGAAAAGACTTATACCTACCGAGGCACCTACATTACAAATCATCCCGTCTATATTGAAAGAATCTGTAAGACATGACACAAGATCCTCTGCAACCTTTTGAACATCATCTCTACCGGAAGGTCTTTCAAGCAAAACACAAAACTCGTCCCCCCCCAATCTGGCAAGAGTATCAGAAGCTCTAAGTCTTGACTTAAGACGAGTAGCAACGTTCAAAAGCAAAACATCTCCGGCATGATGCCCGAACCGGTCATTAACAGACTTAAAATTGTCTAAATCAATAAAGAGCAATGCAAGCTTTTCACCATATCTTCGAGCGCTCGCAATTGAACTTTCCAACCGGTCAAAAAATAAATACCGGTTAGGAACTCCGGTAAGTGCATCCAAGGTTGCCTTTTGCTGAAGATCCAACTCGCATATCTTTCGCTGAGTAACGTCTTCAACAACTCCTTCTATATAAAATTCTCCATCCTCTTCAAAAAGCCTTGAACTTTCCGAAATCCAGACAAGCGTTCCGTCCTTGCGTTTTATCTGGATTTCATAATCATTTAAATATTTATCGCGCTTAAGAAATTCAATGTAACGGAATCTTTCGTCCGGTTCTGCAAACCTCTCATATCCGCAACCTTTAGTTAACGCTTCTTCAGGAGAATCAAATCCTAAAATCCGGGCAAGAGCGGGGTTAACCTCAACAAACTCTCCGTCAAGAGTTGACCTGAAAATACCCTCAACCGCCCGAACAAAAATATTACGATACTTTTCTTTTGCAACGCGTAAAGCTTTCTCAGTTTTAATCCGCTGAGCAATCTCTCGTTCAAGCAAATCCTTCTGCCTCTTTAATTGAAGAAAAATACCTACCTTACTGCGTAGCGTCGGAGGGTCGATCGGCTGGGTAAGAAAATCTACAGCTCCGGCCTCGTATCCCATACGGGCATAAGCAGGATCTTTATATATAGCTGTCAAAAATATTATCGGAACTAACCGGCACGAGTCGATTCTCCTTATAGCTTTTGCGGTATCATAACCGTCCATGCCGGGCATTTGAACATCAAGAAGTATAAGAGCAAAATCATGCTCTTCACAAAGTTCAACCGTCTCTTCACCGTTTACTGCCTTGAATATCTCAGCACCTTCGTTACGCAATAATCTATCGAGCAACATAAGATTAACGACATTATCATCAACAAGGAGTATTTTTAAGGGATTATCCATAACTTCCGTTTAATACATTTCTATAAAAGTTAAAACCCCAGAATAATGTTTTTTAGCAAATTAAGATTATATTTTTGTTGCTTGTTTTATCAGGACTTTCCAAGTAATTAATAAACAAATAAAATTTATGCATAGTTTCCGGAGAAATAATGAGCAAAATGCAGCACTATACGGTTACAGGCGGAGCCGGATTCCTTGGATCAAGACTCTGCGAAAAATTACTTGAACAAGGACACGAAGTTTTATGTGTGGATAATTTCTACACCGGGCAAAAAGCAAACATCATAAAAATGATGGATAGCCCGTACTTCGAAATGATGCGCCATGACATAACTTTTCCGCTTTATCTAGAAACAGATAACATCTTTAACCTAGCCTGCCCCGCATCACCGATCCACTATCAGTTTGACCCGGTTCAAACGACAAAAACTTCGGTCCATGGAGCAATCAACGTACTTGGACTGGCGAAAAGAGTTAAAGCTAAAATATTTCAAGCATCAACTTCTGAAGTATACGGAGACCCGGCCTGTCATCCGCAACGTGAAGACTATTGGGGTAATGTTAATCCCATCGGCCCTAGAGCCTGTTATGATGAAGGTAAAAGATGCGCTGAAACACTTTTTTTTGACTATCACAGACAACATAATTTACGCATTAAAGTTGCCAGAATATTCAATACATACGGTCCTCGTATGGCTGTAAATGACGGTCGAGTAGTTTCAAACTTTATTGTGCAAGCGTTGAAAAATGATCCAATCACACTCTACGGAGACGGATTACAAACAAGATCATTCTGCTACATAGACGATCTAATCGACGCATTCATCAAAATCATGAATACTGACGATTCTTTCACCGGCCCTGTGAATCTCGGCAATCCACGTGAATTCACAATCCGCCAGCTTGCAGAAATAATAATAGATATGACGGGATCATCATCTAAAATTGAATTCAAACCACTACCGGAAAATGATCCCTGCCAACGAAGTCCAGACATCAGTCTTGCACAAAAGACTATAGACTGGACCCCTTCCACTCCGCTGGAAGAAGGACTTAAACCGACCATCGCATACTTCGACAAAATATTACGCAAATAAAAAAGCCCGTCCTGAGTACTCAGGACGGGCTTTTTTTTGTATATTCAGCGAAGGTAAATTAATCGGCTTTAAAAATACCGGACTTACCACCTTCTTTATAAACAAGACGGCAATCTGTAATAACAACATCCTTCTGAACAGCTTTGCACATATCATAAATAGTCGCAGCTGCAATTTGAACAGCTATCAACGCTTCCATTTCGATTCCGGTCTTACCGGTTGTGCGAGCTTCAGCTTCAATCTCAACAGTATAATTTTTCTCATCAATATTAAAGCGGACGTCAACATAACTGATTGCCAAAGGATGACATAAAGGGATTAACCTATGAGTTTCTTTTGCTCCCATTATCCCGGCAATTTTAGCTGTATTCAGAACATCTCCCTTAGGGAGAGCTTTTTTCTGCAACAATTCAAAAGTTTCCCGGTTAAGAAGAACTTTTCCTTTAGCTATAGCTGTACGAATAGTATCTTTTTTAGCTGACACGTCTACCATTACGGCATTCCCATCAGCGTCTAAGTGGGAGAATTCACTCATTTTTTAATCACCCATCACCTTGTCTTTAGCTTTTTTAAAAAGTTTTTTAACTTTTTTCATGGGTTTATCTTCCTCAAGAGCCGCGAACTGCTCAAGAAGCTCTTCCTGCTTACGACTAAGGTTTATAGGAGTGATAACCTTTACTTCAATCAACAGATCACCCTTATGTGAACTGCCTAGATAAGGCAGACCTAAACCTCTAAGCTGAAAAACTTCACCGCTTTGCGTTCCCTTGGGAATGTCCATATCAATCGGCTCATCAAGAGTCTGAACACTCATTTTGTAACCCAGTGAAGCCTGAACAAAAGAGATATCAGTGGTCAGAACCAAGTCCTGTCCCTGACGTCTGAAAACCTTATCAGGCTGTACAGTGATAACAACGTACAAGTCACCGTGAGGTCCACCGTTCATTCCGGCTTCACCTTCACCGCGTAAACGAAGTCTTGATCCGTTATCTACACCGGCAGGAATACGAACATTAAGGCTCTTATCTTTACGAACATAACCAGCACCACGGCAAGCGGAACAAGGATCGGTGATAACCTGACCTCGTCCGTTACAAGAAGGACATGGTACAGAAATCTGGAAAAATCCCTGATTCTGTACAACTGTACCCCTGCCACCGCAATGAGAACATGTTTCAGGAGATGTTCCGGGAGCAGAACCGCTTCCGTTACACTCCTCACAGGTATCAGTAATAGGAAGATTCAGTTCAACCTCAGTCCCCTTAGCCGCATCGCGGAAAGAAACTGTAAGATTGTACCTAAGATCTGATCCAGCCTGCATGCGTTTTCCGCCGCGTCCCTGACTGAATCCGAAAATATCTCCGAAAATATCTCCGAATGCACCAAAGATATCGTCGGAAGATTTAAACCCATTAAATCCACCGTTCATTCCTTCGTGCCCGAATCGGTCATAACGACTTCTTTTTTCGGGATCACGAAGGATTTCATATGCTTCAGCTGCTTCTTTAAACTTTGATTCAGCTTCATCATCTCCAGGATTACGGTCAGGATGATATTCAAAAGCCATCTTGCGATAAGCTCTTTTTATTTCACCTTCCGGAGATTCCTTGGAGACTTGTAGAATTTCATAATAATCGCGTTTAGACATGTTTATTCACTATCCGGGTTTGCTCCAGAAAATGTGTGATAATCTTCAGGGATAACTTTACCGGCGGCAATTTCCCTCAAGGCTGTTACAATTTCTTTGTTCTTGGATTCAACAAGAGGCGGGTATCCTTCACGATACTGCTTAACTCTTTTAATGGCCATCTGGACAATCAGGAATCTGTTACCGACCTCAGCCAGACAATCTTCAATTGTAATCCTTGCCATATTATCTCCAAAACGATGGTTTTGCCGAAAGAGAAAATCTCTTTACGACTATTTTCTGAGAGGAATCTGACCTTGCAAATCTTCGAGCAACTTGTTGGATACATGATAATATCCGCTGCCGTCACCAAGTGAAAGCCAGCACCGCTCGGATGGAAGTTCAGGATCTGAAAAAAATAAAACTTTATCGATCCTGCTGCCATCCACATTCATGAGTTCAAGTTCCATTACTTTTACAGCAGAACTTGAAAGCTCACTAATCGGTTCCGCCTCGAATTTTAATTCATTAAGTCGCCATAAGGACATGTCAATACCCAACAACGGTTTTCGGTCCTCAAAGCTCTCCCAGTTTTTATCAGATTTAATTCCGACAAAAGTCTGATTACCCTGCAAAACACGAATAGAACCGACCTTTCCGATTTCTACAGAAAGAACGGAACGCTTACGCATACCGAATGCTGTTTTATTCAACTGATCTACATGTTCTTTACTAAGAACAAAAAAACCATTTTGAACAGTGGAATTTGCTAAGTAATAATCCTTACCGCCTTCCACCTCAAAAACTTCAAGTTTTTTAACACTCTTATCATTAAAGACAACCTCAACACTACAGACCGTAATACCAGGAAGATCTGAAGCTTCAGGCACAAGACCTTTTGCCGGGGTTTCCATCAAAGAATGCAAAAACAAATCTATTTCTCCGGAACTAGCTGTTTTTCCAGCCAAAGGAGCAGGGAAAGAAAAGGCGAACTGGTCTTTCTGACGAACAAGCGTCCATAAAAAAGCTCCACCATGTCCAAGAGAAATAGAAGAAATATTATCAGAGCTACCTGACAGTAATTGCAGATTAAAATAATAACCTGCAGGAAAATCACACTGACGAACAAAATCATTGCTCAATATAAAGAGTTCGCCTTGATCCTGAGAATTCAAAGCAAAAAAACCTTCACCGGATGGAGCTTCTTCACCGAGAGTAAGACTAAGAGCCTGCCCGCCACCCGTTGCTATGCGGATTTTAGGAGCAAGCAATCCGTATTGCTGCCCATCTTTTTCGGTTATATGCCCGATGTACCTTAAAGCCTGTCCTTGCGACAAAACATCTAAAAGTGCACCGACCTTCGCAGTCTCTGCAAAGGGAGCTGTCAACCACCCTTGCTGAACGACATTCCAGCCGTCAACTTTGCGCACCAGTGAAAAACAATCTTTTCCACGCCGACAGACATCGACCCTGTCAACCTGCTGAGACTGTACAACCGGCCAAACCGGTTCAGACAGCAACATTGGCATTTCAGGCGAACTTAAATAGAAGGCTCCACAGATAATGGCAACCAGAGCCAGAAAAATTAAGAACCTTTTCAGCACAAACAGCACCTTGGGATTAATATACTCACGACGTTTTTCATCAATGGAGCAATTTGTTAATATAAAGGGAATAGGCTTGCATGTCAATTAATTTTGAGGCAAAGTGCCCACTTCTTTCTATCAATATGTTTTTTAAAAAAACACCTACACTAAATAATAAATAAAATCAGTTTTTCCTCTCAAGTAAACAAATAAACTGATTCGGAGTTTCAGAATGGGCAAATGGGGAAAATTGAGCTATGCGCAAAAAAAGACTGTCTCAACCATCGGCATGCTCATGCAGAAGACAGAGATGGTTCACGAAGGCGCCCGCCTCGGAATTGCCGTATCCGGTGGAGTTGACAGTTTTGTATTGATCAGAGCAATGCTCATCCGGCAAGCCATCATTCCAATGAATATTGAACTAATGGTACTTCACGTTAACCCCGGATTTGACCCGGAAAGTCATAAACCGCTTATACAATGGTGTGAAGAATACGGGTTGTCATCTCATATAGAACTGACTGACTATGGCCCAAGAGCTCACGGACCGGAAAACAGAAACAAATCAGCCTGTTTTTTTTGCAGCAAACTTCGCCGCAAAAGACTTTATGAACTTTGCGGTCAATATAACCTGACACATCTTGCTATCGGACATACAGCAGATGATCTTGTTACTACCTTTCATATGAACATAACTCAAAACGGCAGAGTTCAGGGACTTTCCGCCAGTGAGCCTTTTTTCAAAGGAAAACTACAAATGATCCGCCCAGCTCTCATGCTTGAGAAAAAGTATATCAAAGCTGCTGCGCGCCAATGGGAATTGCCCATCTGGAAAAACAACTGCCCTTCCAACGATGCCACCAAAAGAAGCTATATTTATGATCGCCTTCAAGAAGAGTGGCAAAAAAATCCAGTCACTAGAAACAACACTTTCAACGCTTTAAGACGCTGGCAGCTTGACTTAAACATGAAAAAGCAATAACAATCCTTCAAAATCATTGTGCCTTCTACTCAGAGCTAATTATAACCTCATAGAAACAGGCCTACGGAAACAATGCTATTCAAAAAATACCATATAGTTATATTTAAAAATCCTTGTGACAATGCTCGCAAATTCCAAATCAGGGGATGGACGTTTTTCTTCATCTTTGCCCTTGTAGCAGGACTTGCCGGTGGCAATGTATTACTTTGGAAATATTACGAAAATTATTCAGGTTTAGAGATAAATCTGGCCCACGCTGAAAAAGCTGTTCAAGAACAAAAAGCACAATTGCTGTCTCTTTCTCAAAAAATGCAGAATATTTCGCAGGATCTGGACCGGGTTAGAAATTTTGACTCTAAATTAAGGGTTATGATTAATCTGGATCAGGGAAATGTTCAAAATGTAGCCCCAAAAGGGGGATCTACTGAACCTGATTTTTCTACAAATTATCTCCCGCTTTACAGACAAGAGCTTCTTGTCCGTAAAATGCATGATTTTCTTGCTCAACTCAGTACTGAAGCAAAGTTGGAAGAAGTAAGACAACAGGAAATAATTCACTCCATGCGTTCCAAGCAGGATGCACTGGATTCAACACCTTCCATTTGGCCCCTCCAAGGATGGGTAACATCTCCCTTCGGTTGGAGAAGTTCTCCTTTTACAGGCAAAAGAGAATATCACAAAGGACTTGATATATCTTGTCCCGCCGGCACACCTATATACGCACCGGCACAAGGAACTATCGCCTTTGTAGGTGTTTTAGGTGGATATGGACGCATGATCAAAATGAGCCACGGCGCAAATCTTTCAACAAGATATGCACATCTTAAACGTCCTACAGTTAAAAAGGGACAGGTCGTAACCCGCGGCGAACTTATCGGCTACGCCGGTAACACAGGCCGCTCAACAGGACCTCACCTTCATTATGAAGTAAGACTTGGCGGAGTTCCGGTCAGCCCGATGCGCTACATTTTGAATTAAAACTCAGTTTTATTACAACTAAAAGGCCCGTAAGGAATTTATCCTGACGGGCCTTTTTCATGCTTAAAGACGATTCATACGAGTATTAACAACACCTTGACAACCTTTGCTCTATTCAAAGCTTGATGTTAATAAGATTTTAATAATGGGTCTTTTCTTGCAATAGACGACAAAAAGAGAACAGCATGAATATTTTCAACTTTAATCCAAGCGATCTTATGAGCTTCTATCTTACCTTCTTCAGGGTAAGTATTGTGCTGTTTATGCTGCCTTTTTTTGGCGCAAATTCTATTCCAAACATGGTCAAAGCGGCACTTGCCGTAGTTATGACAATTGCCATATGGCCACAGGTTTCATTTGATGGATCCCTTATGCCGGCAAATCCATATAATATTGCCCTCATGATTTTGGGCGAATTAGTCTTGGGGCTAACCCTTGGAATTATTATTCATGTCATTTTTTCCGCAATTCAAACCGGTGGTAACTTTATAGGCGTGCATATGGGGTTATCAATGGTCAACGTTCTTGACCCCATGACTGGAGTAAATGAAGCAGTAACCGCCCATTTCTTATATATGTGTTCTATTTTGGTCTTTCTCAGCATGAATGGGCATTTATATCTCATCTCAGGACTAGTTGACAGTTTCAAATATATTCCTCCGGGTGAAATTTTTATCAATGACACACTCGTCTACCAAATAATGACCATTTCCGAGGAGCTTTTCGTTTTAGCCGTAAAAGTGGCCTCACCAATCATCGCATCAATCTTTGTTGTAGACTTAGCTCTAGCTTTAATCAGCAAAATGGCTCCTCAAATGAATGTGCTTATGCTTGGCTTTCCTCTAAAAATTATGGTCGGTTTTTTCTTCTTAAGTATGGTTTTCAGTATCTTATCCATCTTTATAGCTGAGTTTGTGCACACACTTCCTGCATACATGCTAAACATCATCAAGGCAGCCAGTCCGCTGGACATGCCTCCTCTAAAATAGGTCGACATGCAGGAAGATCCAAGTAAAACCGAGAAAGCGACCCCCAAGCGGTTAAAAAAATCCAGAGGTGAAGGCAGTGTAGCTAAAGGCCAGGAAATGGGTAAAACAATGACTCTGCTAGCCGGAGTTCTTGCCCTTAAATACCTGATAGACTTCTATTACGAACAATTTTATGAAATTTTCCAATGGTTTTTAACCAAAGGGTTTTATTTAGAGCTAGATAAAAATTCGGTATACACTCTCTTTATCTGGTGTTCTCAGAAACTGGCAATAATAATGCTTCCCTTGCTTCTTTTCATTGCTCTTGTAGCATATCTGACTGTTCGACTTCAGGTAGGAAGCCTGTGGACTACAAAAGTGTTCGAACCTAAATTCAGCAAAATGTTTAACATCATGGCAGGGGTCAAACGACTTCTTTTCGATGTAAAAACACTGGTCAGACTGGTTAAAAGCCTTTTACTTGCTACAGTTGTAGGAATTGCTCCATATATTGTAATTCAACAGGAAATGCCCAACTTTATTCCACTTTTTCATTCAGATGCACACAGGCTTGCAGTATACATGCTCGAAGTTGGATACAAAATGGTCAGCTATGCCATGCTGCCAATGATGGTTATAGCTATCATCGACCTTGTGTATACCCGCTGGGATTATCAGGAAAATCTCAAAATGAGCAAAGACGAAGTCAAAGATGAACGGAAACAATCTGAAGGTGACCCTCAAGTTAAAATGCAGATGAAACAAAAAATGATGGCAATTCTACAGCAAAGAATGATGAGTGATGTCCCTAAGGCTGATGTAATTATTACCAACCCGACTCACTACGCAATTGCATTACGATATGACACTCTTCAAGCTCCTGCTCCGCAAGTTCTGGCAAAAGGCATGAATAAAGTAGCTGAAAGAATCAAAGAAGTAGCCCGTGAGAATAACGTTCCCATTCGCGAAAATAAACCTTTGGCACAGGCTTTGTATAAACAGGTTGAGATCGGTGACGTAATTCCGGAAGAACTGTATCAAGCTGTAGCTGCTATCCTTGCTAAACTTAATAGATTTACGCGTAAATAAAGGATTCAGCCCCCCTCTTCCTCGATTATCGTTACCTCAATTACAAGACCTGAAAGGGGTGTCAAAATTATGGCCGCATCAAAGTCGAAAGCAGTAAATATCAATTACGAAAGATTTGCCAAGCATGGCGATATTCTTCTCGCAGCAGGCGTAGTAATTATTCTTTTCGTCATGCTGATTCCTCTCCCGACACTCATAATTGACTTTATGCTGACTGTAAGTATCTCCCTTGGATTAATTATTCTTATTACATCCATGTTTATGCAGTCGCCTCTTGAATTTTCAATCTTTCCATCACTTTTGCTGGTCACAACTCTTTTGCGACTGGCTCTAAACGTTGCGACAACCCGAGCAATTCTTTTGCACGGAGATGAAGGAACATCTGCAGCTGGTAGCGTTATTCAAAGTTTCGGTGAATTTGTCGTCGGTGGTAACTACATTGTCGGGGTTGTTATCTTCCTCATTCTTTTCATCCTGAACAAAAAAGTTATCGTGGCTGGTACAACCCGTATTGCTGAAGTAGCCGCAAGGTTCACACTGGATGCAATGCCGGGTAAGCAGATGTCAATTGAAGCCGACCTCAATTCCGGCCTGATTGATGAAGAAGAAGCTCAAACTCAAAGAACCCAGATCCGCAGAGAAGCTGACTTTTACGGAGCAATGGACGGTGCCGGTAAGTTCGTACAGGGAGACGTTAACGCCAGTATGATGATTACCTTCGTCAACATCATTGGTGGCATCCTAATCGGTGTCCTGCAGAAAGGTATGCACTGGGCTGACGCAGCGCAAACATACACACTCCTGACTATCGGGGACGGTCTTGTTTCTACAATCCCTTCACTGATTATTTCAACTTCCGCAGGTATCATTGTTTCACGCGCCGCAGCTGAAGCCAAGATGGGCGAAGAATTTCTCGGTCAGCTTACTTATCACTCACGCGCTCTTAAACTTGTATCCGTCATACTTGTAATTTTCGGTATCGTCCCCGGAATGCCGACAATACCTTTCCTCTTTCTTGCTGGTCTTGTTTACGCAGTTTCCACCCTCGGACGCGACGACGAAGAAGCAAAGGACAAGCAGGAAGCTAAAGATAAAAAATCGAAGAAAGATATTCCGTCTCTGGACAGCCCGGAAGAAGTGCAAGCCTTGTTGCCTCTGGACCAATTGGAACTGGAAGTCGGATATGGCCTCATCCCGCTGGTAGACGAAGAGCAGAACGGAAATCTTCTTTCCCGCATCCGCTCTATACGTCGGCAGTTCGCTCTGGATATGGGTGTCATTGTTCCGTCACTGCACCTGCGTGACAACCTTCAGCTCAAACCCGGAGAATACAGAGTCCTTATTAAAGG
Source organism: Maridesulfovibrio ferrireducens (assembly GCF_900101105.1). NCBI lineage: Bacteria > Pseudomonadati > Thermodesulfobacteriota > Desulfovibrionia > Desulfovibrionales > Desulfovibrionaceae > Maridesulfovibrio > Maridesulfovibrio ferrireducens. The sequence continues at coordinate 165,636 of NZ_FNGA01000002.1, forward strand.
TAACGTCATCACTTCTGCTGAAATCCTTATCGATCATCAGCTCGCCATGGACCCGGGTGATGCGAAACATAGAATTAAGGGTATCGAAACTGTCGAGCCTGCTTTTAATCTGCCTGCTATCTGGATTCCGGACAGCCAGAAAGAAGAAGCAATGCTTGCTGGATATACAGTAGTCGATCCTTCAACCGTCATAGCAACACACCTTACTGAGGTATTCCGCCGCAACCTTGGAGAATTCATTGGAAGGCAGGAAACTCAGGAGCTGCTGGACAACCTTGCGAAGCGTGCCCCGAAAGCCGTTGAGGATCTGGTTCCGAATATTTTACACCTTGGAACAGTGCAGAAAGTTCTGCAAAATCTCGTCAAAGAGAATGTTTCAATTCGAGACATGCTGACAGTGGTTGAGGCTTTAGCTGACTACGGTCCATCCATTCAAGACCCCGGTCAATTAACTGAATATGTTCGCTCACACATGAGCAGAACAATTATTAAGCCTTATCTTGCAAGCGATGGAAGCTTACCTATTCTGACCTTCGGCCCGAATGTGGAAGCACGACTTAATGCGGCAATCAGATCTTCTGAAAGCGGAGGATTTCTTGCACTTGACCCGGGAGCAGCTCAGCAGTTAATTCAAACCGTCAGCGTCGCAGCTGAAAATGTACTGGATACTGACGGTCAACCCGTCCTGCTCTGTGCACCTCAGATGCGAAGTCACTTGGCACAACTGATGGTACGGTTCTTGCCTACAATCCCTATAATATCACAAGCTGAGATTCCTGCCAGTGTAAGAATCATGTCTGCCGGTACTGTAGAGTTCTAAAAAGGTTGGTAATATGCGGGTAAAAACATTCAGAGGAAGCAGCACTGCAACAGTCTTCGCCGAAATCAAAGCAGAATTCGGCGACAGCGCTGTAATCCTCAGTAATAAATCAGTTGAGGAAAGTGGACGTAAAATCCACGAAATCATGGTCGGTGTCGAAGGTCAGGAAGCTCCTGCCCAGACACGGTCCACCAGAGACGACGTACTTGGGGATGCCATGAATAATATCCCCGAATGGAATCAAGAATGGAATCAGATAAAGGGGCATATGATGGCTCTTTTAAAACCGCAAATGAACCTGAATCTCCTTGCCCCCCGCCAACGCCTTGCTCTTGAATATCTTGAGCGTGAAGGAGTTGAAAGCAAGGTCATCATGAGTTTATTTCACGAGCTTAGACAAGACCCGTCAAAAGCGATTCTACCTGTCCTTGAAAACATCGCCCCTGTCTGCTCTTTTGACGGAGGACGTTGGCCTCAAAAATTTCATGCACTCGCAGGCCCGCACGGAGTAGGAAAGACATCTACAATCATAAGACTTGCTCTTAAAGAAAAGAAAAACAATCCCGGAGCACGCATCTGTGTAGCTTCTGCGGATCAGGGACAAGGCAAAGGACGACTCGTGCTGCGCCATTACGCAGACCTTTCCGGACTTGAATTTAAAGATCTTGCAACAAGGGAAGATTTTGCAACACTTATAGGCGAAAGTCATAAGTTTGACAGAATATTTATCGACCTGCCCGGACTTTCCGGAAATTCTGAACTTGAAACCTGGCTTGCAGTCTGCGGACTGACCGGCACATGCGATATAGCTGTCCACCTTGTAATGAATCCTTACTTTGCCTCAGCGCAATATACAGCATTTTTAAAAAAATATAGATCTTCAAAACTCAAAAGTCTTATCTGGACCAAACTTGATGAATCCTGCTCTTACGGTGCACTGGTTAACACCTCTTTTGAAAGTGGACTGCCAGTATCCCTGCTGTCATACGGATCAGGACTGCGAAACAGCCTGAAAGGTGCTGTTGAAAAAGATTTCTGGAGACTTATCTTCAAACACCAGTTGCCAGAAAAGGATGAAGCTGTATTCGCTAAAGCAATTTAACCAGTAAGTTTTGATAAATCAGCTATTTTTGAACGATTTTGGGTGTGATACTCGTTGCATAAATGTCGCTAGCAACGTAAACAGTAAAGATTAAATATAAACAGGTGATGCAAATGAGTTCTAATCTTCCCATGGTCTTTTCGGTCACCTCCGGTAAGGGAGGCGTAGGCAAGACAAATATTTCTGTAAACTTGGCCTGCCATCTCAGCCGCATGGGCAAGAAGGTTTTAGTCTTGGATGCCGATCTGGGACTGGCAAATGTGGATGTACTTCTCGGAATAGCTCCTAAGTACAACCTGTTCCACCTTTTTCACGAAGGAACCAGCATCAGAGACGTTTTATATAAAACAGAATTCGGTTTTGATATCCTTCCTGCCTCTTCAGGAGTCAGTGATATGGTTTCTCTTTCAACAGGACAAAAGCTTGATCTGTTGGAAGCAATGGACCATCTGGAAGAAGAAATTGACTATCTTATTGTTGACACCGGAGCCGGTATCAATGAAAACGTATTATACTTCAACCTCGCAGTTCAGGAACGACTTCTGGTGCTGACACCGGAACCAACATCTCTTACCGATGCCTACGCACTTATTAAGGTGATGAAACTGAACCACGGAGTTGACAAGTTTAAAATTTTGGTAAACATGGCTCCTGATATGGTCACAGCTAAAGATATTTTCAAAAAGCTCTATATGGCATGCGATCACTTCCTAAGCGGTGTTTCTTTGGAACTAACGGGAGTAATTCCCCGCGACCCTAAAATGCGTGAAGCTGTCATTAACCAGACTCCTCTGTGCAAGCTGTCTCCTTCCAGCCCCGCATGCATAAAAATCGGGGAAGCTGCTAAAAAAATTACAACATGGAAATCAACCTCTGAATTAGATGGAAACATTAAGTTCTTCTGGAAAAAGCTTCTCTTCCAAGAACAGTCCGTGGCTTAAACTTGAGTCCGGGGCTACTGGCTGGGAAGATTTTTCGTCCTCTGATCGCGAGGCAATAGTACGGCATTATTCTCCGAAGATCCGTATCATTGCACTCAGAATGAAAGCCAAGCTACCACAAAACGTGGAACTTGGTGAGCTCATCAGTGCCGGAAGCATGGGGCTTGTTGAATCACTTGGAAAATTTCGTCCTGAACTTAAAATCAAGTTTGAAACTTATGCTGAAAGCCGCATAAAAGGGGCAATGCTTGATGAACTCAGACGATTGGACTGGTTTTCACGCGGCCTTCGCCAAAAAGTTAAAACCATTGAAAGCAGTATAAGAAACCTTGAACACGAAACCGGTGAAAAACCGACTAGTGAACAAATTGAAGAAGCTACAGGGTTTTCGGCAAAAGAGGTTCAGCAGGGCTTGGAAGCTCTACAAACTCAATTTTGCATAAGCCTTGACGCATTTAATGATAATATTCCCAGCAGTCATGATGCTCAGTTTGACAATGAGCCTTATCAGTCAGCTGTTTTTGAAGAAACAGTGGACAAGGTTGCAAATCTAATTGATAATTTGACGCCAAGAGAAAAGTTGGTATTATCTTTATATTACGGAGAGGAACTGAACATGAAAGAAACTTCTGAAGTAATGGAAATTACGGAAGGCAGAGTTTCTCAGCTTCACTCCCAAGCCTTGACAAAATTAAGAAAAATGTTCCAGGAAAAATATAGTACGGAACCCTAAGGAGAAACAAATGGCCATTGATTACTCTATGAAAGTTCTAGTTGTGGATGACTTCGCGACCATGCGCCGCATTATTAAAAATATCCTTCGTCAGATCGGTTTTACCAATATAGTTGAAGCTGATGACGGCACAACCGCATGGGAAATGCTGAATAAGGATGATAGCATTCAGTTCATCGTTTCAGATTGGAATATGCCACAGATGACCGGAATTGAATTTTTACGTAAAGTCAGAGCCAGCGAAGAATTTGCTGACCTACCCTTCCTGATGGTTACAGCTGAAGCACAACAGGAAAACATCATTGAGGCTGTTCAGGCAAAGGTTTCAAACTACATAGTTAAACCCTTTACCCCTGACACTCTCGGTCAAAAAATTAATAAAATTTTTGAAAAATTATAATTTTTATTCAGCGGATATATTTATGTATCCGCTGAATAATTGTTTTTTCATTGAAACTGGTAGAAAAATCATTCTTAAGCGCAAAGACTTTAGCAAAGGGTTGCACGCATGATCTTCCTCGCTATAGATGATATTGACGATTCCGAGGAGGAAACTCAGTCACCAGAAACCCCGAGCAAGGCAACCCAAAAAGTTGATCTGGATCTTGATGATGCTCCTTTTCTAGAAGATGAAGACGAAGACGATCTTCCAGACGAAGAACCACAAGAACTGGAAGCTCTGGAAGAAGAGACAACTAAAGAAAAAAGCTCCGGTTCCAAAAAATTTATTTATCTCGGAATTGGTATCGTAATTCTGCTTTTATCTCTAATTCTTGTTAAAGTATTTTTTTTCAGTACTCCACCCCCCGCAGAAGAACCAGCTCCGGTTGTTGAAAAAGTAGTAGAAATCCCTGAAGTAACAGAAGCGCCTCCTCCACCTCCGGAAGAACCGGGTGTAACGTTACTTAGAATGGACCCTTTCTGGGTTGAACAGAAAGATGATAAAGGACACATCCGTTTTCTAGTAGCCAGGTTTGCGATGACAACTACCGATGAACGAATTGTCGGTGAATATGGTCGAAAGACTCTGATCCTAAGGGACGCGGTATACTACTACCTTAAAAATAAAGATTTACAGTTTTTATCCGATAAGAATAATGCGGAGAGATTAAAAAAAGACCTGCTTATGGTTATAAACCAATATCTAGTTGCAGGCCAGTTCGACACAATTCTGTTTGAAAAATACCTCGTGAGGTAATTTTATGCCCGGCCCTATGGACATGCCTCTGATCATATCGCAACTTGCGAACGTTCAAAAAATTTCCAATTCCGAAATCAGCAAGTCGGAATTGCAGCAAATGTTGATGATCAATCCAGCCGAACAGGAAAAAAATAAAGAATCGCAAAAACAAATACAAAAAATAGATAAAGACGAAGGGTCTAGTGCGATTCAAGATGAGGGTGGAAAAAATACTCGACAGGAAGCTAGGTCACAAAAAAGAAAAAATAAAGAACCTGATCCAGAACCGGAAGAAGAAACTCCTAAGGGCTCTCAATGGTCTGGTAACATTATAAACGTTAAAATATGATTAATCGTACTAACAACTGCGGATTACAAAAAAGCTGATTACTAATGACTATCTTTCTACTCATATTCTTCTCACTTACCGAGATAATTCTGCTCATTGCTATTATCTTCTTCTTTTTACGTCTCAAAAAATCTGAATCGTTGCTGAATCAACTGCAATCCAAACAAGAAGAATTCATAAACAAACTTCATTTCAATGCTCAGCTTGAAAATGAAATTGTTTCCACTTTTGAGCAAAGACAGCTTGAACTGGCTCAGCTTGATCTCTTGCTTGACAATAAGACCAAGAAACTTAAAAGAATTCTTGCTCAAGCTGAGGAATTCTCCCGTTCGCCCCAATTCCTACGTCAGATAATTATTACAGGACACAAAGAAGGCAAACCTGTAAGCCGCTTAGCTAAAGCAACAGGTTTATCTACGGAAGAAGTTGAACTTATATTAGATCAATACAACTGACAGCTCTCATGAAAATTTCAAAATACGGCAGCGGACAATACGGAAAAGATAACTCTAGATCATCCTCCAGAGCCACATCTTTTCGAAATAAATATCGCGTAGGAGAAATTTTAAAAGGCAAACTCTTGAAATGGGAACGGCAGACATTAGGCTGGGTTGAAATTAATTCTCAAACATTACTGGCCGATATTTCTTCGTCACCTGTTCCGGGAGACACTCTGGCTTTTATAGTCCACCAGCTCTACCCCGATATAATCCTTAAAGAAATCGATCCCAATGATATAAGTTCCGAGGGACTATTTCTCAACCCTGTTGACATAACAAGACAATTTGTGACTAAAAGAGCGGCTTTTGAAGCTCAATCGCGAACTGTTATTAATAAATTTTATAGACAGGCTGAAGCAACTTGCCCGGACAAAGCTGAATCATTTTTAAAAATTATTGAATCGGACACTCAAAGCACTATTCTTCTTTTTGAAACACTTAAATGTGTCTCGCTACTTAATTCATCTTTAAAAACAGCAACTCTTCATTACATGCCTTGGCTGATGCCTATTGCGTTAAATCAGGAAATCGTCCTCAAAATAAAAAAAGACGATCAAAACCCTGACAATTCGTTCTATGAACTGTTTTACGCCTTTGACCTTTCCCCTTCGTCACCAATGAGATTCAAGATTATGTATAAAAAACCGCAGTGCGGCTTTAAACTTCTTGCAGATTCTCAGGGTACAAGCTTGTTACTGTCTTCGAAATTAAAAGAATCTTTTCCTGAATATCTGGGTATTGAAAAGATTCCGGCATACTTTGCCGGAGGCTTCTTGTCAGAGCTACTAGGATCTTCCTAACTAACTTGACTTACGACTCTTTTTCTACCCGGAATACAGCCACGCCCTCTTCCAAAGTGTCAACAGAATTTGAAAGTTGCTCAGTAATACTTACAAACTCTTCAAGAGCATCCTTAGTCTGAATCGATGTTTCACTTAACTGAAGCATTGCACTACTAATTTGCTCAGCTCCTTCGCTTTGGTTCTGCATTCCTTCATTAACAAAAGCAAACTGCGGAGTAAGTGAACGGACCTGATCCACAACTCCAGTAATTCCGCGACCAAGCACTTCAACATTACTAACCCCCGTTTCAACCTGCTGACGGAATTTATCCATTTCCATAACACCGGATGAAACAGCTGAAAGCATTTCAGCAACAATCTTCTCAATATCAAGAGTAGACATGGCTGTTTGATCTGCAAGCTTTCTAATTTCGCGTGCAACTACTGAAAAACCCTGACCAAATTCGCCGGCTTTTTCGGCTTCAATTGCAGCATTAAGGGAAAGCAGATTTATCTGTTCTGATATTTTAGAAATAGAAGTAACTACAGAACTGATATTCGCGGCCTTAGAATTAATTACTGAGAGCTTAGAAAAAATTCCTCCGGAAGCATCGCGCATGGTTTCCATACTTTGACTCATGACATCGAGATCCAATAATCCCTGATCTGCCAGATTTCCTGTGGAAACCGCAACTTCCGTAGATTCATTCATTGTGTGGGCAAGTTCCTGAGACGTTGCAGATATTTCACGGGAGGTACTTCCAAGCTCCTGAGTAGCCGCAGCCTGGTTTTCAACAGCAACTTCAAGCTGTCCAATTGCAGAACCAAGCTTTAGTGCCGATCCTGTAACCATTTCACCTGACCGTTGAACCTGACTTACAAGCGAATTAAGAGTTATAAGCATTGTATGAAAAGATTTTACAAGATGGTCAACTTCATCAAACTTTTTATCTCCGCCCTCAAGATTCTCAGAATTAATAATTTTCTTCAAATAATCTTGATCATTGTTTTTATAAAATACTGTTTTAGCTTCCTTCAAATCTCCACGCGAAACAAGAAAAGCTACTTTAGAAACACTCTGTATAGGCATACAAATTTTTCGGACAACATAATAAATAAAAACAATTGTGAACAAAAGAATGGCAAAACTTATACCAGCCTGCTTCATAATCAAATTATTTACCGGAGCATGAATTTCTCTTAAAGGAACCGTTGAAGCAACATACCAGCCAAGAGGAGCAAAATAACGAACAAAAGACTGCTTCTCAATTTCTGTTCCATCTCCGCGCAAAACTTTATAATTTAACTTCCACATCCCTTGTTTTCCAATATCTTTAAGATCATGCAATAAACTTTTTCCAGTGTTCAGATTGACTGTATCCGCAAAATTAGGACCTGCACCTACAGGTGGGACTAATACTTTCTTATCATTATCAAAAACAAACAATCGTCCAGTCTCAGCTAAACGTATTTGCGAAAATCCTTTCTGCAAATCCTTAATGAGTTCTACTTTTTGAACTGCAACAGAGCTCTCAATGTCATCTACATATGTGCCTGTACCAATTATCCAATTCCACTTTGAGAACGGCTGGACGTACAAAATTTTAGGAACCGGCTCCTCAGAGCCCAATCTGGTCCACCACAAATCCAGAAACCCGCCCCCTTCAGTTGTTCCTTTTGAAATCATATCAGGACCAAACGAATACCCTTTCTGATCTTGGCTTTTAGATAAATTTCGCCCTTCAATTGAATTATCCGGATGAGCCAAAGAAACAAGATTCTCTGAATAGATAAAAAAATAATCATTATTAAAATACCTAGTAGTTCTTGCTAGATTATAAGCAGCCTCTTTAGCTTGAGCTTCGGTCAACACTCCGGATTTGTAGAGAGAATAAAATGAATCAAGTTGTGCAATAAAAACACTCATTGCGTCTTTAACAGCCTGCTTGCGCTCCCGGTAGACATTATCCCGATAAACTTCAATCGCCTGCTTTCCTTCTTGAAGATACAATAAGCCCATACGAATTGTATTTCGTGCGGTACGCCCCTGTGCATTTAGCATGTCTTTTTCAAGAGTGCTGTCGATAAAAAACAGCATGATAACTGTTGAGATAACCACTACAACGGCAACCATATATGAAATTCTTGAGCTAATGGACCGGAACATAAAAACTCCTTAATATTTGAATCATCTATATAAGAACAAGCTGCATTTCTTTAAATCATCTTTAATAAATCTCAACCTTTAATTTTTATTATATTTACTCTTGCATCAAGTCGAGTCAAGCCCGTTTCTACACGCAATCATACAGATCTAACATAAAAAAAAGCCCGCCTAAAGGCGGGCTTAAAAGTAAATCTTATAATCTTAAAAATCTATGCCGGAACTGGTACGGCTTCTGGATAAACAGGAGAAAGATCTTTCTGTGCAACCTTGTCATAAAGAGGCTCAAGCACACGTTCTTCAAGATAATCTTCCGCATTTGCGTAAAGATATTTGAGGAAAGAATTATTCAGTGCATGACCGGAAGCAAATATTTCAAATCTTCCCTGTAAAGGCACTTCCATTACAGCCATATCACCAATAAAATCTAAAATTTTATGTCGTACAAACTCATCTACAAAACGAAGTCCGTCTTCATTCAATATGCCGTAATCATCAAGCACAACAGCGTTATCAAGCGATCCGCCGAGAGCCAGTCCGTTGGCATGTAAATATTCAACTTCCTTCAAGAATCCGAAGGTTCTGGCTTTAGCCAGTTCATCAACAAAAACATCAGGAGTAATTTCGAGGGATAGAGTCTGTCTACCAATTTGAGGATGATCAAAATCAATAGTGTAATCAATCGCGAAACCGTCATGAGGATAAGCCCGTACGTACTTTCCGTCCTGCTCAAAATTTATAGCCTTGGTAACAGCCATAACCCTGCGAGCTTTGGAAAGCTCCATGACTTCAGCCTGACGAAGAAGATATACGAAAGGCCCCGCACTACCATCCATGATGGGCAACTCATTGCCTCTGACTTCGATATGAATATTATCAATTCCCATTCCGCGCACAGCGGCGAGAAGATGTTCTACAGTAGAAACAGAATCTTTTCCATTTCCGAGAGTCGTTGCAAGTCCGGTTGCTACAACCAGATCAGGGTTAGGAGTAATAAAAGAACTTCCGACCCCGGTATGAAGTGAAAAAAGAATACCGGTGTCTTCAACAGCAGGCCTCAATACGATTTCCACCTGCTTGCCGCTGTGGAGTCCGATACCTTTGCATCTTACTGTTTTTTGGATAGTTGTTTGTAGCATAAATTCTCCTCTGCCTTTAAATATGCAAGCTAAGTGCCAAAACAGTGAACATCTCTAATACCTTGATTTAAATGAATTTATTACATGATAAGATTTTAACATCACGCAACTGGTTGTTTTTTTACAACAAGATCAAACATACACTGTGGTATTTTTGCAACCATGCAACAACATTCAATTCTTTAGAGCTACAACAATCCGGTCGTGATTTGAAATATCAGCCAGCACTTCAACCTGCCCTGAAAAAGCAGCACAGGAGTCAAAAATTTTATATGCAGCCTCACCCTGAAGGTAACCTATCTCCATATACATACATCCAGCCGGCTTTAACGCGGCGGCAATATGCGGAGCACAGCCCTTTATCATTTCATCACCAAGCTCCCCACCAACCAGCGCGGAAACTGGTTCAAACCCGGCAACCTCATGACTGATCTCACCAAGTTCGGCATCACTTAAATAAGGCGGGTTGGCAAGCACCAGATCAAAAATATCATTTTTAAAAACAGGCAGAGTGAAGTCCGCCTTAATAAATAAAACCCGGTCGTCCACAGAGTGCTTCTTTGCATTATCACGGGCAATACCGAGGGCGTCAGCACTTAACTCCATAGCAATCCCTCTTGCTTGGGGAAAAAGCTTAGCTATGGTCACAGCTAGAATTCCTGAACCAGTACCGAAATCCGCAAAGAGAAAAGCGTCATCTTTTTTAAAACGTTTTAAAACATGCTCAATAATCTCTTCTGTTTCAGGACGCGGTATTAAAACTCCGGCTCCAACTTTAAAATCCATCCCGTAAAATTCTTTTTCACCAAGAATATAGGCAACAGGCTCGCCTTGTGCCCTTCTGTCAACGAAATCATTGAACGCTGGAATTAGATCATCATTTACGGGGTTGTTCATTTCCATGATTATTTTCAATCGAGCTAACTTAAAAACTTTTTCGGCCAACAAGTGCGCTGATAAAGCCGGAGAATCTATTCCGGCCTCTGTTAGCTTAAGATTTGCGGCGGAAAGAAGTTCTCTAAGAGTATTTTTTTTCATACGATGATGCCTCTGTTTTAATAAATCTCAAATTTCTATAAAAAAAGCCCGCGCCCAAATTGGCCGCGAGCTTTAATTTCATAATATAAAGAGCAATAAAACAATCGCCCTTAATTCAGAAATCGTGACTAATCTGAAGCCTGATTTTTCAAAGCTTCTGATTGATAGTGATTAATAAGCGAATCAACAAGCTCGCCCATATCACCTTCTATGACTGAATCAAGTTTGTAGAGGGTCAGGTTAATTCTATGATCAGTTACACGCCCTTGAGGGAAGTTGTATGTACGGATGCGTTCGGAACGGTCACCGGACCCAACCTGTGCGCGACGGACTTCCGCCAACTCTGCATGCTGCTTATCTTGTTCCTGTTGAAGCAATCTCGAACACAAAACTTTCATAGCCTTAGCTTTATTCTTGTGCTGTGATTTTTCATCCTGGCAGATAACAACAAGCCCTGAGGGAATATGCGTCAGACGGATAGCGGAGTCAGTAGTGTTAACACTCTGCCCACCGGGACCGGACGCGCGGAAAACATCAACACGGACATCTTCAGTGCGAACCTGAACATCAACCTCTTCCGCTTCAGGCATAATGGCTACAGTAATAGCTGAGGTATGAATACGCCCCTGAGATTCGGTAGCAGGCACACGCTGAACGCGATGGGTTCCGGATTCATATTTCATCTTGCTGTAAATTTTCGGTCCACTGATGGAAGCTATCATTTCCTTAAAACCACCGGTTCCGGTAGGATTGGAACTTAAGACTTCAACTTTCCAGCCATTCTGCTCGGAATAACGGGAATACATACGGAAAACATCAGCACAGAAAAGAGCGGCCTCTTCACCGCCGGTACCAGCCCTGATTTCAAGAATGATATTCTTTTCATCCATGGGATCTTTCGGCAGAAGCAACAATTTAAGTTCTTCTTCAAGAGCAGGAATTTTTTCTTTTATCTCGGAAATTTCCATTTCGGCCATTTCACGAATCTCAGGATCAGAATCTTTAGCCATTTCCTTGTTATCTTCAAGGTCGGCAGAAAGTTGTTTATACTCTCTGAAAACCCGAACAACCTCTCCCTGATCAGAGTGAGCTCTAGTCACTTTTCTGAACCGTTCCTGATTGTTATATACTTCAGGATCGCTAAGTTCCTGCTCCAAATCCATATATGAGCGTTCAATATCTTCAAGCTTGGCAAACATCAGCTTACTCCTCCATCCTCTTCAACGGCCTTTGCAAGAGCAGCTAAAGCAACCTCAATCTGATCAAGATCAGGTTCACTCGTAGTTAAAAGCTGCATACCCAGTCCCGGAAGACACATGGCCCGGCAAAACAAATTATTTTCATGCTTACTTGATACTTTAATCATTTCATAAGCAATAGCACTGACCGGAGCCATAAGAAGCAGCTTAATACCGACAATATACAAATGTTTATATACAAAAGTCTGAGGCGACCAAATCGCGAGCAGCAAAGGAACCAGTATGGTAAACAGCAAAATACTCACAACCAAGACAAACAACAAAAAAGCAGTCCCGCAACGAGGATGCAGTCTGCTGAACTCTTTGACCTTGCTTGGTATCAATTCACTACCGGATTCATATGCCCAGATAGATTTGTGTTCAGCCCCGTGGTACTGAAAAACACGCTTGATATCAGGAACAAATGATATGGCTACAATATATCCAAGAAACATGGCCATCTTAAAAAAGCCATCCCAGACATGAAAACTGAGGGTATCGACATCACCGGAAACGCCCCACCACTTCATTAATACTGAAAAAAAATGTGGAAGAACTACGAAGAGCCCCAACGCGGAACCCATCGCTATAATCATGGTAAGTATCAGATGAAAATTAGTAAGTTCTCCGTCTTCTTCATCAAGAGCCTGAGTTGCGGAATAGTTGAGAGCTTTGACACCGTTGACCATAGTCTCAATAAAAATTGGGAAGCCGCGCAAAAAAGGTTTCTTCATAAACTCAGGAGTCATAGAAAACCAAGGACGTAATTCAACGGTAATCTCACCGTCAGGACGACGAACCGCAATAGCAAGCCTGTCCTTAGCCCGCATCATAACGCCCTCAATAACAGCCTGACCACCAACAGTCTTAGCTGCGGACATCAAAAGAGATGATTTCAAAGCGTTTCCTCTCTTAGGGATAAAATTCCCACTTAATTCAAGTAATTTCAGATTCAGATAGGATAATCACGCATTGGGAACAGACAAGGGGACAGCGCGAGATTTCCCAAAAAAAAAGACAATGCAGGCGGTGAAAAGTGAAAGCCCAACTTTAAAACAACGCAGGACTGTCGATTGGATACAAAAAAGCAACATGCCTCTGTCGCCCAAAAGCAACAGAGGCATGTTTACGCGGCAAAACCGCAAAAAAAGAACTAATTGCCTTTAACTTTGTCAGCTGCGTTGAAATCACCGAATTTTTTCTTGAAGCGGTCAATACGACCAGCTGCATCGATGAAACGCTGTTTACCTGTGTAAAAAGGATGGCAGTTTGAACAAATTTCAGTACTGACTTCTTCACCCAATGTAGAATAAACATCAGACTCGTATCCGCAATGACAGCGGACAGTTGCCTTGTAAAGTTTAGGATGGATATCTTTTTTCATGACTTACTCCTGTCTTTGTTAACCGTGGAAACAAAGCCCAATACCCCCACCGTACACAATATGCAAGGGATATCTGCTTTGATTGAAATTTTTATGTAGAAACGGCCAACAAGTCAACAACTCATATAAATAAAAAAGGCGGAGCCGTAAGGCCCCGCCTAAATATTCTGCTAAAAACCGGAAGCTATACGCAACCAGTAGGCTTAGGCAGACCAGCCATCTTACATGCTCCTTTACCTGGACCGGAAGGGAACAATTCATAGATGTGTTTCAGCTTGTAACCAGTAACTTTGGAGAGAATGCGAACCATAGGAGCGATTCCGTTCTTCTTGTAGTAATCCTGCAAGAAGTCGAGAACTTTCTGGTGTTCTTCATTCAGTTCTTTGATGCCTTCGCCTTCTTTACAATAGTCAACCCAATCAGGGCTCCATTCTTCAAACTTGAGGAGGAAACCGTCTTCATCAACTTCGAAGGACTGACCCATGAATTCTACGTTTGCCATCTGTGATACTCCTTAGGAATATTATGCTATTAAGCTGAAATGTGATTCAACGTTTGCCGAATCAACCATATCCAAAAACAGCGATCCGCTGTTTCACGACTTTTTAAGGAACAAAAAACCACTCTGCGTTTTTGTTCATAAAGCGATAATCTCTAATATGCTTTCTTGTCAATAATGAACCCAAAAAATACGCATAAAAATTAGAACTATTTAACTTCAAGCAGTTGTTCAAGATGTGTTTTAGCATACTCAAGCCCTGGTTCAAGCTCAAGAGCTGTTCTTAAATATTCAATAGCTTCTTCGGTATCCCCCATAAACTTATGACATAACCCCAAATTGGCTAGGTCAGAAGCCGAACCGCTATCGATAGCCAAAGCTGATTTAAAATCTTCAGCTGCAAGTGAATATTCTCCGGCTTTAAAATATGCAACTCCACGAAGATTGAAGTACTCTTTAGCCTCAGCATCAAGCTCAACAGCCCGATCAAGATAAGGGAGCACCTCGGACCATCTTTCTTCTAAAGACATGGCATAGGCAGTATAAAACGCCGACAGAGCCTTCTCTTCATTGGCAGGTTGAACCTCGGTCGCCAGCATAAACATATCAGCTGCTCTTGATGTATCACCACCGCGAAGAGCCAGCATCCCTTCAAAGAAAGGAATGAAATAATCATCTTCATAAATATCTGAAATAACATCCAGACCGGCACCCGCAAGATCTATAGCGACTTTTTCGGACAGAATACGGCCCACAAAAAGCCCAAGACTTGCATACGGAGTGCGTTCCCTGAAATGGAAACCGGGAACAAAATTATAGTTCGCAGACACACCTAAGTCAGGATGAGTGGTATCAACTGTGTACAGAGTATACCCACGCTCATTCAGCCCTGCAGCAAACTGCATCAGTTCTTCGTAGATGTCAGCATGCTTTACGGACGGAAGACTGTCTAAAGCGACACGACAGCCTCTGGCAAGCCATTCAGCCTGTTCCAGATCAGTAAATTTAGGAAGCCCTGAAGCTTCATAGACTCGCCCTGTTTCAAAGTCCCCGGCAAGCTGGGCGACCTCAGTAAAAGCTCTGATTGCAGCCTTTGACGGACAGGAAGATGTTCCCGCTGTGAAAACAATCTCACTCATTCCGGGAAAAGTTGACGGATCCCAAGCAGTGACAGCAACCGTGGGCAGCGGCATTCCTAGAGAAAAGTCGTTTATGATATATTTAATTCCGTTGTCTTCAAAACACTTGCAAAGCTTTGCCAGAACAGCATCACCACATGAGGCAGGATCGATACATGGAACTTCACCCCTGTCACGATCAATAACCGCGCAAACATGCCTTTCAACAAGCTCGCTGCCACCTTGAAGGACAGATTCTTCCGGGGTATTTCCAGCCGAAGACCCATTAAATTCATTTAATATTTTAAACCAGTCCAGAGGAACATATTCAGTCTCTCCGGTCAGCACATTAAGCGCCGGATGAAAATGCCAGCGTACTAAATCCAGAATAACACGGGCTTTAGCCGGTTCCATTTCTTCGTCAACGGATTGAAGGATCTTTTCAATGGAAATAACTTTTCCGGGCCAAAGCTCTTCGGCTTCACTATATGTTGCAAGAGTAAAGTTTTCGGAATTTCTCCAGAAACTGAAAAAGCTGAATCTTTCAACAAGCTCCATCAATGCTGAGGCTTCTGCCTGCGCAACGGAAGCACCTTTTCCCATCTGTTTACGTGTAGGCATAATATCACGTGCAGCAGGACCGCATTCGCTTATAAAAACGGGAATTCCGAGTCGTCCGGTGTCGATCTTACGAGTACATCCGAGCACCCCTTCACAATTCTTTTCCAGCAACTTCTTTACGCGGGAAACGGTTTCTTCAGGTGAAACAGCTTTATCCTGATCAGTCGTATAAACTTTAAGACAAGATTTAAGTTTAATCATTTTAAAGTGCTCCCATTCTTACAAGAGAAATAAGGGTTTTACCTTCAGTTTCATTTCCGGCAAAAGGAACTTCCTGCCGCATGAGGCGATAATTTTTTTTGGCTTCTTCAAAAAAGAGTCGGCCGGAGCGCTTCTTATCCATCGCAAGAAGAGTTTCCGAGCCACCATCTTTACTGAGGTGCTTCTTTATAAAAAGATAAAAAGGAATTTGAATATTTTCTTGATAAAGAACTTCGCTACCAATTATATAATTGAATTTTTCATTCATTTCGTCGCTGCAAAAATCTATTTTTTTAACTGAAATTTTATCATCCAGATTATTGCGCACAGCATTCAGACGACAAAAAAGCAAAGCATCGTCGTCAATGTCAGACAATACGACATTATACCCTCTGCTGGCGGCTAAAAGTCCGCAAATGCCGCCACCAGCTCCGACCTCAAGAAAAGTAGCATTTTCAACAGGCTTAAATTTAAGGAGATAAACTCCAATAATCATAGAGGAAGGCCAAATTTTAGCCCACAATGGCAACTCTATTTTTTTACCGCCTCTGATCTTATCAATTAAACTATCTAAATAAGCGGGCATATCGACAACTTGAGCAATCTCGAGTTCTTTCCCACCAATTTTAACAGACTCAAATTTTATTGCACCAAATTTATTACGGGCAGCCGCAAGTAGCTCATCAAATGAAGCCTCGGGCTTTAAAGCTATATTATTCAAGGATTTCCTCCTATGAAAGTTCGATTCTATTCTTTTGTTCACCAAAAAACAGACAAACAAATTCATTCCATTTTGGTATGAATAAGGTCTCTCTATGCCGAAAAGGAGTAATCATTAACACTCATACGGTCAACACCCTGCTTACCAATGAGCAAAAAAAGGAAACTTATATATTATGAATAGACATAAAAAAAGGGTCGATCATTGCTGATCGACCCTGAGCTCTCCTGGAGCGGGAAACGAGATTTGAACTCGCGACTTCAACCTTGGCAAGGTTGCACTCTACCACTGAGTTATTCCCGCGGATTGGAGGCGACATCCGGATTTGAACCGGAGAATGGAGGTTTTGCAGACCTCTGCCTTACCGCTTGGCTATGTCGCCTTATAAAAAAAATGGAGCGGGAAACGAGATTTGAACTCGCGACTTCAACCTTGGCAAGGTTACACTCTACCGCTGAGTTATTCCCGCTCACGAAAAGCGAAACAGAAGTTAACCTTTCGGCTAATACCTGTCAACAACTTTTTTCTTTTTTTATAATATTCTCTTTAAGTTAAAACTGCTTAGCCATGTTCAATGCAGTTTAAAACTTAAATCAAAAAAAAATTTCAATGAACTAATTGCGTCAACCGAGAACAGCTTTTAGGACGGCCTCAAAGTTTTGTCAACCGATTTAGATTTTTAATTTATTTATATTTTTAATAACATTTACCCCGGTTTCACTTTACTTTCACGTCGTCTTTGGGATAAGACCTTTCATCTTTAAAAAGCTTAGCGTTGTCGAGGTAATTACTTAAATTAAACTTCTCCAAATGGGAGGTTAATGATATGGACCAGAAAGAATTAGCATTTTTCCGCGATGCCCTGAATCAAAATCTTGATGAGATTCTACAAAAAGGACAGGAAACTATTGAAGACATGACAGAGTCCGGTGAAACTTACGCCGACCCTGCCGATCGTGCTACAGCTGAATCCGACAGAGCTTTTACTTTGCGACTAAGAGACAGAGAACGTAAATTGATCAAAAAAATTCAAAAAGCGATCAAGCGCATCGACGACGGCGACTTCGGTTTCTGTGTTGCTTGCGGAGATGACATATCAATTGCTCGCCTTAAAGCACGACCTGTAACAACCCTTTGCATTGCATGCAAAAGCAGACAGGAAGAGGAAGAACAAAATCGGGGAGAGTAATCTCCCGGAATACATCTAATGGACGCGCACTTCTTTCATGCCCTTGTACTCGAACTTGAGATAAATCTTAATGGGCGAAGGGTTGAAAAAATATTTGCTCCCGCAGACGGAGTATGGACACTTGCGCTCCAATCTACGGGTGGAAAAGAATTCTTATTATTCAGGCCCGCCAAATCGGTGGGCCTTTTTTTTCTTTCAAAGGTAAAACCGCTTAACCCGGCAAACCCCACCGCCACTGTAATGTGGCTTCGAAAAAGACTTTCAGGACGAAGGATTTTTGAAGCCCACCACGACTGGACCAACCTGCGTGTCGCATTTTCCCTTTCTCCGGGAAGAGAACCCGGCAAATACAGGTTCCTTTTATTTGATATGAAAAAGGGAATATCCCTGATTCACGAATTACCCCAAGACTTCGGCCTTCCTGTCTTTTGGCCTTCTTATGCTGACATTCAGGACACTGCAGAAATCTGGAAAGAATTCCCGCATATTTCGCCCCCTCTTCGCAAGACACTTAAAAAGCTCACACCTCCAGAAGCTCAAAAACTGCTTGATACGCTGAAAAACGGTGCGGCTAATACTTTTTACCTTTCAACTGACGGTAAAAACGAATTATCCCCTCCACGCCTCTGGCCGGACGAAAACTCAAATCAGCAAATATTTTCATCAGCAATCGAAGCCTCTTCAGTATATGGAGAAAAAGTTTTATTCCCCACAATGGAACGGCTCGAAAACTCTGAAGATAAAAATGCTCTTAAGTCCGGTAAAAAGAAATTCAAAAAAATAATGAGTAGAATTGAAGAAGAAGAGGAAAGGCTCCGCAAACTTTTAAGCAGAAAAATCGAAGCAGAAGCTCTTCAAGCTGAGATGTATCGCCTTAAACCGCTAAGAGAACTTGATAAGGTTACTGTCACACATCCTGAGCACGGAAAAATGGTCGTGAAGCTCGATCCTACTCTGACTCCGGCAGAAAACATGACTAAAATTTTCAAGCTTTCAGCCAAGGCTCAAAGGGGCCTCAAACATATGGAGCGGCGGAGAGGTGAAGTTGAAAATCAGCAGGAAGAATTCCTTCACGCCAATTTAATGCCACCGTCAAGCAAAGACAGGCAAAAAACTAGCCTTGAAATTCCTAAAAAATATAAAGATATCGCTGTTGCTCTCTTTGTTTCCTCAGATGGATTTCTCATGATCCGGGGTAAAAACAGCAAAGCAAACCATGACCTGCTCAGCAAGGCGGCATCTGTTTTCGACTACTGGTTTCATGTAGAAGGCGGGCCTGGTTCACATGTTATATTAAAAAGAGATCATCCCGGCCAGGAAATACCGGAAACAACATTCAAAGAAGCCGCAACGCTTGCAGCGCTTAAAAGTTACCGATGTGATGACTCAAAAGCGGATGTAATGTGCGCGCTGGTTAAAGATGTTCGTAAAAGAAAAGGCGCTGCTCCGGGACAGGTCGTAGTCGACAATGTAAGCCGAACTCTGCACGTAAAAGTAGACCATTCGCTTGAAGAGTCTCTGGCTAAAAAATAACCGCAATTTAAAAAACTATATTTAATTCAAACTAAGCCAGCTTAGAAACAGAAGCCTGGTCAAGCATTGTAAGAACCATATTCTGTTCCTTCGTCAACCGCTTGGCTACACTCTCCTGCACAGCCCCAGTGGATGAAGCAAACTGCTCCTTACGCTCACCATATATCTCTTTGACTAGATTAGCTGGAAAGCCTTTTTCTGTTGCCTGCGAAGACAGCTTATCGAGTGCCCGTGAAATCAAATTTGATGCCCCTGTAGCCCCGTGCTGAACAGACGTACTCCAGAGCACTTCACGAAGCGGACCCGGCAAATTATTAATATCAATTCCAGTCTGTGCAAAAATCTTTTTCGCTGCTGGATCATAATGACTGTTGCGTATAAAATCATGCTGCAATTTCTCAAAACCGGCTGAATCTTCTGCTGCTATTTTACGCCATTCATCGGGCATATGACCATTTTTAGACCCAGTATTAGCAGGCCCGGATTGCTCCAATCTTTCCGCAACATGCGGAGCTTTATCCTTCAGAAATTCGATAAATTTGTCCATTGTCCCGGTATTAGATGCAATTTGATATTTTCCGTATGAGGTTCCGCCCACACGATCATATCCAATGGCAGACACACCTTTGGAACCTGATTCAAATTTTGCGGATAAATCTCCGACAACATCCGGCATTGACATATTTTTGACGGAAGTCACATCAAACTGATTAGAAATATTGCTGTATGGATTGTTGGTAAAAGGTGATGAACCTCTACCATCATTTTTCTGTAAACCTTTAATCGAGTTCAAGGCTGTCAAAGCTTCAAGCATCAAGGCGTTATTCATAACCCCCATATCCATCCCCTGTGCGGAATAACCTTCGTCATCCCGCCCTTCAGAGAACATACGCCCTGCCATTTCCATTTCCATATCAAAAGATCCGGCTTTATTTTTTAAAGCTGCAAGATTAGGTGTACCAACCCCCGCAGCGGTTCCTGAGGAATTCCCCAGCACCTTCATTACCGTTGCGATATTATCATTAATATTGGTCATGGTTATTCCCTCTGTCAAAAAAATATTATTTCAACAATGGGATTGCACCAAGTATACCAACATTGAAAACAGTTTAAATTCCTTACTTTCCCTTACCTTTTTTATCTTTGCCTTTCTTGTCTTCACCTTTTTTATCTTCACCGGAAGCGAACAACTCACGTTTCCGCTTTTCAAAAACAACGGCGGCTTTAAAAGCTGATATTGCTAACGCCAATATGCTCAAAATAAGGATCATTCCTTTCTGAAATTCCCACTTCTGACGAATAATCATATCAATTAGGAAGTTCGATTGAACATTGGTCGAATAATAAATAAGCAAAGGAATACAAAGCAATGCCAGACCTAAAAAAACAACTTCAAGCCATATGAAATTCCTGCCAAGCAGCATGATGAAAAGAGTTGAATCCCGCACAACTCGCAGAGTAACCAATCTGTTTTTTAGTTTTTTAAGTCTATCTTCAATCTGGAGAAGATATTTCTGGGTTTTTCTGAAAGTTTCGGCCACATTTAAATGCTGTGACTTGATCCAATAAATCTTTGTAGCGCAATAATTAAAATCCGCATTAAATTCCGTAAGCAATTTAGGGAACGGAAACCATGACGCTTCTCCGCGAATTTCTTTAAGATGCTCCCTGAAAAAATCAACCTTCTTATTAATAACTTTAATTTCGTACTCAACCCTTTTTTCAATTTCACCGGTAAGAGTCTCAACACCGGAGATAAGATGCCTAAAAGCTACATAATTTTTAATTTTAGCAAGCCGCCCCATTCTCTCCATAAACTTTTCGGCATCCTCAGCAAACTCATGACCTTCCTCAAACCATTGGGATATGTCAGAGGTAAGAGAATCAATCCCGGAGGCAACTTTTTTTGCCTCGGCCTCGGCTGTTTCCCATAATTCTCCAAGAGATTGCAGAATAATGAGCCTACCCCGATCAAGCTCAGGATCAATCACTATTCTATTAAAATAATTAGGATCTTTCGAAATAACATCTGTAAAATAGCTAACAGCCTGCTCTGAAAAACCCATTTTTACCATACAGACTGCTCTGCGATATTGAGGCTCCAGCCAGTTAGGACAAATACCGAAAGCTTTTTTATAAGATGTGCTTGCAGCCCCGAATTCACCGGAAACTTCTTGTAATCGTGCCTGTAAATATATGAAATAAGCTTGCTGCAAAGGAGAAAAGCTTAACCTTTCAGCTTCCTGCCAATAAAACTCTGCCTGCTCAGGCTCATTCATTTCCAGCTGAATAAAACCCATTAAAGCTCGGGGTTGATAACCGCGACTGAATCTGATCATGGCATTTTTTACCAGAATTTCAGCATCATTTAAGTCTTCGCTGACTAATGATTCAAAAGCTGACCAGATCAATTCCCCTTCTTCCGGGCCTTGCTCAGTTATCCCGTTAGGCCATTCTTTTCCCCGGGAACGCCAGACCAAATATAATGTACGTAACTGAGAGACGGAATTGATGGAAAAAAGAGCCTTAGCGATTATATTTTCATAACTGCTCCCGCCTTGTAGAATTTTTTTAAATTCTGCAACAACATCTTCTTTCCCCTGCATACCGACATCAATATTCTGAAAACCTTCCGTAAATTTTTCACTGTCTATTGCTGCAAGCTGCTTCCAAACATTTGGATCGACTCCTTGCAATGTTCTACTCGGACACTCGGATGGAATATGATTTTTCATCCCGCAATAAAAACAATCGTCATGTTCACCGATAGAGACTCTCCGGGAGATAGTCACTTCAATAGAGTCTGATCCACTATCTTCAACACCTTTTTTAAGGCTTACATGACACCATCCTTCCAAACTTTCCTGCTCACTTCCGAATCTTACTTCATTAACAGCAAAATCCTTCCCAAGAAGGTAAGCATCCCGATATCTTAAATGTGGACAATCAGGAGTAAGCTTATCCCAGTCCAGATTAACCTTACGTACAACTTCTTCATTAAAACTCATCCCTTTCTGAGGAACAAGAGCCATAACAGATGGCCAGTAACTGATGTCCTCTCCTTCCTGATTTCTTACTCTATTTATAAGAACCAAAAGATCTTTCAGAAAAGTTCTAAGCAAAGACAAAGACTTAATAGGAAGTATGACCCGCACTTCAGAAGTAATGTATTGAATTCCGAGTCGTTGTAACAACACCTGTATTTCAGATAAAAACGATCTCCATCCTTTGATAAAAGCCTTATCCGAAGGATTTCCCACAGGAATTAAAATAAAATACCAACTCTGAAGAGACTCATACCCAAGCCCTTGATCAGGTATTAATTTAAGCCAGCCCGACTTTGATAGACCACTTGGAGATCTTTCCTCTTCAAGGTTTAAACCGGAAATAGTCTTAACTTCTACACTTAACTGTGGATGAATCAATACTTCAAACTCAGTAGGCAGTGCAGTCTCTTGATTCGTAAATTCATCCGAAACATTCAATGAAAGATTTAAATTGTAATCTACAAGCAAAGTGGTCGGCATTAACTGGGTAAAGACAGGCATTGGATTAAGTTTTGACCATATCTGCAAACGCGCCAGCACCCGGAATACGTCATCACTGAAAAAGAACCAGAAAGCCTGATTTGTTCCTTCTTTCATGAGCATTCCACCAAAATCACTCATACTGCGCGAAACAGAGTCGTCGAGAGTACCTCCCCACACCATCCATACGCCGTAACCGCGATTAACCATGCGAGAATGGCTGACAACGGGAAGATTTTCAAATAAGCTGGCAATCTGATACAAAACAATAACTCCTTACTCACCGGAGAGATTATGGACATTTCGAAAAAAATTTCTGAACTTAAACAAGACCCCGAATTTGCTAAAAACGTTGGAATGATTCTGGTTCACAACGGAATTGTCCGCGGCTGGTCCCGCGGTTCACACGAGAAAGTTTCCGGAATCGAAATCAAAGCTGACCATGAAAAAATTGAACAGCTCCGCGCTGAATACGAAAAATCACCGGGTATCTATAAAATTGTTGTCGAAGCACATGAAGGAACATTTAAACCCGGCGATGATGTTCTTTTCCTTATCGTTGCCGGTGATATTCGCGAAAATGTTAAAGCCTGCCTTGCAACAATGCTCGACAGAGTAAAATCCGAAGCTTTCACCAAAAAAGAAATAATGGCCTAAACTGATTGTTCAAAAGAGATCCAATAACTTGTGTTTTGCAAAGCAAAAACGGGTCTCTTTTGGGCAATCTTACTTTAAACAGATATTATTTGATCAGGAAGAATATCTGCAGGACTTACACTCTGCCCTTCTAAAACATTTTTTACCATTTGTTCAACCTTTTCAGCCTGCTCCAACTTTCCGCGCTTCCTGCATCCGCCCACAAAGTAACTGACTTTGCGCTGCAATTCTACTTTAGCAAGTTCAAGCTCGTCCAGACTCAACTCATTGCTGTGCAGCAATTTTATAATAGAATAAATTCTGTATAAATCAAAACAGCCAACACTGTTCGTGAGTTGATCGGGGCGCCCTCCGTACTTAATGGTCAACCGATCTTCCAACAGACCGACCGGAAATTTAAACCCGGACCTGATCCAGAGATCATAATCTTCACAGGCCGGCATATTCTCATCAAACGGGCCGACGCTATCCCAAAACTTCTTGCTGAACATAGCACATGACGGGCTGATTAAACACGTTTCAAGAGACTTATCAAAAAACATGCCTTCAGGTTTCGCATACTTTTTGCTCTGATTTACCCGCTTTTCATTGCGCACCCAAATTTCATTAGTCTGACTTATATCTAATTCTTCAGACTTCATAAATGCAAGCTGCATTTCAAGTTTTTTAGGCAACCACTCATCGTCAGAATCAAGCAAAGCTATATACTTTCCTTTTGATTCCTTTATAGCAAAATTACGTGCTGCGGAAACGCCTCTATTCTCTTGAAACAAGACTTTCATCCGCACATCAGTAAACTCTGTAAGCATCTGCACTGTATCATCTGTCGAACCGTCATTCACTATCAAACACTCAAAATCAGTAAAGCTCTGTACTAAAGCGGAACGAAGAGCACGGCAAAGTAGCTCCGACCTATTGTAAGTTGGTATAATAACAGAAATTTCAGGAAACGACTTATTTTTATCAACCGACATTCACATACCTTTTTTTAAAAAAATCTTTATAATTCAAATTGTCAGGTGTACATACTATTAAGAAACGATATAAGACCTGTGACGGATATAGTTCGATAAACATTATTAACGGGTAATAAATTGCCTATAATATTGCTTATCGACCCTTTTTACTTGACTCTTTAGTTAACGGATTGTCATTTACTTTCATGCGAATTTTTCAAGTCATAAACGTTCGATGGTTCAACGCAACCTCATGGTACGCCCTATACCTCAGTAAACTACTGCAGGACGCCGGGCACGATGTTCTTGTCATCACCGTTCCTGATACAGAAACGGAAGAGAAAGCTCTCGAAATGGGACTTAATGTTGAAACAATTGATTTGAATTCAACGCACCCTATAAAATTTGTCAAAGCATGTGCAAGGGTTCTTTCTCTCGTTCGCAAACATAAACCTGATATAGTAAACTGCCACAGAGGAGAAGCTTTCTTCTGGTGGGGATTTCTCAGGAAAGCAGGTCTTGGCTTTAAGCTCGTAAGAACCCGCGGAGACCAGCGTCTTCCACGAAACGATATACTTAACCGCTATCTGCATTCAAATATTGCCGACGCGGTTGTCGTAACAAACAAACGCATGGCTGAACATTTTCTAAAAAAAATGGAATTAGCCGAAAACAGTCTCTGGCTCATACATGGCGGGGTCGATACTGATAAATTTAAGTTCAATCAACAAGGAAGAAGTGAAATCCGCAAAAAGTACGGATTCACTGAGGATCAAATTGTTGTCGGCCTTCTTGGCAGATTCGACAGAGTAAAAGGTCAGCATGAACTCATAAAAGCGATTGCAAAAGTTCGCCAAAACTCTGAGAACGACAATATAAAATTATTCCTGATGGGCTTTCCGACTGCCACGAGCAGACACGAAATAGACTCATGGTTAAATGAAAATAACATTGCCGACATTACTGAAATAAGCGGGAAGTGTGAGAACATTTCAGCCTGTATTTCAGCGATTGATATTGGTGTGATTGCTTCACTCTGGTCCGAAACCATCGCAAGGGCAGCTCTTGAAATTATGGCTTGCCAACGCCCGCTAATATCTACCTCAGTCGGAGTAATGCCGGACCTGCTTCCCGAAGAAGCACTGGTTGAACCACAAGATGTTTCCGCCATGGCGCTTAAACTGGAAGAAGTGATCAGCAGTCCTGAAATGAAAAAAGGATTACTTGAAACTCACGCTAAAACAATGTCGCAGCTTTCAGGATCTGACTTTTTAAAGCGCACTCTGACTCTTTATCAGGGAACACTTACAAAGAACTCTTAGCTCATTTTAAAATAAGAATACTTACTCAGGGCCGAAAGTTGACCGAATGCTATCTAGTTGCACAGCAACTTCATAAATTGTGCGGGCATATACCATTGAATGATTATAGCGATAGATAACTTTCAGCTTTTTCTTTTTGCTGAGCGAGCTTTTCCAGCCATGCCTTTTCAAAAAATTTGCCATGCTTTCAAGGGCGTCGTCCTTACTGAACAAATCTACCCGGCCGTCCATATCCCCGTCAACAGCATAACTGATTGCAGTCGTCGGCATGAACTGACAGATACCGAAAGCCCCGTATGGTGACCCCGGTATTTCCGATGGATTGAGAGAATTAGTGGAAGAAAATTTTAAAAGAGCTGACAGTTCTTTATAAGCCCAGTCGGCCTTCTGCTTAGTTCTTTTTTTAAGCCATACCATATCCTCAGGAGCAAGA
Source organism: Maridesulfovibrio ferrireducens (assembly GCF_900101105.1). Classification (NCBI taxonomy): domain Bacteria; kingdom Pseudomonadati; phylum Thermodesulfobacteriota; class Desulfovibrionia; order Desulfovibrionales; family Desulfovibrionaceae; genus Maridesulfovibrio; species Maridesulfovibrio ferrireducens. The sequence goes on from NZ_FNGA01000002.1 coordinate 191,783, forward strand.
TCAGTATGCCCCAGTTCATCAAAAAACTTCATAGGATCTGGACTGGCAGCCATGTTGGCAAGGTTGCTAAAAGCAGGCGAATTGCCGAGGGTATGTCCAAGTTTTGTTTCAACCAGCAGCAATGCGACTAAAACAGAGGGAGACACCCCATACTTTTTATCTATTCTGGTAAGAATTTCAAAATTTTCACGCAGATATGAATATGCTCCGGCGAGAAGAATCGGCCCCACATATCTATCGTCATATTCTTTTTCACGGGCTATTTTTTTAGCCGGTGGCTCGAATCTGCGATGAAGCAGAACTTTCATCTTTCTTGTCATCATACCAGAATCATATTTCATTGTTCCGGCAGAAAAAACCGTGTCTATATATTCTCTGTTAAACCCGTCATTGACCAGCCTATCCTTTAATGGCGCCCAAGCATCATGATCTGCCGAGCTTGAAGCAAGACTGCAAACTACACTGCAAATCATGAACAAAAAACAAAGAACAAAAATGATCATCGGCTTTTTAAGCTTTAAAGTCATAAATCCTCATTATAATCTGTTCATCGAAACATTAGCCATTTGTTCTTCGAAGTCATCATCAATAAACTTCGCATATTCCGCAACACTATACCTTTTGCCGCAAGACCTGCAACATAAAGAAACTCCGGTTCAACCCCGACTCGTATATAGTTCTCCGCCGCAATCTTTACAAATCATCCCTGACTTAGCAGTATTATTAATACTTCCCAAGTCTGATGAAAGTCTTCTCCCCCCGCCCATGGCGCCCCCTTAATAAAAAAAGCCGGATTCCATAACGGAAGCCGGCTTTAGAATAACATGTTTTTTTCTTAATTAGTTGTAAGCGAAGGATTCTTAGTTCCCATTGCAACAAACAACCTTGCGAGTGCAACCTGATAGTCAGCCAGAGCTTCAATAAGCTGTGCTTCACTGGCACTGAGTCTGGACTGAGCGTTCAGAACTTCGTTGTTTGTGCTGACCTGAGCCTGATAACGGGCCATAGCCATTCTATAACCTTCACGACCGGCTTCAACAGATTTACGACCAACACCGATTCTGTCAGCCGAGGCTTTCAGACTCAAAAGCTGATCTTTGATTTCGTAGGAAGCTTCAAGTCTTGTATTGTCATACTCAGCCTTAATCTTGTCTACATTATCACTAGCTCTCTGCACATCGTAGTAGGTTGCGCCCCAGTTAAAGAAATCCCAATTAACATTGGCGCCGACGTCCCAAGAATCAGAACGGTTTTTATAATTATATCTATTCTTACTTACGGAAGGATCTCCGCCAGCGCTGTTGTAATTGAAATCCGCAGTAAGTTTAGGATAAAAAGAACTTTCGGAAATAGTAACATCTTCTTCTGAAATCTTAATCGCCTTCATAGCAATTCGCAGATCAGGACGATCCTTGTCGGCTTTAACAATACACTGGTCCAGAGTCATCGAAAAAGGCAAATAGGTAAGTTCTCCAGAATAATTAACTTTTTTCTCAAGTGGAAGATTAAGCAACGTATTCAACCTTGCAACCCTTGAAGCAACGGAGTTCGAAGCCTTAAGCATATCCTGCTCAGCTGTGGCAAGTTCAACTTCAGCCTGCAAAACGTCAACCCTAGGTCTTAGTCCCACCTGATAAAAAGCCTGAATAACATCAAGCTGAGATTTAAGTCGTGCAACAGAATCCTGATTACTTTTTACTTCCATCCGTCCTTGCAACAATGTCAAAAATGCTTCCTGAATATTTCTAATCAGAATCAATTCTGCATTATAAAGGCTGGCATCGCTCTGTTCTCTTTGAAGCTTCGTTTTCTGGAACTTCGAAAGCAATTCAAATCCCATGAAAATCGGCTGACTGACATTAATGCCAAGTCCCCATTTATCCTGGTAATCTGTCGGCATATCTCCGGATCTTGGCTGATCACCTGAGTGAGTATATCCGTATTTCAACTTCATTCCTGCCCCGAACTGACCGCGCTGAGATTCAACACTGCTTTCGGAGGCCATGAGCTGCTTGCGCGCTGCGATAATAGTCGGGTTCCGCTTAAGACCCATATTAACGCATTCTTCCAAAGTAAGAGTTAAATCAGCAGTTTCCTCTTCCTTGCTAACAGCCTGCGGAACTTGTTCTGTAGCCTGTTCCATGGAAACGGGAGCTTTAGCTTCCCCGAGTTGACCTTCACCTTGAAGCTGCTGAGCAAAAGAAGCTGTAGCCGCCGCAAGTAAAAAGATTAACGTAAACAAAAGAAAAATGTTGCGTTTCATTCTATCCGTCCTGAGCAATGCGTGTTATTTTTATTTAAAAGACTAAAAAACAAAATCAAACTTTATATAGAGGTTCCTGCCAAGGGAATCAAGAAACATTTTGTAATTAAACACTACGCAATATTTGCGCAATCAGAGATATCACCCTGCAACTTATCAATTGCGTGTTTAAGGGCTGGGATAACGGCCTCCAAGCTCTCTTTAACAGCCTTAGGGCTACCCGGCACATTTATTATAATGGAGTCCCCAAGCGTACCTGCAACCCCTCTGGAAATCATGGAGTGCGGTGTTTTAGTAAGACCGGTTGCAGTTATGGCTCTCTCGAAACCGGGCAATCTCTTTTCAATGACTGCAAGAGTTGCTTCAGGAGAAATATCCCGAGGTCCGACACCTGTCCCCCCCGTAGTGATGATAAGATCAAACCTGCTTGTGTACGCCAGATGCATAAGAAGTGATTTTAAATCTCCATACTCATCCGGAATAAGAAATCCGTGCACAGCAGATACCGGCAAAGAATCACTGATAATTTCTGCGATCAGCGGTCCGCCCTTATCTTCTCTTTGTCCCGCAGCCCCTTTGTCGCTAAGAGTCACATAGGCAACAGAATAACCTATCTTCTCAATTTTTAAATTTAGATTTCCTGTATCAGGAAGAACGTCAAGAACTTCGGCAACCCATGTCTTGGCTCCCGGTACTTGGTCCGCCCATGAAACGGAAATAATCCTGAGCAAATCGCACCCTTCGCTGACCAGTTTCATCCCTGCCCGCAATTTTCGAGCTTCATTTGAAACTTTTATAAAGGGACATCCCTGTGGAAAATTATCACCGCTGCCTAAATAAATACGGCTGCCGACACTCACATTCCCGGCAGAAGAAAAGTCACATTTTACCATAACCATACTCCTTTTAAATACTGCTTTTTATCAGGCCAGCAAGACCGCTAAAATACCGGTAATAAAAATTCCGTCAAAAGTTCCAGCTCCGCCAATTGAGACAACAGGAGCATCAAGAACTTTTCTAGTTGCAGGAGTTGCTAAATGAAGCAGATCCGCTCCGATCAAAGTTCCCAGACTACCGGCAACGTAGGCTGCAACAGGAGCAACATCTCCCGGAACAAAAATAAGAGCTGCCAGAGCCGTTATTATAGGGGGAATGAGAACCGGAATACCAATCCCTACTCCCGGAACAGGGCGCGCTAAAGCATAAGTAGCCGCACTTACGATTATAATACAGAGAAGAATAGGAAGATTAAACCCGAAACGGGCCAGCAACGTAAGTGACAACAGTACCGGTATTACACATCCGCCAAGATTGACTGCCACGGTTTGGTGAACCAGCGACTTCCCTTGTAGAGGCTCCTCAACAGGAGCTTGCGGATTCAATATTCTAAATTTTCTGACAAATACATCAGGGACCAATCTTTCAGATCGAAAAACAGGGATATTCACTCCACTGCCAAGCAAGGTGGCAATCAAAAGAGTAAACCCTTGCCCCGGTGTAAGTCCTAATTTTGAAAAGGCGACTGTTATAAGGCCAACCTGTACAAATATAAACAAAAAGAATATGAGAATAAAAAAAAGAGCGCCTAAAAACATCACTGTAGGTAGAGAAAATAAAGGACCGCGCATCTTGATAAAAACTCCTTTGTTGCAAAGACTGATTGAAATGCGTTATTTAAAGCTATTGAAGCAGACACTTCAAGATATTATTGATAAATTAAGTAAGTTTCGTTCAAAAAAGATCAGGAGGGTTTCAGTATTATGAAAGGTATTATCCTAGCGGGCGGCTCAGGTACACGGCTTTATCCTTTGACCCGCGTAGTAAGCAAACAGCTCCTGCCTGTTTATGACAAACCCATGATCTACTACCCGCTGTCTATACATATGATGTCGGGAATACGAGACATTCTTATAATTTCCACCCCAGAAGATCTACATAGATTTGAAGATCTACTCGGCAACGGGTCTAGACTTGGTATCAACATATCTTACAAAGTCCAACCAAAACCGGAAGGTCTTGCTCAAGCATTCATAATCGGTGAAGAATTTATAGGGAAAGACAGCGTAAGCCTGATACTTGGAGACAATATCTTCTACGGGCACGACCTCCCGCATATACTGCAAAAAGCGTCGAAATTAAAAAAAGGCGGAACTATCTTTGCTTATGCGGTAAAAGATCCGAGACGCTACGGTGTCGTCGAATTTGATAAGAAGCAATCTGTAATCAGTATTGAAGAAAAACCGGAAAACCCTAAATCAAAATTTGCGGTTACCGGACTTTATTTCTATGACAACTCCGTCATTGAAATTGCTAAAAAGATAGCCCCCTCACATCGCGGAGAACTTGAAATAACAGATATTAATAAAGAATATTTGAAACAAGATCTGCTTAATGTTGAACTGCTTGGACGCGGTTACGCATGGCTGGACATGGGAACGCACGCGTCTCTGCTTAGAGCCGCAGCATACGTTGAAGCAATTCAGGAAAGACAAGGATTTCTTTTAGCCTGCCTAGAAGAAATCGCTTTCGGAATGGGATACATTGGAGCCGAAGAACTTAAAGCTCTGGCCGCAGATATGCTGAAAAATGATTACGGAAAATACCTTATGGATGTATATAATGAAGCTAAGGAGAAAGGCATTGCGTAACTTTTTTATAATATTAATTTTAGCATCAATTATTTGCATTCCTATTTCTGCAAAATGCAACGATTCAGGTACATCACAAAAAACCAACCTGACTCAATACTTCAGAAATTTGTCCGAAGTAGAGGCTGCATTGAAAAAAATCGGCGCAAATCTCGACAAGATAGCCGGATCAGACGCTCAGCCCGACCGTGCGTACGCACTGCAGGATTTAGCAAATTTGTGCCAAACAAGCCGAATACAAGTTCATAGTCTGAACTCGCTTTATTCTGTTGTAAATATTGTTAAGCGTGAAAAAGAATTTCAAAGCAAAGAAACAACCGTTCTGAAAGAAAAAAGCGGATATGCATATAACGATTTTCTACGCAGGAAAAATTTCGTTCATGATATAATCGTTAAAGCGAATGATCAAAAACTGAAAGACCTAGCTTATATACTCGAGGCACAATTAAACATCGTTTTAAAACAATTAAAACTGATTAAAAAAGAACTAAAATAAAAAAAGGCGCGATAAACGCGCCTTTTTTTATGAAAAAATAAAGAAAAACAAAGTTCTTCTTTGAAATTTATTTTCTAGTGATGACTCTCATTTTTACCCTGTTCGATTCTATAAAAAGCCATAACAAGAATCCAAGCAAAATAGACAAAGATAAGAGAAACGCCAACAAAGCCAGCTGTACTGCTATGCCCCATATTACTAATCAATTCACCAACCATTGCATGTACCTCCAATTATTAAGCCCAATTAATGACAAAAAAATGTTAGATATTCATCACTGCTATTTATTATAATGTCAAGATCTAGTTTCAGTATAATTATTGACAAACGACAACATACATATAAAATAACTTTAAAATAACCAATTGGTTAATTAGTATTTTTCAAAATACGATAAATTGCTACTATTTATTCAAGTTTTTCTACTGCAGAGGATCCAATGGCAAGCGAAGACAATGAATCCGGAATCGTGGACCGACTAAAGGACAAACTTAACAGAATGCTCGGAAGAAAAGAATCCGAACCATTCGACATTTCCTTTAAAGGTAAAACAGATTCGCCAAGTGCGCGTGCGGCTTTCAGAATACATGTAAATAACATGCAAATAGTCTGTCGCGATCCGAGAGTTAAATGCCGCATCAATGATATCAGTGCAAACGGCATCGGATTTACCAGCTCAAAAGAATTTCCAGTCGGAGAAATAATCGAATCAGTTTTGCTGTGGTCTGGAAAACCTATTCTTAAAGATTTAAAATTAAAAGTTGTCAGACGTAAAGAAAAGCTTGTCGGTTGTGAATTTCACGAATTAGACAAAAATCAAGATAAAGTTGTCAGTAAAATTGTTGTTGCAGCTCAAAAAAGAGCCATTAAATGCACAAAATTGGGCAAAAAAACTGATGATGAAACAGAAAATGAAATCATAAAAGTTGCCAAAAATCAGGCAAAACGCGGATCAAAAAAGACACCTACCAAAAAAATTGAACTTTAATACTTTTTTGTTTTATATGACGAAAAAGAACTATCATTTCAATAGTTGAACAAATCAAAAGGACTTTTTTATGCGCATGGTTATTCTTGATGGATATACGGTCAATCCCGGAGATAATCCTTGGTCTGAGCTGGAAAAACTTGGTGAACTATCCGTATATGATCGCACACCGCAATCAAAAATCCTCGAGCGGTGCATGGATGCGGAAATAATCTTCACCAACAAAAACATCCTCACTGAACAAATAATCAATTCTCTGCCTAACTTAAAATTCATATCAGTTCTGGCCACCGGATATAATACTATAGACATCTCAGCCGCTACTAAAAATGAAATCATTGTTTCAAATGTTCCGGGCTATTCGCCACCGTCAGTAGCACAACATGTTTTCGCTCTCTTGCTAAACTTTTCCAATCAGGTGAGCCTGCACGACAAAGCGGTTAAAAACGGCGAATGGTCTTCTCAGGAAGATTTTTGCTTCTGGAAAGCCCCCTTGTTCGAACTTCAGGGGAAAAAGCTGGGAGTAGTAGGATTCGGTGATATAGGAAGTAAAGTAGCGGCTCTCGCGAATGCATTCGGCATGGAAGTGATTGCCTATGCTCCGCGCCCTAAACAAAAGCCAGACTATTTACCGTTTAAATTTTCAGGGCTTGAAGAACTCATGCGTGAGTCCGATGTAATATCACTTCATTGTCCACTTACAGTTGAAAATGAAAAATTCATCAATCGTTCAATCCTGCAATCAATGAAAAAAAATGCGATTCTCATCAATACAGCTCGTGGACAGCTTATAAATGAGGAAGATCTTGCCGAAGCCTTGAAGACTGGAACCATAGGCGGCGCGGCTCTTGATGTTGTGGATAAAGAACCAATACAGCCGAACAATCCATTGCTTGACGCACCGAACATCATCATAACACCCCACATTGCGTGGGCTACGCTCGAAGCGCGCACCAGACTGACAAAAAGCACAGTCAAAAACGTGGAATCCTTTATTAAAGGAAACCCCGTTAACGTAGTAAACAATTTTTAATTCAATACTACTGATCTTCTGTGAATTTTTGAATAGCGCTGATTAAATCAGCTTTTCTAACGGGTTTGGTCATAAAATAATCACATCCGACATCATATGCCTTATCCCGGTTTTCGCACAAAGCATGTGCTGTAACGGCAATAATCGGAGTGCTTGCAAGGCCATTATCATTTTCATAATGACGAATGCTGGTAGTTGCTTGATATCCGTCGGTAAAAGGCATTTCGATATCCATAAGAACCAAGTCGTAACGATTCTTTTTATACATCTCAAAAGCCATTTCACCATTCTCCGCAACATCAATCGAATATGGAAATTTCTTAAGATATAATTGGACTAACAATACATTGTTTTCACAGTCTTCCGCTAACAAAATTTTTAAAACTTTGCCTGATACACTTTTACTGTCGTAAGCTGTGATATTATTTTGATCTGCAGAAAGCATTAATATACCTTTTTAAACGTCAAAAAACAGACAAACTATCCAGAAGTCTGTTCCTCCCATATACCCCGGAGGAATAGATATACCACGTTTACAATATCCACAACCTTTTTATATAAATAATAAGACAAGTCGATTTATTCATAAAATCAAATTATTGTGACATGTTGCGAACTTTTTCAGCAAAACTTTCCAAATCATTCTTGTCACCGTCTTTGTGATCATCAGGATACAACAGAGCGGACATAAAAAAAACACTCCCTATCTCAAGAGCTTTAGAAGCTGAAAGAGAAAAACGGCCCACTCGCTCCTGCACAACTGTTCTTTCCTCAGCACTCAAAGGTTCATCTAAGCTGGCGAAGTTATCAGCAAGAGAGGCAAGAAGTATGGCTTTTTGACGCATAAGTTCTCTATACAGATGTTCATCTTTATCATCGTACAATGCGGAACTTGCGCGTTTTTCAATATCTCTAACTTGTGCAGCCTCAGCATCAAGCCAGTTTGCTATAACTTCGTATGAATTCACAGGCATAACCTCTCCCTTATTTCGATTTTGATTACATACATTAAATATTCTAAAAATCAAAATCAAGTAAGTATAAACTTAAGAGAGTTATTTAAAACAACCCGTTGTAATTACAACGCACCGCATATCTGCCTGTAATTACCGCACTCCTGCTTATTGACGAAAGGACAAGGGCTATTCATAAACCATTTTTTGCGGGGACACCAGAACCTCCCCTTAAAAGGTTCATTGCAACCGTTCGAAGTAAGCTTCTTTCTCCGCTGGTTCCCCATAACAATAAAATCGCCTTCCGTTTGAACTCTCCAGAGTGTCATAATGACCTCCTACTCTTAAATCAGCCTTAAACTGACTGAATCCTCCTGAATTGTGACCTGATTTACAAACATCTTACTAAAATATATTATGCACCAAATATGCCATATTGACACAGTCTGTTATTCTTTCGCTTTACATCTGAAACGAATGATTTTACCCATGACTGTCGACAGTGCGTCATGCGCTATAAAATAAATCCGGTATGAATTATTTCAAATCGCCACCGGTTCAAGGAGTCTGTTTTGCCAATACTTTCCGCCAGTGTCGGACTTACCCGCTATAGAATTGTAGAAGAAGTTGAGGATGATCTGATCAGATCTATTCCGAATCTTTTAGTAAAATACGCTTTTAAAGATATTGACCACACCGCTGAAGAAAGATCTTTCGGCTGGGTGAATATGGATGATATGCTTGATGATAAATGGAGCATTTCTCCTCCTGAAAAAGGACAATATTATACTTTTTCACTTCGGCTCGACACGCGCAGAATTCAACCTGCCGTACTGAAAAAACACTTACAGATAGCCCTTAATCACGAGCTTGAAGAAGCAAAAAAAGAAGGCAAAAATTTCATATCACGTGATAGAAAACGTGAATTAAAAGAGCAGGTAACATTAAAAATACGCGCTCGCAGTCTTCCTATTCCGGCCATTTTCGACGCAGTATGGAACGTGCCTGATAACAGATTGTATTTTGCCTGTTCAAACTCAAAAGTCTTGGACATGTTTGAAGAATACTTCACTGACACCTTCGAACTGACTCTCGAACCGCTGACTCCTTTCTTTCTGGCAATGGATATGCTCGGAGAAGACGCAGCGCAGAAACTTGAATCACTGGACCCAACATACTTCGTAGGCTAGCAGACTGATGAAAAAATGCCATTTGCCGCGTTGCTGCGTAAATATCAAACTTTCACGTATCAGGAATACGTTTCAACCTTGATATTTACTTGCGCCTAACATCTGACGCTTTTTGATCAGCCTGGACAGTACAAAAATAAGGATAATTTTATGGACCTGTTACTTCTTGCAGAAAGGGAAAACACCCTGCTGGGTCAGGACTTCCTGACATGGCTCTGGTATAAAAGTGAAATTCGCGACGGTCTTTTCGAACTCGAAAACGGTGAACGCTTCCTGCTTTTCATGGAACAGCGCATGTCTGTTCAGGGCGGAGAAGGCGAAAATATCGATACTGCCACGGTCAACTCCTCAAGCGGAGATATGACTGAAGTTCTGATGGGGTTGAAAACAGGTAAAAAAGTTACCCGTGCCCAGTTGAGAATGGAAGTTGACGAAAACGCATGGCAAGTGCAAATCAAAGCAGAAGATTTTGCCTTAAGCGGTCTTAAAACCCCAAAAGTCGAAATGAAGGATGAAGAGGGAGATGATCCTGATTCTAAATTCCTTGAAAAAATATTCCTGATCGAAAAAAGTCTTTCTTTGCTGGACTGTGTTTACATGGAGTTCATAAAAATCAGAATTTCCAATAATTGGCAGGATGAAGTCGCAAAATTCCGCCACTGGCTTCGTAACGACGAAGAAAAATAAAAGAGAAAATATAATGGCCCGGATAACATTAGCCGCATTCGGTGACAGCCTGACTGAAGGGTATGGTCTCCCCGCATACAGTTCTTTTCCAGCACAACTGGAAAGAAAACTGCTTGAGGAAGGCTGCAATTTGGAAATTTCTAACTACGGAATTTCCGGCGACACCTCCGCCGACGGCCTGTCACGACTTGTGGATGTTATTGAAAGCAAACCGGATGCTGCCTACATTGAATTCGGAGCAAACGACTGCTTTCAACTTGCCGATCCAGAACAGGTTAAGATTAATATTGTTGCAATGGTTGAAGCCTTTCAGGAAGCACGTATCCCTGTGATCCTGCTAGGCTTCAAGCCCATGAATTTCACCCCTCAATCATATGCTTTAGCTTTCAACTCAATCTTTTCAGATATCGCACAAAAATATAACATTCCTCTTTACGCAAACCTCATGAAAGGAATAGGCGAAAACCCGGAATATTATCAGACTGACGGCATCCACCCTAACAATGAAGGGGTTGCCATAATGACTGAAAACATTTTCCCCCTATTCAAATCCTTCTATGAAGAACTGATTGCTTAATATTGTAATTTTCTTCCAAGAAAGTTATCTTTTTACAAAGAAATGGAGAACTGATGGAAGAAAACACAAATCCAGAACCTCAGGAAAAACCTGCAAAAGCAATTGAGAGACCTTCAATTGCTCTGATTATTGGTTCCGAGGGCATTAAATCTTTCTGTGCATTGCCGTTTATCGAGTACTTGCAAAAAGAAAATATTAAAGTTGATCTCGTAATTGGAGTAAGCGGCGGAGCTCTTCTGGCTGCCTTTCTAGGGGCAGGATATAATCTTACACAAATTCAAGACATTTTCTCTAAAGCAGTAGATCCACGCTTTTTCAGAGAAATTAACCATAAATCCGTCATGGATATAGCTGATATCGGTCAGGGTAAATTTTCAGCAGAATCAGGCATTCTAAAAACAGATTCCCTTCGCAAGACATATGAAACTCTGTTTAAGAATATGGACATTTCTGACCTCAAACCTAAAACCCTGATCACCACCACAGACCTTACCACCGGACTGCCTGTAATCCTTGAAAAAGGAAACCTTGCGCAGGCTATCTATGCAAGCAGCGCTGTGTATCCATTGATGCCCCCTGCAAATATTGACGGCAAAAAATTAATTGACGGAGCATTCTCATCTCCCATGCCGATAATGGAATGTGTGAAACGACACATTGATATCATCATTGCCATATACTTTGATGACGCGTGCAATCCGGAACCTGAAAATTTTATTGAAAGCTACTTTAATTCATCAAGAATTTTCAGAAGATCTATTCTCACCAGCCAATTACCGCTTTCCATCGACATGCACCATCATGAAATAATACCGATTTATATAAGGCACCCTCGCCCAATTGAAATGTGGGAAATCAAGAAGATTACTGAGATTGTCCATGCCGGAAAAGTTGCGCTTACAGCTAAAAAGGGGAATTTTAAAGAGGCTGTTTTTGAGTTTAAAAAGAAAGTTGAACTCAAAAAAGAAGAACTGCAAAGAAAGAAAGAAGATAAAAATAAAACATCAGGAACACTAGGATCTCCAGCTCCTAAAAACGAACCAAAGAATCAAGAAACAGTAAAACGTAAAATCAAGATAGTTAAAAGCAATAAAGAAAGAACAGGAGCGTGATCATGAGAATTCTACTATTGACGATTGCCCTTCTATTTTCATTTTATTCAACTGTTTCAGCACAAGAATTAATATTAGGTACGATTTTCGAAACAAAAGGGGAAAATGCCCTTACCGCGCAGGAGACTATGAACGGAGCTATACTTGCCGTTAAAAAATTCAATGATTCAAACCAAAATTTTAAAATTAAACTTGAGTGCGAATCAAGCACAAACGAACCTCTGGAAATAATTCGAGCCGTCCATAAATTGACTGCAACAAAAGGAATTACGGCCGCAACGGGCATTATTTCAGAAAACGCAGCACTCTCGGCAGCGCCAGTTTTTCAGGCGGCACAACTTCCTTTCCTGTGCACAGGGGCGCAGCTCAGCGGCCTGACCACTCCCGAAACACCTGAAACTTTCACATTGGCTGTGTCAGACAGTAAAATCGGCACAGACTTAGCAAAATACACTTTTGCAACACTTGAAGCTGAAAATATTTTTCTAATCCGATCAGATATGAATGACTCGACAGCAAAACAGGCTGAAAGCTTCTCCGCTAATTTCAAAACAAAAGGCGGAACTATCCTTTCAGAAATGCGCATAACAGAACCGGACCCTGATTTATCATACATCATGAAGGCCATTGAAGCACTAGCACCCCTACCGCAGTCAGACAGCAAAAAGACGGAGGATGCTATGGGGGTCAGCAATTATATAGATGAAGGCGCGGCAATTATTACCCAAAAACGCACGCCTCCTCCTGAAATTCAGGAAATTGAAGCTGTCGTAATTTTCGCTTCGGCAAAAGTCAGCGCTAAATTGCTAAGTCTCATGAAAGAAAAAGAAATGGCTTACAACATTGTCGGCGGAACAAGCTTTGACATGGTAGCCATGAAAAAGCCCATTGCCTCATGGTCTGGAAATATTATTTTTGCATCACAGGCAAGCCTCACCCGTGAAAACAATCTCGTTAAACTATTTGTAAAAGCTTATACGGAGTTATTCGGTGAACAACCGCAAACAGGTTATGCTGCTCTCGGTTTTGACTCTATTCTTCTGCTCGCGCATGCAGCCGGAACAACAGGAAATCCTTCCGTAAACATAAGGACCAACCTTCCAGCTGTTAATAAATTCAAAGGCGTTTCAGGTGAGATATCTTTTAAAAACGGAAGTGTAGAAAAACCACTCTACATTATTCAATCTGACGCAGGGCAAATTTCTTTAGCGGCCGAAATGCAATAATATTTAAACTTATCAAGATTCTTTCAGACTTTTCTGAACAGCCTTTGCAAGAAAGAAAATAACTGCTCCGGCACCGATTAAAACAGCAACCAATTCTAAGTTGACGGTTCCTTTCGTTACCCCTGCCTTAAGCAGATGGCCGCCCGCAGTTAAAAATACCGTTTCAGGTATAAGACAAAATACGCTCATAACCAAAAACGGAATAAACCTCACGCCTGTTACAGACCAAAGATAATTGGCCATTGAATAAGGCACTACAGGCACAATCCGGCTTAAGGCCAATACTTTCAGAGGGTGACTCTTACTGAGCTTTTCCAGATCTATAAAATATGTATTTGAACCGAATTTCTGTAAAATAGTTTTCCTGAAAACAAAACGCCCAAGCAGAAACGCCAATGCAGAACCGGCCCCCATTCCAGCAAGACTCAAGAGCGCTCCTTTAACCGTTCCGAAAAGCACCCCAGCAACAACGGTGAACAAAGTCTGCGGAACAACAAACGCCAGTCCGAACACATTTATCAAAACAAAAATTACCGGAGCAAAATTACCACTGGCTTCGACCCAATTAACAAGAGAACTAAGGTGCCCTTCTCCATATTTTTCAGCTCCAAGAGACAAAACTCCCACCACCAGTACGACTATAACTCCATGCCAAAAAATTCTACTTTTTAACCAATCACGTTTAACCATATTTACCTACTTCACTTGCGGGCTTAAATATCCTAACATCTCGATCCGAACAGAATAGCGGTTACATATTTAATTATCAACATGAGATGCTGTTTTTCAGCAAAACCAAGGAAATATATGCGTTACCAGCTTAAACTTATGGATACTCTTTCAGGAACTGGCTGCTTCGCGGCGTTCCCTGTACCGAACTTAAGTTTTTCAGATGTATTAAATCATCTGGAAGAACACCCATATGACGAATTTATGCATAACCATATGCTCGACATGCTCGGCAAACACCGCACACGCAAAATCGAAAAATTAATCACCGAAATAAAGGGAGATCCTAATAAAAAAGTGCTCGCTGCACTGATTTATGAAGCCTGCCTCACGCACCCGAAGCTGGTTTCATTAAAAGAACAGATTGAAAAAGATTTCGACGCGCAAGAACTTAAAGATATCACTCCGACACTGCACCTTCGCTCTCACCTCTTAGCGGATCAACCATTGCACAATCAATGGACTTTGGTTTTATCTGCAAACATGGAAGAGCACGAAGATCTGCCAAGCCCCGAAGAAACCGGACTCCCTCTTTTATACAAGAACGAAGAACTACCGATTAAAGCATCAATAGACGCCTCCACGGTCAGAGCTTCACTTGAAAAAGAGGGGAAACTACCTCCAGCGAAAGAACGCGCCCCTATAATCGAAGTAACAACTCACGCAATGAAGCAGCTTGAAGCCTTAGATGTTTTCCTTGGCAAGCAAATGCGCCAGAAAGGATGCCTAAGCCCTGCGGCGGTACTTCAACATTGGCAGATTAAAACAAAAACCGATAACGGCTCATTATCAAACTCACTGGATGCAATTCAAACCAGTTACGGTCGCGGTTTCTCTCTTATCGACGCGCAGGTTTCCTGCGCCATGGAAGTTGTAGAAAGAGTAAGCTCCTACGGAAGCATAGGCAAAGCCGGAATTCTTAACAGAGTTGATCCTTATCCAATTGTTAAAGGAACTTACGAAGAGGTATCAAAAGACTGCAACGCTCTTGATCCTTCCACTTTATCTCTGGAATATCCTTACGAAGGACAATCTCTCTGGTGGATGGAAGCGGACAGATTCAACGGCACGGAATACGAACAGGTTTTGATTCCAGTGCAGCACGTATTTCTCTTTTGCAACCTTGATGAGCAAAACTTGTTCAGTGGCCTTAGTTCCACAGGGCTGGCCTCAGGCAACACCTTTGCCGAAGCACAGCTCAGCGGACTTCTCGAAGTGCTCGAGCGCGATTCAGACTCAACAGTCCTTTTTGACAAAGAAAAATGTTTCAGAATTGAAAGTGATAATGCCGAAATCAAAAAGCATCTAGCTGATTTGGAAGATTCAGGAATTCATGTCTGGTTTCAAGATATGACTTCCGAGCTCGGAGTTCCCTGCTACCGCGCATTTGCTGTCGGCACACGAGGCGACATCAACAAAGGCGGCGGATGTAATCTGAATGGCAAAAGGGCACTCCTTTCAGCTCTGACAGAAGTTCCGTACCCCTTCCCCGGCCCCGCAACCTCGCCATGTCCCGAAGGATTGCCAATCCGCAAGCTGGAAGACCTTCCAGACCTGTCTACAGGAAGCACTGAGGGTGATGTGATGGTGCTTGAAACGCTCCTTACTAAAAACAATTACTATCCAATCTACGTGGATCTGACCCGTAAAGATCTAGGAATCCCCGTAACCCGCGCAATTATACCGGGCTTAGAAATTGTTTCAGACATGGATAAATTCTCGCGCATCAGCCCGAGACTTTTCAAAAACTACCTTGAAATAAAAAAAGTACTGTAATAAGCTATTGTTTCTTGACTAGTTAACAGACTCAGTATAGATAACTTTACTCCGTGCCCGGATGGCGGAATTGGTAGACGCAAGGGACTTAAAATCCCTCGAGCTTCGGCTTGTGCGGGTTCAAGTCCCGCTCTGGGTACCACGGTTAAATCAAGGGTTTACATGCAATTTAACGATTGCTTGTGGACCCTTTTTTTATGCCATTTTTCTGATTTGTCCCACTCCTGTCCCACCTATTTCCAATAAAACACCTTTCCAAACAACTGCGACAGCCCTAACTGCCGCACTCTTTTCGTGCGTTCAACGACACATTTCACCATCTACATACATTTCTTTCATTAATAAAACAAAGAGAAGCGACATGATCTCTAAGATAACTCCTTCCAAGAACGGCATAGGACGAGTTCAATATCTAAGCCTTAAAGCAGATATAGAATCAAACCTTATCGCTGGACATACACGGATTGCAATCCACAATCACTATGCCGACCAAGGTAAAATAACCTTCAGCTATAAAAGATTCTGCCACTATGTGAATCGTTACAGCTCCCACTGCCTGCAAAAAAAACAAGGTTTAAAACCTTCTCCAATTTTATCAGCCGCGTCACTTCCAGCGAAGATAAATAGCTCTGTTCAATTAGAACAAAGCCAAAAATTTTCGCATGAAAAAAATCCTTCAAACGAAAAAATTAAAGATCTCACATAAACAATAAAACCATTTTCAGGAGTTAACATGGCGACTATTCACATGATTTTACAAGGCAAAGGCGGCGTAGGCAAAAGCCTCATTGCAAGCATTATTGCCCAGCACCTGCTTGAAGATGAAAAAGAAGTCTTCTGCGTAGATACAGATCCTGTCAATGCAACTTTCGCCGGCTACAAGAGATTCAATGTAACTGCTCTTGATATAATGAAAGAAGACGACATTGATCCTAGAAGCTTTGACAAGCTTTCAGAAATGATGGCTGAGCTTCCTGACAATTCTCATATGGTTATAGATAACGGTGCGGCCACTTTTGTTCCTCTGGCTAGTTACCTTGCTGAAAACGAAGTTTTCGACCTGCTTAAAGGCCGTGGCCATTCTATCTATCTTCACAGTGTCATCACCGGCGGACAGGCTCTTCCAGACACACTGAGCGGATTAAACTCATTACTCAATGCTTTCCAAGATATCCCTATTTACGTGTGGCTGAATGGTTATTTCGGTCAAATCAGCAACGAAGGTAAAAGCTTTGAAGAATTCAAAATATATCAAAACAACATTCAGCGTTTTGCTGCTCTCATAAAACTTCCGCAGAAGAAAAAAGAAACCTTCGGGAAAGACTTAGAAAATCTCCTTTCGTCCCGCCTGTCATTTCAGGAAGCCATTCAAGGTGAAACTCCGCTCATGATGAAACAGCGTCTGCATATGATGTGGCGTGAAATCAGAGCTGAACTCCAACAGTGCGGGGTTTAAAGCAATGCCAAAACTAAACCCCCTCAAGATTTATCTTGCATGCCCGTATACCAGTCCCAAGGTGCTGGTAAGTAAGTTCCGCTACGAAATGGCCAATGTAGCAACGAAGCTAATCCTTCAAAGTGGCCACCTTGTTTATTCTCCAATATCCCACTCCCATGGAGTAAAAAGCGCAGGAAATCCTATAGCCTGTAGCTGCTGGAAACGTCTTAATGCAGATTTCCTTGATTGGGCGGATGAGCTGTGGGTTCTAAAACTTGATGGCTGGGAAGAATCTCAAGGAGTAATAGAAGAACTTGCGACTGCACGTTGTAAGAATAAACAGATCTCGTATTATGACCCTGAACCAGTCAAAAGGCTCTTATCCTCTTTAAAGATCGAAGAACAAAAAGTTCACGATCCATTTTTCAGCACCCTACTAAATGAACTTCCTCCTGTTTTTTCGCGCATAGACTTACCCCAATTTATTGGAACTCTTTTCAGCGTTGGCTACATGTCAAATTTAGATTCAGCAGGAGACGGGCCAGAGTATAGAAGGGTTGGCGGTAAAATTGTTTACGAACGAGAATTATTTGTCACTTGGCTTGAAAACCGTTGCCAAGAAAAAAGGGATAGAAGCTTCGATTTTTGCAAAAAAAAGGAAGAGAACAATGACTGATATCTCCTCCTTGCTTGAATGCCCATGGTGCGGAGCTTTTGAAGATAAACACCTCCACCTCCTAAAGAAAGATATATCTATAAACCATTATAATAGTACGAAGTATTACGTGCAGTGCCTTAATTGTGCAGCACAAGGGCCAAGTGCCGCAACTAAAGAAGAAGCTATTAACTTCTGGGGAACTCTTGAACGAGGATGTGAGGGGGAAGGCAAAAATTATCTCCAAGAATTTCTTCAATTAGGATCTGTGCTTTTTAGTACAACATATATGGATATTTTTGATTTCTCACAGGACGAGAATACTCAAGAGATTAGTAAAGTAGAGAAGTTTTATTCTGCAACAGCTCAAGAATACGACCATTTATTTTCTAATATCGCTATAGAAAAAGAAGCAAAGTATTTTTGTAAAAAACTTAGTTATCTTATAGACCACGGGGCTGGAGATTTTTCAGAGAATTATCCTAGTTACCCTCTGCGCTGGAAAAAAAATTTACCAAGGGTTCCAGATTTACTGGAATTACTAAAGAAAGCAAAGATTGACCTCAATGAATCTGAACTCGCTAGCGACATAGGTGAAGTCTTAAGCCAATTTGAAGAAGCTCAGAAAAGCTTGAACGATTCCGAGAGGCTGGAAAATGCCTAAGATCACCCACAGCCCCCTCACCATCCAAAAAGTGCGCGATCTCATTACTGAGAAGCATAACACCTTACTTGATGAGAACGACCCCATTCTCATGCTCGTAACTATGCACCGCGCCTTTCTGGATGAGTTTGAATTGATGCTGAATCAACAAACTACGGTAGCTGAAGAACACATGAATGAGCATGTGAAAGCTTTTGCAACTGAAGTTCGTAAGTCAACAAACATCCTGTTGAGCAAGGCGGTCAAAGCCAACGTTGAAAACTGCATTGCTGAGATCGGCCAGCATCAAGAAGTCATGTCCAACTTCCTCTCTACAATCAAAACGTGGAGTCTCTTCGCCGGGATAATGCTCATTCTATCAATAGCCACAACTCTTTCAGTTCTTGTGTGGGGTTCATGATGGAAGATCGTCTTGTAAACAACCTGCTCCACAATATGGGGCAGAGCATCATATCAGCTCTTAAAGATGAGAATGTTGTCGAAATCATGGTTAACCCTGACGGCAAACTTTGGGTCGAAAAGCTCGGCGAAGAAATGAAGGTTGTCGGCGAGATACCTGAGGTTCGGACAACCATGATCATATCACTGGTTGCCAGCGCACTTAAAACAACCGTGACCGCTGACAACCCTATAATTGAAGGGGAACTTCCTAAAGCATCACCCCTTAACGGTAGCCGATTCGAAGGGATTTTCCCTCCAATTGTAGAGGCTGCTTCTTTTACTATTCGTAAAAAAGCAAGCCGTGTTTTTCCGCTTGAAGATTATGTCCAAAATGGGGTCATGACACTTGATGCAATGAACTCCATTAAAAAAGCCATTGCCGACAAAAGAAACATTGTAGTTGTCGGCGGCACAGGCTCTGGAAAAACAACGCTAGTAAATGGAATCATAAAAGCCATTTCCATAATTTCTCCATATGACCGACTTGTCATAATCGAAGACACTTCTGAATTGCAAAGTCATTCACATAACACAATATCTCTACGTTCTTCAGATCATACCTCCATCCAAAACTTGGTTCGGGCGACCATGAGACTTCGCCCGGACCGGATACTCGTTGGGGAAGTAAGAGGTGGAGAAGCTCTTGATTTACTCAAATCTTGGAACACAGGACATCCCGGCGGAGTTGCAACAGTTCATGCAAATTCTGCGGCTGAAGGATTGCTCCGAATTGAACAACTAATATTAGAAGCAAGCACTTCCCCTATGCCTAATCTGATCGGATCAGCTGTGGACTTTTTGATTTACATCCGCCGCACCAAAACAGGCCGGATTGTTTCAGAAATAGCCACGGTTTCAAGCTATGACTCTCATAACCATAAATACAATTTGGAGTATGTTTACAGTGAAGAAAAATAACCTCCTCCTTTTACTGGCTTTGGTCTTGATAATCCTGATGCCTGAAAATGTTTTTGCGTCCAATTCCATCAGCGAATTCGACAGTCCTTTTGAGGCTGTTGTCGGAACGATTACCGGCCCAGTGGGGCGCTGGATATCAATAGCAGCCATGGGTCTCACAGGCGTAACCTTCGTGCAAAAAAAAGATGAAATTCAAGGAGGATTCAGACTGTTACTTGGAGTGGTATTCGGAATCGCATTCATAGCTTTCGCTTCATCAATTGTAGACGGCTTATTCAGTTTCAGCGGAGCGGTACTATGAGAGTAGTCCCTATACACAGATCGCTTCACAAACCTTCGATGGTAATGGGTGCAGAGCGAGAACTGGTTATGTTCTCAGCTCTAATTTCAATACTTGTCGGGATAGGTGGTTTTACTCTTCTATCAGCCTTAGCAGGACTGATTTTTTGGATGGTGACCATCTTCATACTTAGACAAATGGCCAAGTCAGATCCGCAAATGTCTAAAGTCTGGTGGAAGCACCATAAACAGCAGGATTACTATTCTGCCCGCGCAACTCCGTGGCGTAATTAAGAGGAATAATAAAAATATGATTTCTCTTAAAGATTACCGCAATACGGCTAAAGGTTTACCGGACTTGCTTCCATATGCAGCAATGATCGGAAACGGTGTTTTGCTTTGCAAAGACGGTTCATTGCTTGCTGGCTGGAAGTTCAGGTCACAGGACACGGCATCAAGCACTCCTGACGAACTCGCAACGGTCAGCAGCAGAGTGAACAACGCTCTTAAAGCCTTGGAATCAGGATGGATGCTTCATGTAGAAGCTGTGCGTTCTCCGGCCCGTGAATATCCGCATCCGGGTTCCAGCTTTTTCCCTGACGAAGTAACAGCAATGATTGAAGATGAACGGCGAGATATTTTCCAGTCTGCCGGAACTTTTTACGCCACTGAGACATATATCATTGTCACCTATAAGCCAGAATTCGCAGCACAAAAGCTGAGTGAGTTGGCATATACCAATGCAGTCGCAAGCACCCCTTTTGAAAAAGCACTTAGCAAATTTCTGACAGTTCTAAGGGAACTTGAAGATTCCCTTTCCCTTTCAATGTACCTCGACCGGCTTAAGGACGAATCCTTTGAAGATGAATATGGAAATCTCAAAAATAGTTCCTCATTATTAGCCCTTCTGAATAAATGCATAACCGGCGAGGACCATACTGTTCTGCTTCCGAGCACACCAATGTATCTCGATGCTCTGCTTGGCGGGCAAGACCTTATTGGAGGACTTCAACCGGCTATCGGGAATAAACTTATAAAGGTCATATCAATTGATGGATTACCACAGGAAAGTTGGCCATCAATGCTTTCGTGTTTTGAAAGCCTATCCATTGAATACAGATTTTCAAGCAGATTTATCTGCATGGATCAATTCGAATCTCTCAAAGAACTAGAAAAATATAGAAAAACATGGAGACAGCAAGTTTTCAAGTTTTGGGATTCAATGTTCAACAATCCCAATGCAAGGGCTAATCGGGACGCTCTTTCTATGGCCGAAGATTCAGAAGAAGCCATAGAAGAGATTCAATCCGGATTTGTCGGTGCAGGGTTTTATACAGCATGCATAATTTTGCTTGGAGTAGACCTTCAAGAGCTTGAGGACAACACTAGAGAACTTCGACGCATGATTCAAAGCCGAGGTTTTTCCTGTCGAATCGAATCCATAAACGCCTTGGACGCATGGCTCGGAACTCACCCCGGCAACTCTACAGCCAATGTTCGCAGACCGATCATTAACACTATGAATCTAGCCGATCTTTTGCCTTTGGCAACTATATGGGCTGGCAGAGAACATAATCCTTCACCAAGGTTTCCACCGTCATCCCCGCCTCTAATGTTCTGCGCAACAGATGGCTCAACACCATTCAGGTTAAATCTTCATGTGGATGATCTTGGCCATACTCTTGTCTTCGGTCCGACCGGAGCAGGTAAATCGACTCTTCTCGGAATTATAGCGGCTCAATTCAGACGCTACCCTAAAGCCACAGTGTTTGCTTTTGATAAAGGCAAGTCCATGTTGCCTCTCTGTAAGGGCGTTGGAGGATCACATTATGAAATAGCTGGTGAAGATTCAACTCTGGCTTTTGCTCCATTGCAAAACATTGATTCGGATGCAGAACAAAGCTGGGCCACAGAATACATTGAAAATCTAGTCACTTTACAGGGTCTGACGGTTCTTCCTGCTCACCGTAATGCAATCCATGTCGCCATGAGCAGAATACGTGAGAACCCGTCAAACATTAGGTCTTTGACTGATTTTTATCACAGCCTTCAAAATGAAGAATTAAAGGAAGCTATCAAGCATTACACAAGAGAAGGTTCAATGGGGGTCTTACTTGATGCTTCTTCGGATGATCTTGGAATATCTAATTTCATGGTGTTTGAAATTGATGAAATAATGAACCTTGGTGACAAAAATTTAATCCCCGTTCTTCTCTATCTTTTCCACCGCATAGAAAAAGCTCTCACCGGACAACCCGCTCTTTTAATTCTTGATGAAGCGTGGATCATGCTTGGTCACAAAGTATTCAAAGAAAAGATCAGAGAATGGCTCAAGGTTTTACGCAAAGCCAACTGTGCAGTTGTGCTTGCCACACAGTCTTTATCTGATGCTGTAAGATCTGGAATTTTGGATGTTCTTGTGGAGTCCTGCCCTACAAAAATATTCCTGCCGAACCCGTCTGCAATTCAGGAAGATCAATTCAAATTATACAATGGGCTGGGTCTAAACGGTCGTCAAATTCATATCATCGCCTCCTCCATACCTAAGAGAGATTACTACATTGTTTCCCCTGAGGGACGCAGATTGATTGATCTTGCGCTCGGCCCTATAGCTCTCTCCTTTGTGGGGTCTGCTGATAAAATAAGCCTTTCGCGCATTAAAGAACTCTCATCAAAGAATAGTGAGAATTGGCCGGTAAAATGGATTGAAGAAAGACAAGGAGATTTTAGATGAAATTACTAATAGCGAATATTCTTCTTTTGCTTTTGCTCACAGCGACTCCAGCGTCTGCAATGGTCGTTACCTGCACAAATTGTAGTGACAGATTTTTACAAGCTCTGGAACGAGCCACAAATATTGAACAGCTCCAATCACTTTATAAAACTTATGCTGAAGAGATGATGCAGACTCAGCAGCAAATCATGATGGTACAGCAAAATATCAAGCAATATACCAACATGATCAAGAACACTATTCGTCTGCCATTTGCCATTAAAAATAGTGTCATAAGAGATTTCAAACGACTGGCTAATATTTCCAAGAATTTGGTTAGCACTGTCGGTGACCTTGAAGTTTTAGATGGAGTCTACGAAGCGCAATTTCCAAGCTTCAAATCTGCAAAACAACTCACAAATCTTCCGAATGAGGAACTAAATCCCAAATATAAGAAGTATTGGTCACAATGGTCTGCAAGAGTTGATGAAGCAACAAAAGCAACTTTTAAATTATCAGGACAGCAACTGAAAGACCTCGGTGAATCCGAAGAATTTGACTCACAAATTGAAGATCTTCTGAGTTCTCCTGATGGGCGTATGCAAGCCCTTGAAGCGGCAAACCAACTTGCCAGTATTCAGATACAGGAAATCAGGAAATTAAGAGCTCTTTTAGCTGTCCAAGCACAAAATAAAGCTCTCATTAATGAAAAGGCTGAGAAGGACGAACAAATTCTGAGACACGATCAGGATAAGTTCTTTAATACAAACTTTAAGGACATCCGCATGGAAGATGCGGGCCCTGAACCTCTCGGTTTTTAGGAGTATCAGTCATGCAAATTGGCAAAACTGTACTCTACTTATCCCCTGCTCTAGCAGTCGTGATGCTGTTGTCTTTTTCAACGTCATCCTATGCTCAAGAAGCTGAAATACTGTCTCAAATAGCGGTTCAATTTCATTCTAAAGCCAGTCAGTGGGATGAACTTTTGACTGAACACGCTTTAGTATTGTTTCGCCTTCTATTGATTTTGGATGTTTGTCTTCTGGGAATAAAAATAGCGCTCAAACATACTGAAGTTCAAGATGCCTTTGCTGAGTTCATAATGCTGGTACTATATGCGGGGTTAATGCTCTCAGTCGTTATCTACTACAAAGATTGGACAAATCAGTTAATAACAGGACTGACCGGCATTGCTCAAGAATTGGGTGCGCCTCCTGTAACGGCAGGAAGCATTTTTCTAGCAGGAGTTCAAATATTTGAAACTCTTCTGGATAGTCTAACTGTAAACGTTGCCAAATCACTTGGCATAATCATCATTGCCATAGCAATTTGCATAACTTTCTCACTAATCGCCGCTCAAGTTATTTTAGTAAAATGTGAAGCGTACATCATATTGAATGCGGGAATTATTTTACTCGGATTCAGTGGTTCAAAGATCACCAAAGATTACGCAATAAATTTCATTAAATACGCTTTTTCAGTCTCCGTAAAACTATTTGTAATGCAACTTCTGCTTGCTCTCAGCATCGATTTTATCACCGAATTCAGAAACACCGGAGCAAGTTTTGACCGAGTTCTAGTCGTACTCGGTGCTTCAATTGTTATCCTAGCCTTATCCATGTCTA
Organism: Maridesulfovibrio ferrireducens; assembly: GCF_900101105.1. Classification (NCBI taxonomy): domain Bacteria; kingdom Pseudomonadati; phylum Thermodesulfobacteriota; class Desulfovibrionia; order Desulfovibrionales; family Desulfovibrionaceae; genus Maridesulfovibrio; species Maridesulfovibrio ferrireducens. Next base: position 216,194 of record NZ_FNGA01000002.1, read on the forward strand.
TTCCCGACATAATTTCCGGACTCATCAACGGACCTTTAGCCTCATCTGGAGGCTATCTTACATCTTCTGTCTCGGCAGTTAGCACCGGAGTCATGGCCGCAACTCAAGGCATGCGGGGAATGGCAGGAGGTGCTGTTGATGCAAAACGCGGAGTGGATGCCATTCGCGAGGCAAGCTCTTTCGCAGACTCAGCTGGAATGAGTGGATTTGGAAAACTCGGTCATATGGCCTCCACAGGAGTCAATGCCATGAGAGACAACCTATCCCCGACCAAAACAAGCGGAGTCCGTAGCAGTGTGAAAACACAACATGAAACATTCAAAATGGAACAGGATAGTCAGAATTCCAAAAATGGAGGCAAATCCTAACAATGCCTACTTACAAAAATACCTTATATTCAGTTCCTAAAGCTGTAGCCAACCGCTTAGCCATCTCAATAGAAATAGAACGCTTTCCGTTCTCAATTTCTGAAATATGGTGCTGCTTAGCCCCTATCTTTTCTGCAAGCTGCTTCTGGGTAAGCTCTTCCCTGAGTCTAAGTCCACGCACGGTATCTCCGCTGTGGTGGTCGGGAAAGACCTCATCAAAGCTATATACCTTTTCTCCGTCTTTATTAACGTTTTCAACAGGTATTTCAGCCAGATCAAGAATACTTTTCAACGCAGCATACAACTTTGCAGCACTCGCTTCAGGAACCTTTATACAGAATTCAGCAAATCCTTTTGTAGTCTGCTTTCTCGTGAGTTCCAACATAACGCACCTCTATAATTTTAATTTCATTATCAACGACAGTCCAAACAGCCACATATCGAGGTTTTCCCTTATTCAAATGGCAATGGTAGCTCTCGCTTTTACCTTTAATCTTTCCATAGTTAGGCCAACTGGATCTGACTGGGCCAATCTTAGTCAACTCATCAAGCAAAGCTTCAAAGATTTTAACATATTTCTTGGGGAGTTTTCCCATCTGTTTTCTGACCTTTGCAGTCATGATTGTTGTCCATTTCATAAATCAGAATATACCTAAAAAAGGTATATTTGCCAACTTTATTTTTCAATTTTTTCTCATTTTAAACTTGGAGTTTTAGCATGTCAGATAACAACGCAGAATCACCCTATATAGCCGCCAAAGAAGAATGGTTTGAGCGATACGGCAGTTATATAAAAAGCCGTAACCAGTGGAGAACAGCCGCGCTAGGTCTTATCGCCATTTCTATTCTCTGCCTGACTGGAAACATCATCCAAATCACGCAAAACAAAGTCATTCCTTATGTGGTTGAAGTAGACAAACTCGGCCACTCTGTTGCGGTTAAACGCGCAGATTCTACGGTCAATGTATCCGACCGGATCATACAAGCGGAAATTGCAAATCTAATTGTTAACTGGAGGACAGTGACAGCAGATATCGGCCTTCAAAAAAAGATGGTCACTAAAATGTCTTCGTTTGTAACCGGAGCGGCTCGCGGTGCAACCCGCAGTTGGTACGAAGCCAACAACCCATATGAACGAGGTCAAAAAACTCTCGTTGAAGTCGATATCAAAGGCATCCCTCTTCCTGTCAGCAGTGAAAGCTGGCGCATCGAATGGTTGGAAACAATCCGCAACCATTCCGGTGTGGCCATGTCCAGCACCAAATATGAAGCGACTCTCAAGGTTCGCATTTCTTCCCCAACAACAGACAGCCAAATTATCAGGAATCCTGCCGGTGTTTATATCACCGAATTGTCCTGGGCAAAACTTCTTGAGCAATAGGAGCCGTAATGAACCGAATTATTTTCATATCATTTTGCCTTGTTCTACTAACTTGTAATTCTGTCTCAGCAGCAACTGAGACGGACCAACAAGGGTTAGTAAATAAGGTATTTGCCCAGCACAATCCTGCACCTGAAAAAGATTCAGGTGGAAATGTAGAAATTGCGATAAGCCAACCCGCTCCAGACTATATTAGTAAGACTGACGTTCGTCTGAACAGTAAAGAATGGAAGGCATTAAAACTCTCTAAGGAGTGGATTAATCGCAAAGTAAACCCAATCATGCATAGCAACGGCAAGATCGTTTATGTTTTTGGAGCTACTCTGCCAACCATAATTTGTTCCCCTCTTATGGCTTCTGATCTTGAGTTTCAGTCCGGTGAAAACGTCAATGACGTCATCATCGGAGACACTGCCCGATGGATTGTTGTTGTAGCTCAGTCCGGTCTTTCAGGACGGGAAAGCACTCACCTCGTTATTAAGCCGCTTGATGCAGGGCTTGTAACGACAGCTGTTATCACGACTGACCGCAGAACTTACCATCTTAAGCTTGTCTCCCGCCGCAAGGGATACACTCCATATGTCGCGTTCATTTATCCTGAAGATCAGGAAAAAATACTTAAAGCCAGCCTCAAGAAAAAACGCCGCAAAGAGTCTTGGAAAAGTACAGAAATAGAAGGAAAACCCACGGATCTATCCGCGCTTGATTTTGGCTACTCCATAACAGGAGATGAAGCCAGTTGGAAGCCGATGCGAGTCTACAATGACGGCATCAGAACTTTTATTCAGCTTCCCAGAACATCCACTCAGACTGAAATTCCCGTTCTGCTTGTCGAGAAAGCCGGAGAAGAAGCGATCGTCAATTACAGGGTCAAAGGTAACGCCATGATCGTGGACGAGATCTTTGAAAAAGCAATTCTAGTGGCCGGCACCGGCATGGATCAGGAAAAAGTTGAAATCAAAAGATTGGAAGGCTCCAAATGAGAAATTTAATTATTCTGCTTCTACTGACCATTCCCTTCACAGGCTGCACTGCTTTCAAAATTATGAAGAAGCATGTGACAATCGCAGAACAAACTGCGCCCATGTACGAAGAACACGAAGTTGAGCCTTTGGTTGAAGAAGCCGCGCTCAAAGTTGCAACGCACTACCCTCCCGGCAGAACGGTTTTTCACATGAATGTTTCAGACAATCCTTTCGGAAACCAGTTTGAAAACAATCTGCGTGGCCAAGGATTTCAATTCAGCCCCAAAACCACCGATCCTAATGTCCTGAATGTGAATCAGGTGTTCGACGCCATAGGCAACAGCACCATGTACTACCTTTATATCCAGTCTTCTGACGGCTGGTCATTTGGGCAGGTCTACAATCTTACATTTGAAGGCTTTCAAAAAGCCGGACTCCTTACCCAGACACCCGCCTTTTTTGAATTTGTCGGTGACGATTCTCAGCAAGTGGAATCACCACTCAATGAAAATTGGTCCATTGTTCCCGGTGGACTTAAGAATCAGCTCAAACGCTGGGCAGGCAGGGCAGAATATCAGCTCGTCTGGAAAGCCGGTCACGACTTCCAGATGCAAGCTCACGCCACTTTCAGAGACACATTTCCAAGAGCGGTTAAACGGATGTTTTCCAGAATGCACGCCGGCGGAAATTCCCTGCGCGTAACCATCTATCAAGCAAATAAAGTCATTGAAGTTTGCGAGGATTAGCAATGAAACATTTTATATTATTCATTCTCATTATGTCTCTTTGCAGCTGCGGAGGCTTTAAACCTTCCCCTCAAGAAAGGTCTGTGAAAAGCAGAGCTGCGGCAATGGATTATGCGACCAAAAAGAAAACGGTCAGAGTTGTTCATGCTCCATATCTAGGAGCTATTCCGGTTGAACTGGATGAACATAGATTGCCGGCAGTATTTGCCAGACGGATTACACTGCATGCTTCCGGCAGTGCTTCAGAACTGGCCAAACAAATTAATGAACTTGTTCCCGTCCGCATTGAGGTCGAAAACAGCGGTTCAGCGTCTAATGAAGAAGGCAAACAAGCCGCAAATATAATGAAGTTGAATTATGACGGTAAGCTCAAAGGATTGCTTGATTCTCTGTGTGAATACTTCGGCATGGGCTGGGAATTTGATGATTTAACTTCCAAGGTTGAAATCACGCGCTTTCAGACCAAATCATTCAGCCTTGCCGTTGCTCCCGGCAACATTTCTTACGAATCCATCATTACCAACAAATCACAAACTTCCGGAGGTTCTGCGGACTCAAGCAGTATTGAAGGTGTCGGACAAACCTCAAAGACTTCAGACAGCACCAGCCAAACTTCGCAGACCAACAAAGCCACCTTTGTGGGCGATGTATGGGAAGACACATCCAAGGCCATTTCAACAATGCTTTCAAAAGACGGCCAAGTTGTAGTCAATCAGGCTGCCGGCATGGTCACAGTGACTGATACTTCTACAGCTCTGCGCAGGGTCAGCAAATATATCAAATCTCTGAACATCAAAATGGGCAGGCAGGTTGCTTTGGCCGTTAAAGTCTGGGCTCTGGAATTAAACCATAATGCGGATGCCGGATTCAATCTCGAAACAGCTCTGCAAGCCGGACAAGCAAGTCTCGGGCTTATGGGCGGCCAGCCATACAATACCATTTCCGGAGCAGGAACTCTGACTGCGGCTATTCTTGACGGTTCATGGAAGGACTCAAAACTTGTTCTCAGAGCTTTAAAGCAAAATGGACGCACCACTCTGCTTACTTCCGGATCAGGTATTGTCATGAATAATCAGGCTCTACCTGTTCAGGTTGTTAAGCGTGATTCCTACCTTGCCGGCATGAGCAGCAGCCGTGACAACCAGTCTGTTCAAACCTCAGAACTCACCCCCGGTGAAGTTTCTACCGGATTTTCCATGACGGTTATTCCTCACATTATGAATAATCGAAAAGCAATCCTTCAATACAACATCAATCTTTCATCACTTGATTCTCTTACCGAATTTTCAACAGGAGATATGAAAGTTCAGCTCCCTGAGGTTTCCACTCGCAGTTTCAGCCAGCGCGTAACCATGAAATGCGGACAGACTCTAATTTTGGCCGGTTTTGAACAGGAAACTAATCAGGAATCAAAAGGGTTAGGAATCACTTCCGGCGGGAACAGTCAGAAATACGGAAAGAGCCTCATCATAATCACCATTGAAATGGAAAGTGCGGGAGTCTAATCATGCACACAATAAGGATTAAGAAAAAACAATATGCTGTCGGTTTCTGGTGGCAAATTCTGGATGGAAAAGGCGGCAAAAAGCTACTCATGGAGCAGGCGAGAAAAGTAGCAACTGACTTTTCTGACCGGGAATACAACTATGTAATTGCCAGAAAACAGCAGTTCGGACTCAGTTCAGACTCGGCAAAACTAAATAGAATTCCTTCCTTAGCATGCGCCTTGGTGGAACGATCCAGATCTACTTGGATCGGAATGTTCTGCTTAAGTGATGAAGAAAATCTGTGGTGGGTCTGCGCTGTCAGCAAAAAGACAATTGTTGCTGAAGGCGATCAGTTTTTCAATTCCAGAGAAGAAACTGAAGCTCACTTAAAGAGTCTGAAAACAATGTCGGACTGGGAAAAGAATGAGTTCATCTGCGAAACATTCGGAGACACGCTCAAACACTTTGATGGTCTCATTAAGCCTTCAGAACGAGTCCAGCCACTCTATCCTCAGAAAAATAACGGAAAACTTCTTATACTCGCTGCCGCAGTAGTTCTTACCGTTGCTGGCTTTATTTTTTGGAATGACTACCAAGCCGATCAGCTTGCAGAGCAACAAAGAATCGCGGCTATTAAGGCCCGGACGGAAGCTGAAAAGAATAAAGCTAATTTTAACTCTGATCCCGGCAAGTATTTCACAATGCCGTGGAAAATATCCCCGATGCCTTTAAAATTTGCAGAACCGTTTCTAAAGGCAATGCGAAACACAGAGCCATTCAATAACGGCTGGAAACTGGAAACCATAACCCGCAATGACAAGGGTATTTATATGGCGTGGTCGCATCAGGATGGTGCGGAATTCACCAACCGACCAGGCAACTCATCCTTTGGATCGCGGCCAGATTTGGCAGAAATAAACATAGACTACCCCAAAGGATTAATCCGCCCTGAACAAAAACTGATTAATAAAACTGACGCAACAGCTCACCTTTATGAACTGACTCGTACCCTTGGCGCAAAATTAAATCTTACTTGGAAATCTCCTGAAATAAAGAAGAAAAACAATAAATTCCTGAATAAGCCGTTTGAAATTATTGCTCCATGGATCAAAGGAGAGTGGAAACTTTCCGGCCTTCCTGCCGGCTCTGCAATTTCTGACTTCCTGTTTATTCAGATGGATTCAATCCCCTGTCTGGTGATCTCTGAGATCTCTTTCACTAGAAACCAGTGCTCAATGGAGGGTCAAATTTATGCCAAATATTAAGAAGTTAAAAGGTAGCCGGCTCATTTGGATCTGCGCCTTCATATTAATCGCAGTCATAGCCGGTGCCGGGACCATCATGTTCAACAGCTACAAAATGCAAGCAGACACAAATGTTGTTGATGAACTTGTGGTTTTCAATGCCACACAATCCAACATGACCGCTTTTAATAGAAATAAGACCAGCGCATTCACCCAAAGTTCAAACGGAACTTTTGAGACCGGAATTTCTACAGGAAATTCCAGCAGCACAGACGCGGCTTCGACTTCTTTTTTTGAAGCACTTTCAAATGGAACGACTGAAATATCAGCTCAAACGGAAGAATCGCGCGTTGATCTGAATATGAATAATCCAATTGGCAACTCAACTAATCACTCAATTGGTAATTCAACCAATGAAAACAAAAAAAACAAGTCTTCAGAAACGAGAATTACTCCCCTCAGCTATTTCACCTCGCTGAGATCTCACCTCGAACTGAAGAAACTTGAAGTCGCGATAGCAGAGCAGGAACAAAAGCTGATCAAGCTTCATACTCCTGATCCTGCTGTGATTAAAGCTATTCAGCAAACACCAGCTAGAAAAAAACAATATCGCCCGGTATGGCCGAAGATCATTTCTATTCAAGGAGTGGACGGAAGGCTTTCGGCTACCCTTTCCAGTTCTGCCGGAGTCCAGACAGTGAAAACAGGAAGTAATGCCGGCCCCGGCAAAGTTGCTTCAATAACCCCTTCAACAGTTCTGATCCGTTTTAACGGCAAGAACGTTCCCTTGAAATTCAAGGAGTAAACCATGACCAACAACGAAATACCTAAAGAGCTTCAGGAACGTGTGCTGCTTCTAAACGGCATTATATACATCTCAGCTGAGGTGGCAGACGATGCAGTTTTGATGTCTTTTCTGAGCTATGCGGCACGCAAAGGTTTCAAAGAAACGAAAAGACTTGAAGCTGAAGAATTCCAGAAAATGCGTAAGAAAAATATCACTAAAGCTGAAACCAAGAGCGACATTCAAGATCTCGCAGTTCAGATTATTGCTGATGCTTACGTGCAAGGCGCGTCTGATATTCACATCGGCGATTACGGCCCGTTTGCCTCCATCCAGTTCAGAAAATTGGGAATGTTGCAGAACTACAAGCAGCTAATGGGAGAAATTGGCAGAAAAGTAATTGTTGCAATGTATCAAACCATGTCCAACAGCGCAGATACCACATTTGTCGCGAAAGAAAGACAGGACGGCAGGATTGTAAGCAACGACTTTCTTCCTGCGGACGTTCATTCAATCCGGATTCACACGGAACCGCTCGACTGCTCAATGGCAGAAAACGGGACCGGAACCTTCATGGCGCTGCGCCTTCTTTACGACCGCACAACAGCTAAAGGTAGTTTGCAGGATAGATTGAAAACGCTTGGATTTTCAGATCGCCATATCCGCAGATTTCAGTTTCTCACCCAGCGTTCCGGACTGACTCTTCTTTCAGGTCCGACCGGTCACGGTAAAAGTACACTACTCAAACATATTATGGAGTGCATGGCCGAGGACAATCCGGAAAAGAACTTCCTCGCCATTGAAGATCCACCTGAATATCCGCTTGAAAGGGTAAAGCAGGTTCGGGTCAGCACCAACGAGAAAGATGAAAATCGTGGCGCGGCATATCGCAACGCAATTGCCGGAGCCATGCGTTCTGACCCGGACACCATTATGATTGGTGAAGTCCGTTATCCTGAAGCGGCTTCAGCTGCTCTCGATGCGGCTCAAACCGGACACGGAGTATGGACAACAATTCATGCAAACTCAGCGTTAGGAATCATTCAAAGAATGGTCTCTTTGCTCCGTGCTGCTCAATATCCTGATCCTCTTGAATACCTGTGTGATCACACAGTTCTGTCCGGCCTTCATCATCAAAGGCTTGTGCCGGTGCTTTGTCCGAACTGCAAGATGCCACTTAAAGAAATTACCAAACTTCCAAATGACAATAAATTACGCCTAAAATCACTGCCTGAAGCCGTGCTCAATCGGTTATTCAGAGCAGTTAACAATATGGAAAACGTCAACATCAGGGGTGAAGGTTGTAAACAATGCTCGGGTGTTGGAATTATCGGGCAGACCGTAGCATCTGAAATAGTCACCACTGACCATGTGATCCTGAAAGCGGTACGCACCGGTAATATGGAAGCGGCTTATAAACATTGGAGACATGAACAGAACGGCCAGACCTTTGTCAGCCACGCCATTGACCTAATCGAAGACGGATTGATTGATCCTTATCTGACAGAACGCAGACTTGGTGTACCGCTAAACTATGCCAAGGCTTTTGATGATTTTAACCTTTCATCTTCCGACCTTGATGAACTGGCCGGTGCAAAAAATGTGGAGGCTCCTCATGGTGCTTCCTGAAATTAACAATTTACTGGCTAAGCTTTTCTTCAAGCAGAAAGAACGGATTCGTATCTACCGAAAACTTTCTGCAATGACCAGACACGGAGTCAGCGTTGCCGAGAGTCTGACTTATTTAGAAGAAAGATATGCAAAAATTTACAGTCCGCTAACTCCCGTTCTTACGGAAGTTTCAGCAAGAATAAATTCCGGTAATAAGCTCCATGAAGCTCTGCAAGGATTCATTCCCGCAGAAGAATCTATGCTGATTCAAAGCGGAGTTAATTCCGGAAAACTTTGTGAGGCTCTGGAACTCTCAGTAAAATTAATCAAGGCCAAACTAAAAATCATAAGCAGCATGTGGAAAGCTCTCAGTTATCCATGTCTCTTAATTTGTGCGTTAATTACGCTTCTGCTCGTGCTTTCAAGATACGTCATGCCCAGACTTACCGAGATTTCAGACCCGGCACGATGGCAAGGAAGTGCGCAAACTCTTTATCAAGTAACAAAATTCATAGACTCCACAGCAGGAACTCTGTTCCTCGCCGGAGTAGTCGTATCCTTCCTCGTTTCTCTGGCAACTCTAAAAATATGGACCGGAAAAATCCGCGTCCGTTTTGATAATGTTCCGCCATGGTCCTTTTATCGTCTTATCACCGGTAGTCTCTGGCTCTTCACCCTTTCTACCATGATGGAATCGGGCATTCAGCTTTCACTTGCGATGAACGACATGCTCACCACTCCCAACTCAAGTCCTTGGCTAAAAGAGAGAATGCACTCAATCAAGGCTCAGCTCAATCTGGGTAAAGGTCTTGGGCAGGCCCTGGACGATTCAGGATACCAGTTTCCCGCCAGAACAATCATTGAAGACCTGAGGGTTTATTCAAAACTTCCGGGCTTTGACAGCCAGTTGAAACTCATTGCCGAGGAATGGCTGGATGAGGGCATGGAAACAATCAAAGTTCAGGCCAAAGTCATAAACATGGCGTGCATAATCGGCATCATTTTTATGATTTCCAACATCGTTCTCGCAATGACATCCCTTCAGCAACAACTGGGACAAAACATTCTTTAACAGGAGCAATCATGACTTTATTTGAAACACTCGGCTCACTCCTTATAGCTTTGATCGTGTTTGGCGGATCAGCCTATATGGTCAGGAAATCAATGGATAATGACAAAATATCCACGGCTGAACAAAATATCTCGACCTTTCGGCTTGATCTAAAACAGCTTTATGCCGGCGAGCCGGACTTCACCGGTATTACTACTGAAATTGCGGTGAAAAACAAAATTGTGCCTGACAGCATGCTGAAAAGTAGCGGCGAAATCCGCAATGCATGGAACGGAGCCGTAACCGTAGCGGAAGGAACAGATGCCACTACATTTACGATTACCCAGAACAAAGTTCCTGAATATGCCTGCGTAAAACTGGCAACATTTCAAGCCGGATCATGGGAAACGATCACTGTAAACGGAGTTGAAATAAACCAGGCAAGTGGAATGGTAGCAGCTATAACAAATCAGCTTGCCGACACTAATATCATCGTTTTCACCTCCAACTAGCAGAGGCATTAAATGGTTCTCAAAAGTGTATCATTCACAGATTTGATTCTTCATGAAAGCGGCGAAGCCTTCATGAAGGGGTGCGATAATTGCGACCAGAAGCTTGTTCCTTGTGAAGAAGACACCAAAAAAGAAATTCAAATGCTGCATGGGGAAGTCCTCAAAGTACATGAAGAAAGTGGCCGACACACTTTCAGAATTAAACACGAAGACATTGGTTACAGAGTTGCGCTCTATGAGGGAGTTGTCTGGGGCAGCGGGAAAGTTTTCTTCCTACGCAGAATTCAGGAAAAGGTTTCTGCCTTCACGGAACTTGGATTGCCCGAAGCTCTTTCAGAATGGCTTCTAAATTCAAACCAAAGTAAAGGGCTTGTTCTTTTTACCGGAGCGCAGGCTTCAGGAAAAACCTTCAGTGCTTCATCACTTGTGGCGACACGGCTTTCAACTCTTGGAGGCCATGCCGTCAGTTTTGAAAACCCTGCGGAAATGCCTCTGGATGGGAAACATGGAAAATTCGGATTCTGCTTTCAGGCCGAGATTGATCATGAAGAGGATCTGGCTGAAGCCATCGAACGCTCGCACCGTTTCGCCTCTCCTAACATCATTTATATAGGAGAAATCCGCAGCAAACACGCCGCCAGTGAAGCGTTGCGCGTCTGCCTCGGCTCCGATCAACAAATAGTTGTGGCCACCTTGCATGGCTTTGACCTTGTAACGGCTCTTGAAAGACTGGTCACTATGGCCCGCGAAATTGACGGAGATATTGCCAGTCAAAATCTTGCTCAAGGTCTTCTGGCTGTTGTCCATCAACAACTTGAACATATTGACGGAAAAACAGTTCTTCACGTCCCTCAGTTCCTGCTGGCTCCTTTCAATGAAAACTTCAAAGGACTCCGTGCAAAAATAAAAAACGGTGAACTGGCGGGATTACAGGAGGAAATGCGTGAACAGAGAAACCGCATTCAATTCGGAGGGCTGGAAGCATTATGCAAGGGTTAGCTGTTCTATTTTGCCTTCTCGGAGCCATCGCTCTGGCCAGTCCAGAAATGCCAACCCCGAGAAATTCACCTAAGGCTGAATCTATAGCTGTAAATTACGCAATCTATCGCAATGCGGTGAATAACTTTGTGACAAGTAATTCATCCATAACAACTGGTGAAGTTCCCGCTTCTAATCTCTCAATTCCAACCGGTTGGAAACCCATGCGTGCATGGGCCAACCGGCTGGATAGCGGGAATTGTTACGTGTGGGGAGCTGTACAGGGAAACGAATCTGAAGAAATCAGAAAAATTTTCATGGGCAGTTTTGCCATCGGAGTTAAACGAAACGGTTTTCTGGCCAACGCTCACGGAGCGGACACTGCTCTGCCGTCTTTCATTCCTGAAAACAGCATTGTCAGCGTCATCACCCAGTAGGAGATAGTTATGAAAGCTAATCGTAAAAACAAACAGGCCGGCTTCGGGCTTTTAGAAGTGTTGGCGGGACTTACTATTTTCATGCTTATGCTTCCCATGCTTACAGACCTCATGGACCGGGGCGTGGAGTCGGTCAAACAGCACAATGTCAGCTCCCATTTATCGAGCGTAATGGATGCTGCGTCCTCATATGCCAAAGAAAATTATGCTGGACTGATAACTTCTTCGACAGCAACCGAAGCAACTCAGATCACAATGGCTCAGCTTCGAACAGACGATTTCCTATCTTCTGGCTTTAAAAATCTGAACGGATGGGGCCAACGGTACGGAATATATGTCCTTGAACCAACCGCAGGCGATCTGCAAGTTTTAGTGCTGACATATGGCGGCCGCACTCATTCAGAAAAAAGCAAAAAATTCAGCGCAGCCATTGTTCCAGCCACTGCCGCCATGGTCGGGGGCGCAGGAGGTTACATCCCCGTTGGAGACCTTCCTGGACAAAGTGTAACCGAGCTCAGAGGTTCTTACGGTGGCTGGACTATAAATTTAGCATCAACAAATATCCCCATCCCTGCCGCCGGACATATCGGAGGAAGAGCTTTCCTGCGTGAAGAGGATATTGGAAAAGATTTTCTCTATCGCGTTGAAGTTCCCGGTCATCCTGAACTGAACGAAATGTCCACCGAGCTGGATATGACTGATCACGCCATTGAAGGTGTGAAAGAAATTAAGTTCGAAGAACACACTCTTGCGGATATCGACACCACAGGATTTTGTAATGATGCAGACAAAAACGGGCGTGTTTTCCTTGATCCGGCAGTAGGTCTTTATATCTGCCGCAACGGACAGCCCGAAGTCATAGCCGACACAGGCAATTCTCAGTTTCTCAAAGGGGCAACCATTGCGGTTGATGGCGAACTAATCCCCAAACCAATCTGCCCGCCCGGCATTACCTCAGATTCTCAGATTTTCGTAGCTCCATCAATCTTTGCTGAAGGGCCGATTTCAAAAGCCATTGTAGCTGTCCAGTCATGGGCCACTGACGTTGGAGACAACTGGCAGGTCCATTTACGCATTCGCACCGCTGACACAGGAGATACATGGATAATTCCTCCTGCTGGATACGGAAAAGTCATGGTCCTCACAACCTGTAATTAAAGGAGAAAATCATGAAATTCACACACAACATTATATCTAAATATCTTTTCCTTTTTCTGCTTCTTCTCTTCGTTTCCGTGCATTCCTCCGCAATAGCAGGAGACGCAACAAGCTTTGATCCGACAAGTGTAGCTGTTGAACCTAAAGCCATCAGCGGAGTACCAATCGGCGGAGTTATTCCATGGACATCTGGAACTGTTCCAGAAGGATTTCTTGAATGTAACGGTCAATCCACGTCAGGATATACGGACCTCGCGGCAATAGTAGGTGGTACCGTTCCTGATCTCCGGGGTGAATTTATTCGAGGCTGGGATCACGGCAAGGGAGTTGATAGCGGCCGAGCTATTAAAAGTAGCCAAAACTCCGCCATGGAAAGCCATTCTCATCAAACCACAATTACTGTTTCAGGTAGTGGAATTGTGCGGGGAGCAACCAAAAGTATGATGGTTAGTGCCGGAGGTTTCCTGACAGGTGCGGGAACCCCGGCAAATCAGGCTATATCTTTTTCCGCTTCAGGAACCGGAACCTCGACTCCCGCCGGAAGTGGAACAGAGAACCGTCCACGCAATTATTCCATGATGTATATCATCAAGGCTGAGTAGGAATTTATCATGTCAGATTCTCCTAACAGCCTAACGCGCCCCAAGATAAAAATAACTAAATTAGACAGCAAAATTTTATATATTGCTGTGGCAATCGGAGTTTTGCTGGTCATAATTCTGATCTATGCGGTCAACACCTCCACAAGCAAAAATGAAAAGCAAGCTCAGAATATTATTAACCCCATATTTGAAACGGACATGAAGCAACCAATTACAGCACCTGAAAATGCAAATGGTCTGTCCCTACCTCAGAAGAAGGAAGAGGAAAAAGCACCACTAGAGATTGAGACTGAAAAACCTCTTGTCACAGTTGTGAGGCCCAAAGGTCCATCTGAGGCTGAAAAGCAAAGAGTAAAAGAATTGCAGGAAGTTCGTTCATTCAAATTCGACAGAATGCGAGCGGCGTTAACGGCACCGCTTAAGGTGGAAACATCTAGTACTAACAAAAAACAAAATCAAATTGTGCAGACTTCTTTCGATGATGTTCGGTCCCGTCATCCTCTTACAGCTTCTGGAACAATCGCTGGAATCAACGGAGAACCTGACGAACGAAAGGAAAAGGAAGAATTCCTTAACGCACGCGCTGCACAAAAAGATTCATGGCGATTGCCATACGAAAGAGTTCCGGGCGCAAGATGTGAACTGAAAACAGGATCAGTAATAACAGGCATCATGATATCCGGCATTAATTCAGATCTCCCCGGTCAGATCATAGGACAGGTGAGCAAAAATATTTATGACACTGCAACTGGAACCTACATGCTTATTCCGCAAGGCTCCCGCATGGTCGGAGTCTATGATTCACGGGTAGCTGTCGGACAGTCTCGAGTGCTGGTTGCATGGAACCGCATAATCTTTCCTGACGGGTCTTCCATCACTCTCGGGGTTATGCCCGGTACGGATATCGGAGGCTACGCCGGCTATTCAGGAGATGTGGATAACCATTACCTGAAAACATTCGGTTCAGCGGCAATCATGAGTTTGATAAGCGGTGGTACGGCCTATGCCATGGACTCTTTCAACAAGAGTTCTTCTTCAAACCAGACTCCAACTCTACAAGATGAACTCGGATCAGCTGTTGCCAGTCAATTAGGACAATCTACCCTTCAGTTACTCCAAATGAATGTGAAGCTGAAGCCGGCTATTTCCACCGAACCGGGCAAAAGGTTCAATATGGTTGTTACCAAAGATATCGTCTTCGCCCGTCCATACAGACCATACAGGAGTTAAAAATGAACAACCAATACGGACTCGGAGAAAGCAAAAAAAAGAAACATAAATGGCTGCCTTATCTGCTGTTTATGTTTGTAGTCACCCTTATGGCCATGCTCTATGCAACTCAGAATACAGCAGAACTCTACGGATACCATCAGGCTCTAGGTAAACCTGTATATAAACAATTTTACTGGCCGTGGATGATTGTAATCTGGATGCAAAAACTTGCTCCTAATGAGCCTCTGGACCGGATTATAGCGATGGCCCAAATAATTTTTATCGCTCCTCAAGTTATAGTTATTGGGTTCTCTCAATTTTTCTTAAGGAAACCCGAAGGAGTCAGCGATATCCACGGCACAGCTCACTGGGCCAGCAAAAAAGAAATTACTAAGGCCGGTCTGCTCGAAAGCACAGGAGTTTATGTGGGTGGGTGGCAAAACAAGAACGTTCTCAACTATCTGCGCCATAACGGACCTGAACACATTATGGTTTTTGCTCCTACACGTTCAGGTAAAGGAGTAGGCCTTGTTCTACCCACTCTGCTCTCATGGGATGAAAGCTCAATTGTTCTCGATATCAAAGGTGAAAACTGGGCTTTAACTTCCGGCTGGAGAAAATCTCAGGGGCACAAAGTTCTTAAATTTGACCCGACTAATACTTCCGGAAAATCTGCAAGATACAACCCTCTTTCCGAAGTAAGGCTGGACGGCCCGCAGGCTATTCCTGATGCCCAGAATATTGCCAACATGATTGTTGATCCGGATGGTAAAGGTCTCAAGGATTACTGGAACAAGGCGGCATTCGGCTTTCTAGGAGGAGCTATTCTTCATTGCATGATACTGCTTCGTATCACATCCGGACAGCACGCTACACTTAATGATCTTTCCCTGATGCTTGCTGATGAAGACAAGGAAATGACTGAACTTTTCGATGAGATGCTCCATATCGAACATGACAACTTATTGATTGAACTTTTCGGCCCTGAAATCACAGAATCAGCCGTTGCTATCAAAAAATTTATTTCAGCTGCCGCAAGAGAAATGCTCAACAAATCTGGCGCTGAGCTTTCCGGAGTTGTCTCAACTGCGGTAGCGAACATGGCTCTTTATAGAGATCCGGTTGTTGCACGCTCCACTTCCGGATGCGATTTTAGAATCACAGACCTAATGAATAATGAATCTCCTATTTCTCTTTATCTCGTAATCCGTCCCTCAGACATTGACCGCTTACGCCCACTGATCAGACTCATTTTAAATATGGTCCTGCGCCGGCTTACTGAAAATATGGAATTTCAAAACGGCAGTGTTAAGGAAAGTTACAAGCACCGCCTTCTACTCATGCTCGATGAGTTCACCTCATTAGGCAAAATGGAAATATTTGAGCGGGCCTTGGCATTCATGGCCGGCTACGGAATCAAAGCCTACATAATAGTTCAAGATCTCACACAGCTTCAATCTGCTTACGGCAGGGATGAATCAATAATGAGCAACTGCCATTTAAGGATTGCATACGCCCCTAACAAAATCGAAACAGCAAAAACTCTCTCCGAAATGACAGGTAAAAGAACTGTCATCCAAAATAAGACTTCTCTTTCCGGAAGCAGATCAGGCCACCTTGGACGCGCAAGTGTCAGCATTTCTGAGGTTGCACGGCCACTGCTTACTCCCGATGAATGTATGCGCCTTCCAGGGGCGGAAAAAAACCGTGACGGAAATATAGTACGGCCCGGAGCTATGCTCATCTTTCCCGCCGGATTTGCGCCCATCTACGGCAAACAGATTCTTTTCTTTCTTGATCCTGAATTTCTTAAAAGGGCCAAGATTACAGCCCCTGACAAGTCAGACATTCTCGCAGAAATTGTCCCCTGCAAAGAAAAACCTGCAAAGACAGAGACTCAAACTAAAACCGAAGCCGACCGCAAAGAACTCGACGACCTCATTGAAGAGACAGAAGTCCATGAAGAATGCTGACATTACAAAATTACTCCCGGTGCGCTTCCCGCGTGAAGCGTGCAGGACTTGCCCTAACTGCGCCACTTGGATGGCCAGTCACGGTTCCAGAAAAACAGGCCGCCCCGGTTGCCCACTCTGTCATGGAGACGGACGGGTTCCGTATATGTACCTGCCTCCTGAACGAGTCTCCGGACGGCAGCTTACCGTGATTGAGCAAGGAAACACCCCCGTACTTATGCCTCTGTTCGGAGAGTGCAAAGAACCGGGAAAACATAGAGCTATGAAAATGGGCTCACAAGTCCGCTGCCCTGGCTGCGATGACCTTTGCGTAATGCCTGACAATATTCAGGCCGGCGATTTGATTACAACTGACCTTAGTAAAAAAAGGAGGAGCCATGAATTTTATTCCCTCAAAACCGCTCTCTGATCTGGCAAAAGCACCTCTGAAAATTTATCTGGCGTGCCCGTACACACACCCTGATCCGGAAGTACGAACGAGCCGCTATGAAGCTGTAAATATTGCCGCCGCAAAAATCATTGTCGCTGGTCATATTGTTTATTCGCCAATTTCTCATTCACACGGAATAACAAATACAGGATTGCCCATGGATTGGACTTTTTGGAAACGCATTGATCAGGAATTTATACGCTGGGCGGATCAGGTCTGGATTCTTAAACTCGAAGGTTGGGAACAATCGCACGGGATTGGGGCTGAACTTGAATTAGCCGCAAATGAACTCAAGGTAGTCAGATTTGTTTCTCCAGAACATTGCAACGTATCCTCTTTCTAAGGAATCAGGTTCTGACATGACTTCAACGGCACGGGAATACTACCCACCAAATGGTTCTGATACCAATGGTGATCGACATCAGAAACATGCTGATACCGATCACCTGAAAAAGCTTATGCGCCGTGACATAGCCACCTTTTACAATGGGCTCTCCGGAACAGCCAGAAGGATACTTGCCGCCCTTATTAAGTCTGCTCCGGCAATGGATGCGCCTTATTCTATTGTCATTTCCCGTCTTCAATATGCGGCAAGATGCAGTAAATTAAGCGTGCTAAGAACCTTTCCTAAAGGTGAAGAAGCTGGACTTTTCTGTAGAGAAATAAACAGCTCTGGACGCAGGCACGGGACAATAATCACTCTTTATAAAGAACGCTGCGAATACTTCATTAGCCTGTTCAAACATGAATACGGCCTGCTCGCTGATACCGATCATGATTGGTATCAAGGGCAAAATGTTACCAAAGGTGATCGGTATCAACCTAACATTGGTAACAGCCAAAAACAAAGTTCCAAAAGTAAGGGTTCCGCACTGGCTATATTGAATTATTCTGACAGAATTGATGCTCTGTTTTCTCGTCTATCCGATCAGGGTAAGCGAGTGTTTGGTATCATCTGCTCATACTCAAAAGAAGCGGCGCAAAACGAAATAGGTCTTGTAATTCAATCAATTGCCAGAGACGCGGCATGCAGCGAAGTCACAGCTCGCAGGGTAATCAAACACGGCCATGAAGCTGGGATTTATTCTAAAAGAATTCACGAACGCGGCCCCCGTTTTGGTATTATTCTACAATTGAATAATGAGCCTATTGCTCGTATTCAGGAACTGTTAAATACGTTCCCACCACAAATTGATACCAATACTGATCGGTATCAATCAGGTGTTACCAGTCATGACCGGTATCATGACCGCAATGATACCAATCTTGATACCAAAGGTGATCGGTATCATGTTACCAATGCTGATTCATTAGCAAAACAACCCGTTATCCCTTGTAGTTCAAGCCTTAACACAAATCAGAATCACTCTTTTGATACCAAAGGTGATCGGTATCAAAATCCACCCTTCTTAGATAGACAGATAAAAAATCTATCTAATTCTGAAGAATCTGAAGAGGAAAAATGGACGCGCCGGTTGTTATCAATCAGCCGCGATGATTTTCAAATCCTCTGGCCAAGACTGCACAGTGAAAGATTTGGTCCAGATCAGATCCGCCAGATCGTCGAACACCGGCTTTCTTTCGGTGAAACAATCCTCGACATCGAAGAATCTCTGCACGCAGCGCACTGGGAACTTGAAAAGGGAACCTTCCCTGAAGCCCGCAAAGGAATCTGCAATTATCTATTCGCAACACTGAAATCAAAGGGAACATGGCGCAGGCCTGTTGGATTTTTAACCCCGAATGAACAAGCTCTTGCAAATGCAAAGAAAGCCGATAACACCCGCGCTGAACTGAAAAATATTGAAAAGCAGAAAATTGAAAAGGCTGAACAAGATCTACAAAATCAGGACTTTGAAAGCTGGCTTAACTCGCTGGATGATTCGGAAATTGAATCCATTGATTTAAAATGCCCCCTGAATACCAGCAGTGAAACGGCAAAACGCAGTTGGCGTAAGACTTACTGGACCAAGAATGTTCAAGAGGTCGCAGCGTGAAAAGTCTCGTCCTGACTCTTTTCTTCTGCCATAGCGTGGCAATCATTTTTCTCATTCACGAAGTTGGCTACCGCGTCAACTTCACTGAATCCATGCCCCGTGGCATTTACCAGATTATTCCCGGTAAGCCGGCTAAGGGAGATCTGGTTACTTTCAGTCTCCGTGAAGACAATCCATATTTTCAAATTTCGCTTAATCGTAAATATCTAGGGCTAAACACAAACAGTCCTCTCCTAAAAATCCTGATTGGAACCGCAGGCGACAATATAAAAATTTCAAGCACGGGCGTGTCTGTGAATAACATGTTGCTTCCACGCAGCAGACAGAAACGATCTGACAACTACGGAAAAAAACTTCCAGTGCTACTCCATTCTACAATTATCCCCACTGCAAAAGGTCTAGTCATGTCCACTCATAACGAGAACAGCTTCGATGGCCGTTACTTCGGACTGGTGGACGTGAACCAAATGCAGAGGGTCATTCCCGTTTTAATCTTTACTCCGGAGGATAAAACTATCACTGAATACTCCTGCCCGAAATGTGGATGCAAGTTAGCCCACTTATCGCCAACCAATGAAAAAAAATCCCGCTGGATTTGTAACGGCTATCCAGCTTGTGACTATTGGACATCAACACCGGAAGATAAAGTTGATGACTTCACTGATGTCGCACAAACAAAGGAATAATCATGCGCTTATTTATCGCAGAAAAAAAAGACGTAGCTGAGGCAATCTCGATAGCTTTAGGTGGTCCGTCAAGACCTTCCGGAGCTTCATTTTTTATAAATGGAGATCATATTACTTGGTTATGGGGCCATGTTCTCCGATTAACTGACCCGGAAGAACATAACGAACAGTTCAAGAAATGGTCCCTCAGAGTACTGCCAATGGACTGGCCTATCAGCTATGCGCCGGAAGACAGACATATCGGTCACCTCAAAAAAGTAATTGAACTGGCCACCCAAGCCACTGAACTGGTCAACGCAGGTGATCCAGATCCTGAAGGTCAGAGGCTGGTTGATGAAGTCATCGAATACGCAGGACTTGAAGGGAAACCGATTAAAAGAATTCTGATTAATGACAACAACGGCCCTGCAATTCTCAAAGCTATTGAGAACATTGAGGACAACGAGAAATACAGAGGGCTGTCCATGTCAGCACTGGCGCGAGCAGTGTGCGACCAGCGTTATGGATATAACCTTACGCGCTGCTACACCCTCAAGGCTCGTGAAAAAGGTTATGACGGTGTGCTTTCTGTAGGACGTGTTCAGACTCCCATTCTTGGACTTGTGGTAGCGCGAGATCGTGCTCACGATGCGCATCAAAAACAAGCCTTTCACAATATCAAAGCCCAGATTGAAATGCAGGACAGCAGCAGCATGTCCATAACGGCTGATTATTTGCCGGCCGAAAGTGATCCTGTAGATGAAAAAGGACGCATAATTGATAGCGTCTTTGCCAGAAAAATTGTGAATGACATTCAAGGTCAGCCCGTTTCAATCTTGTCTGTAGAATCGGTTAATCGTAAAAACGAACCACCACAACCATATAACTTGCTGGCTCTCCAAGCTGATGCCGCAGGGTTATGGAACTACAAACCTAAGAAAGTACTTGAAATTACACAAAGGCTTCGCGATCGCTACAAGGCTATTACATACAATCGCAGTGACTGCCGCTTCTTAAATGACGAACGACATTCTGAAGCTCCCGGCTTACTGAAAGCTCTTTCGTCCGCATTTGGAGAAATGGCGGAATACGCTAATCCAAATATAAAAAGTAAAGCTTTTAATTCAAAAAAAGTCGGAGCGCATCACGCCATCATTCCCACAATGAACGTGCCAGACCTTAAGAAATTATCCGAAGATGAGCGCCGAATTTATGAACTGATAACAAAACTCTATATTGCCCAATTTTATCCTCCGGCAGAATTTACAACGACCAAAACACAACTGAAAATCGCCGGTCATAACTTTCTAGCTGAAGGTAGATTCAACATATCTTCAGGATGGAGAGTTCTAAATGAGGCAGACCTCAAAGAGTTTGAAAAGGCTGAAAAACAACAAGAACTGCATAAACTGCAAAAATCGGATTCCGGCACAGTAGAATATGCTGAAAGCATAAAAACTTTCACCAAACCACCAGCACTCTATTCCATGAAAACCTTGCTTAAGGATCTGACTGGAGTGGCCAAATATGTGACAGACCCTGAAATCAAAAAACTGCTCCTAGACAAGGACAGCGACAAACAGGATGAAGCCGGCGGAATCGGAACACCGGCCACAAGAGATTCACACATAGACACCCTTTTTAAACGTTCTTTTCTCGCAGAGAAAGGCAAGCATATCATCAGCACTGAGATCGGGCGCAGCTTCCATGACTCGCTGCCCGGTTTCGCAGTCAAGCCGGACATGACCGCCCTCTGGCATGAAAAGCAAAAAATGATTGAAGCCGGAAAACTGGACTACAAAGAACTGATTGCCGAGGTGGATAAATCCGTGGCTGTCGAGATTGAGCGCGTTCTGAAAAACGGTCTAAACCTCGACATTAAAAATGATGCTGTTCAATGCCCCAAATGCAAGAAAGGAATCCTTAAACTCAGAAAAGGCCCGAAAGGAAAATTCTGGGGCTGTTCTGCATATCCGGAATGCAATGCAATTATTCCCGACAAATCCGGCAAACCCAACATCACTGCTAAGCCTGCTAAAAAATTTACCGCATCATCAGAGCACCTTTGCCCTGAATGCGGCAAAGGACTCATACGCAGGCCGGCTAAACGAAAAGGAGTTTATTGGTGGTCGTGCAGCGGATTTCCCGAGTGTAAATTCAAGGCTTTTGACGAGAAAGGTAAACCTAAATTGGAAGAACAAAACCCTCTAACCACGGAGTAAAAAACATGTCCGACAAAGACGAAATCAAAAAACGTCTAGACGAACAGGCGCATCAAATCGACAGGGATTTAACTGAAAATTCCGGTGCGGCGCTTGAAATTGACCCGGAGCTTGCGGAACACATGGGAGCCTTTGAGGAAGATGCCATTTCCCTTGAAGAAGCCGAAGACGCCTCCTTTGATCCATTTGACGCTGAAGAAGACCCTGAACCGGAGGATTGAAGCCATGACAAAAGCTAAAAAACCATACTACCAAAAGTTCGCCGAAGATATCATTGAAAAACTGAAAGAAGGAACTGCGCCCTGGCAGCGTCCATGGAAGCCAGGCGAGTATCAGCCGGCCTTCAACCCTGTTTCCGGAACCGTCTATCGCGGCATTAATCAGGTAATGCTTGGAACAGACGGATTAAATGACCCAAGATTCATGACTTACAAACAAGCGGAATCTCAGGGTTGGCAAGTCAGTAAGGGTTCAAAGTCTCGAACCATTGTCTTCTGGCAAATGTCGCAAATCAACGTGGTTAAGGATGATAAAAACAAACCGGTTCGTGACGAAGAAGGAAAAGTTCTGACTGAACAAGTTCAGTTGTCAAAACCGATCCTGCGCTTTTCCAATGTATTCCACGCCAGCCAGATTGAAGGAATACCAGAATGGGAAGGCCGGGAAATATCATGGAATCCAGATGAACGAGCTGAATCCATTCTGCAAAATTCCGGTGCGAGTATCACTCATGACCAGCGCAACCGGGCCTTTTACGGGCTATCAACCGACGAGATTCACCTCCCTCCGCATGCGGCCTTTGAAAACTCCGATAGATATTACAGCACTGCTTTGCACGAACTCGGACACTGGACAGGCCACGAGTCAAGACTGGACCGTGAATTCGGCCCATTCGGATCAGAAATATATGCCAAAGAAGAGTTACGCGCGGAAATAGCAAGCTGGATGCTCAGCTCAGAGCTTGGGCTGGGCCATGATCCGGATCAGCACCTCAGTTACGTGGAGAACTGGGTAAAAGTTCTTGAAAAAGATCCCTTTGAAATTGTCCGGGCCTGCCAGAGTGCGGATAAAATCAAGAACTATACTTTGGACTTTGAAAAAGAGCGCAGCATGGAAAAAACCAAGGAGCAAGGCATGAACATGTCCGCACCTGACAAAGCAAAAATTGAACAGCGGGAATCAATGTCTGGAATTCCGAAAGACGGAAAAACATACCTTGAAGTCCCCTTCTCAAAAAAAGAAGAAATAAAAAAGCACGGGGCTAAATGGGATAAAGACAAAAAAATGTGGTTTGCTCCGAAAGGAAACGATCTTGAAAAATTGTCCAAATGGATTCCCGATAGCAAGACCATTGCTCCGCAAAAAGAAAACGCAAAACAGGAGCAAAATACAGATTCAACAAAGAATCTTGCCACGGAAAAAACTTATCTTAATGTGCCCTACAAGGAAAAATGGCAGGCCAAGAAACTCGGCGCACGCTGGGACAAATCTGCAAAACTTTGGTTTGCAGCCACCGGAACCGATCTGGAACAACTGTCCAAATGGATGCCAAAAGACAAAGCCATTGTGCCGGCAACAAACGCTGAGCAGGAATTTGCAAAGGCTATTCAGGAAGCCGGCCTTGATCTTCAGGGAGAGCTGCCCATCATGGACGGAGCTTTGCACCGCTTGCCGGTAATTGACGGAAAACTCAACTCCAAGGATGGAACCTACAAAGGATATCTTGACGGCCACCCTGCCGGATTCATCCAAAACCACAAGACAGGTCTTAAGATGAACTGGAAAGCTGAAGGTCATACTCTTACCGATGAACAAAAAGCAGAGTTAAAGGCTCAAGCCGCTCAGACAAGGTTGGAAAGAGAAAAAGCAATTAAAGAGCAATATGCAAACGCCGCCACTCTTTCAAAAGATAAATGGGAGGGAATTATTAAACCGGCAAATAAGGAGCATCCTTACCTCAGCAAAAAAGGAGTTCCGGGCTACGGACTCAAAGAAGATAAATTCGGCAATCTAGTTATTCCCGGAAAAGATGTGGACGGAAATATCCGCACTCTTCAAACTATCTCACCCAACGGTAAATTCTTTGAAAAGAATGCGCAGAAAGCCGGAACATTCCATATCATTGATCCAGAAAATAAGCTCAAAAATGGTAGCCCGATTCTCATAGCCGAAGGCTATGCCACCGCCGCCAGCGTTCATATGGCAACGGAGCATCCCGTAGCTTCCGCCTTTGATGCATCAAATCTTGAGCCGGTCGCAAAAGCACTGCATGAGAAATATCCGCAAAGTAAAATTATGCTCATGGCGGACAATGATTACCATCTTATGGAAAATGTAGGTGTGAAAAAAGCTGAAGCCGCAGCAAAAGAAGTAGACGGAATAGTCTTGATTCCAAAGTTCTCGGAGCAGGAGCGCAGCCAAAAGCTAACTGACTTTAATGATCTACATAAATCCAGTGGGTTGGATGCTGTAAAGAAACAACTCGCAGGGATTATGAAGGTGGTTAAAAAATCTGCAATTAAGAAAGTCGAAGGGAGAGCTATGGCAATGTAAGGAATGACGGTCTCTGAGGGGGAACCGTCTACGTATTTTCACTGATCTCTGCTGAAAAATTTCATCAACACCTGAATTCAATATATGATTCAGCTCGGTAAGGAACAATCTGACCGACCGGATCTTTGCCCAGTTCATAATTTTCAGGAGATTACACCTAATCTCTCAGGCTCGAAATGTCATTTTCAGTTATGTGATAAGAGCACTTGAGATCATCAATAGTTCTTTTTATTTCTTTGTCTTTTTTGAATAGCATTAAAAAATTGATATTAAGAAATATGAAAATTAAATTTATGATTTTTTGATAATATTAGCCCATCCAACGACATTATTCTTGCGAACTATTCCAGCATGTTTACCCTTATAACCAGAAAACACTTTTACCATTTTTCCGTCAATATTTTTTTGGACATACATTTTTTTCAAAGAAACAGTAAATGATTTACGCAAATTCTGTTCAATAAGCTCTATAGAATAGCCATCTTTACCAATTGGTGTCACGTTTTTTACAATAGCAACATGACCTACGTCGACAGAATTAGTCTTAAAGGACATAATAGAACCTTTAGTCGGAATCTTTATATTATCAGGAATATCCATGCTAGGCGTAAAGACTTCAATATCATAATTTGACCCTGCAAATTCATTCTTTAATTCATCAGATGTTGCAACAAATTCACCATTTTTCAATTCCTTACAGGGACTACCTGTTAATTCTGTAACGAGCTTTTTGACTAATCCAACACATTGAGTTGGAGCTACGTATTCACTAACATCCTTCCATGTTGCCGTTTTATAATCACCATCCTTTGCATTATAAACATTCTTCACATATGACGTTACAGCCATAAAATCACTATCTATTTTTTTCCCATAAATACTCTCAAAATCAGATTTAGAAATCTGGCCGGTTTTCTTTAAATACACATCACGTATCGTACCGTCCCAATCCTTCACCTTTACTAATTTAGAATAACTATCGTCTAACAATTCATTGCTATCAATAATTGACTCTATCTCTTTTTTTAGATTGTCTACTTTTGCCTTAGAATTGGTATCCCAAACCTTAATGTCTTTGACTACAGCATTTACGCGCTTAACAATTGTCTCCGCAGAAAAAATACTTTTAATTTCTTTGTTGGTAAAAAATAATTTACGTCCTGTTCCTTCAGTAAACTTAAATCTGTCTAAAATTTCACTTTTTGCTCCACCGAATAAACGGTTTATCACTTTTTGCGCAGTATTAGCTTCGCCATTATTAAATATTTTTAATGCATTCCACACAAAGTCGTTTCCATCCAACTGGAGTTCATTCATAATGAACTCTTGAACAAAAATATTCGAATCAAAATCACCATTCGGAATTACACGTTTTAAGTGATCAATTTCGTCTTTATGCTTACTGACATACTCATTTGCATCCTTCAGAAATTGAGGAACTTGCACCTTACCATCAGTTGTTTTATCAGACTCACGCATTTCTTTCCACAAAGGATCATCTTGTTTATTAAGCATCCCCTCTTTAACCATCAAAACAACCATAGCTTCATTAATTTTGTTTTGATCAATATCTTCATTTTTAGCATACTTTAAAATATTGAAGACATAAGAATTTTTATCAAAATTTGTAGATTTTGAAATTTTAAAGTCATCAGTATTAGCAACGTAGTTATTTTGATTCCCAGAGTTATCAGCTTGAGCCCCCCCTCCATTATAAGCCGAAGTATCACCAGCATCCTTTACAGGATCTACTGTTCCTGATGGTTTACTTGAGGTGGAATCTGTATTTGTTTTATCTGAATTACTGTCTATATTTTTGACACTTACATCTACATCATAATAAGAATTCTTTGCATATATATCTGAGATTAAGTAATCTTTCGCCAAAACAGATCCACTTGGATATCTAAGGTAAAAGTCAGCACTACTTGAAATTAATCCGCCATTAGTTTTTATATTAAAATCATCAAAGATAACTTTTTTACTATTAAAGATAATATCCAATTTACCGCTGTTAGATGCAATTAAATTGCGAGTAGACGTTGCAGAATACTTTCCTAAATACACAACTGATGCGGAAAGTGTTAGACTAGCATCCCCCCCCCTACCTTTTACAATAGATTCATAAACTGTAATTCCTCCTCCATCAGGACCTCCACATTCTATCACAACGTTTAGCCCATTGTTCAGAAAATTTGTTACCTGCGAACGTTTAATAACACTATGTAAGAAGCTAGAGGGCATATTTATTATAGGAGAACTCACTTCATAAGGAATTGGATAGGGAACCAGCATCCCTGAAATTTTAGAATAAATGCTATCGCTTACTATTTCCACTATAGCTGGATCAAACAAAACAGTTCCACGCTCACCACTGAGTGAACTAGCCTCAACATCCAAACCATCAATATCCAAATATTTAACCCCGGAAACCTCAATAAACCCGCCATTTCCATCATGAGCAGACGACGAAACATCTCCATAGGCAAACATATTGTTATCCGCCCAGAGCACTATCTTTCCGCCATCACCGTCAAACAGTGAATCGGATTTAATCACAGAGGAATCCATCATGGCGACATTAGTTGCGGTATCGAATTCATATAACTCTCGGCTTATTCCAAGTCTTTCATATGTCTCATCCGAAGCCCTGCCACCCAAATAATCTCCACCGATGAGAACCGTTCCGCCATCCCCATAACCAGATGCATCAATCAGAGCATTCTCAAGCCAGAGGTAATCCCCCATGATATGAACACGACCACCTGTTTTACCTGTAGCGTCAATATTGGCAGAAACTTCAACTTGCTTCCCTTCTATCTCAACAAAACCAGCATCGTCACTTTCAGTCTCGCCGGACACATCCACCTTACCGCTCACGGAAATCTTGATATCCTGATCCCTTTCTCCCCCGAAAATAACACGCCCGTTATGACGCTCAACGGTCCTTGCCTCAATAACGCCCGTACTACTCACAACGCCTTTAACTATTCTGCTCAGTTGTTGGGCTTTCAAAAGAACCAGCCCACCATCTGCCTGAATATGTCCTTCGTTATAAACTCCGGTTTCCTTTAAGATATTTCCTTCGGTGTCATATAGCTCACTGAGAGTCGCTTCTGAAACCGCAAAGTTGATTAGATTGTCACCGTAACCATCAAACTGAAAATTCTCTCCAGAGGCCAGTGCTATTCTCGAATATCTGCCAGCAATGATTCCCTCGTTTCTTACTATAGGGGCAACAAGAGCAGCAAAACCACAGTCAGCAACATTGATCATTCCTTTATTAATGATTTGTGCACCTGCGGTTCCAGGGATATTGAAATCCATATTCCCCTTCATAAATTTATCATTCATTATATCGCTGGTGGTAGCCATAAAGCCGGAGGTATCTATTCTGGCAGTGTCTCCGAAAACAAAACCATCTGGATTCACAAGATAAACCTGACCGTTTGCCTTGAGATTCCCCAGAATCTCCGAAGGAGAACCACTTCTAATCCTGTTAAGTATTGCAGAAGAAGATGAAGGTTGGTTGAATATTACTGATTCATGCTTTCCAATATCAAAAAAATTCCAATTGATAATTGCCCTGTCTGAATTTTGCTGAACATTCATAGTGTTTCCTGAGCTGCTTACACTTGCATCACCTCCTACAACTTGCCCCCCTTGAGGATTAGCTGACACTGAAAGCGGCACGCAAAAGAGCGAAAGTAACAACAAAAAGACTGCACAATAAGAGCTTGAAAATATTAGTTTAAGCATATGACAACCTATTAAAATGAATAAGTGAAATTGAAGAAGAGCTTGTCCACAAGGTGAGATCCTTGAACAGAAGCAGTTGGGCGGGCCCACTGGATATCAACGTAAATCCTGTCATCTCCGAGCATTGACGGGATAGATGGATAAAAACGCATACCAGCACCAAATGAAGACAAATCAGCTTCCTTTGGTGTTCCGGCCGATGGCTGGACATTTTTCACCCAGCCCCAGTCCACAAAAGTATAAGGCTGAATTGTTATCGTTTTATGTAGTTGAAAATTTTTGCGAATCTCAGAGATGGCTGAACAGCCAACCTCACCGGTTATGGCTCCAGAGTCATAAGCCCGGCCAAATCCAACCCCTCCCACAGCAAATTCCTCCCCTGAATACAAAGGAGATTCTGCCCACTGCGAATCGACAGCCGCATATATTGAAAAATTATAAGGAAGGCTTTGTGTGCGCGAAGCATAAAGATTGAACTTAAAAAAATTGGCTGAAACATTACTTCGGGAAGAACTGGAAGAATAATTTGTGGCACCGAATGCATCAATCCCAGTGGTCAGCCCTCCTAGGACCTGATTCATTCCGCCACTGGAATCGATCATATCCCAGTTAAAACCTGCGCGAAGTTTACGCACTCTGTCTTTACTGTTTGTTTCGGATAAAATGTAGGAGTAGCTATTACGGGATTCAAAATCAAATTCAAACGAGAGATTCTCTTCTCTCTGCCTAAGGATAGGATAACTTAACCCGAGTTTAAGAGTTTCACTATTACTGTTATATTTGAAAACTCTTGTAAATTCATTGTCGAGTTCATCACTTAAACCATATGCAAATGAGCCATAAAGTCTTAACCCACTTTCGAGCAGATGTGAGTGTTCATAGAAAACATTAAGATATTCCTTCGCTTCATCCGCCTGCCTGTACGTTAGTCTATCCTGACTACCTACGCCTGTAAGACCATTGACATTGAAAGATGCAGTATACTGGACAGGTCCGGCAGAATCAGTACCACGGTTATCAACTTTAGCTGATCCGCCAATGCTCTTTTGCTCAATTCTAATTGTGAGATTGGCTGCGCCGGAATTGCTCTTCGAAGCAGCGAGAGTTGAGGAGAGTTTCAGCCCAGGAATATCTCTTAAAATCAAGAGAGCTCTGATAACCTTACGGACACTAGCAGGTTTACTGGATATAATTTCGTTCTCAGCAGACTCCAACCTGTCCTTCATTTTTTCGAGTAAATCTTTATCTCCGTCGTAGTCTACATTATCGACATACCCTTCGGTAACTATGAGCTTGACGACTGCATCTTCTTCATCAACGTCCTGACGTGGTACCACAACATTGGATAGGACATATCCTGCCTTACCATACTTAACTGTAAGCTCTTGGGAAATCTCAAATATTCGCTTGGCCGGAACTTTCGTATTGAATAAATGTTTGTAGGGGGCAAGCAACTCTTCAGTTGTGAACACCGTATTTCCCGTAATCTCAATGCGATTCAGGAAAATAATCATCCCTTCTACTGACGGAGGCGCCTCGGTTCCGCGCATTTCTGGAAAAACAAGCTCAGGGCTGGACTTCGGATCTGGAACTTCAAAAACCCTATCTAAGTTGTCAATACGGTCTTGCGAAGGAATCGGAATCATTTCTGCATAACTGAAAGAAGTAGACACAAACAAAATAAAAACAAAAAAGAAAAGATACAATTTAGCCTTAAAAATCACAGCAACCAACCTATATAAACTAGCAAGATTTGTTTTTATTTAGAAACATTGATGATCCAAATGCAATAGCAATTATCCACCAGTTTCCTTAACCCATAATCAATTCAACTCAATACAAGCCATGTTGTTATATTTTCAATCAATAAAAAGTCAATATAAAATCACTAATTATCAACGATAAAAGCATGTTGTTCTAATATAATGAGTGATTCCGATTACAGCTATCTTGTCATTGTCCGTAACTTGCGTTTGCCCTTCCTACAAATCTCATTCCCCTTCATCACAACATTCGGCCCGAACACCCTCTTCGCCAGCTTCTCAGCCACAAGCCCAGCTTTCGGATCACTCATACTAAAAAAGATCTTATCCCCGTTATCTTTGACCATGCCACCACTTTCCAGCGTATAAAGAATATTCCCAGATGAATCGACACGCCAACTAAGCTTGTTTAACATCGGCTTTTCAGACTTGAACTCGCCATCTTTATCCTTCTCTCGGCGCTCAATTCTTTGGCTAATATTATAACGTTTTTTTTCTTCAGCTTGAAGCTGAAGCATCTTGGCTATAGAAATCAACTTACGCTTATCCTTCCAAGCTAGACTGGAATCCACACGGAACTGACTTTGTTTCAACTTCCAATTTGGAGCTGAAGGATCTGCTTTTACAAACTCAGCTTGCGGCTTGCTTTCAATAGGTTCCTTCTTAGAGCGTAAAACCTGCAAAGCAATTTCCTCTCCGTTTTCAGCTTTCCATTTAAGAAAGTCATTCCAGCGGTTAAAAGGACTTTGCTTTCGTACCTCTGCCCTTCTACTCGCAACATCCGCCTTTATTGCTTCAATAGTTTCAGTTTTCTTACCGGTTGCTAAAGCAAGCAATCGACTACGATCTTTCGGACTAAGTTTACGATCACGTTTAATTTCCTTGATCTTACTTCCCCAGAAAGCAGTGGCTTTATTCCACCGTTCATCTTGCTCAGCTTTGATTTCCTCATAGGCCTTCTTCCGGCCATCTATGGCCTCACGGTACAGGGAATAAAGCTCTCCCCGCTTTTTATGAAGCGGACGCGACACATACCTTTCCTGCTCATCTTTACTCTGCACAGCTGCAATAGGCTTTTGATATTGACCGAGCTTAGCTTCGAGCTTTCCCTTGGTAAAATTTCGATCCAATCTACTGGCTTTAACAGCAGTGTTGGAATGCTTATCTTTGATGATACAACCATTACCTCGAGCTTTAACCTCAATTCCGATTTGCGCCAGAGAGTTGTGGAAGTCCTGCCAGCTCTGCGCGTTATCCAGTGACTTAAAAATGAAGTCTTTTCGCTCCTTCACATAAGAATCAAAAGACTGCTGACCGGAATGCGCTTCATATGTTTCAGCCCTATCATTATTACGTTTTGGCTCCAGATTTTTTTGTCGGCCATTATCAAACTTCAAACCGAATTTCAGTTCCAGCTCACGATGCAACCGGTCACGCTTGAAATAGTCCCGATAAGGCTCATGCCTGGTGAGAGTTTCAGGATGAATCATATTGTAAGCAATATGCATGTGAAGATTGTTAGTATTTTTATGAACTCCACAATGGCGCTGGTGTTCTTCGAATCCTAGAACCTTGGCAAATTCCTTTTCAATTTCCTTACACTTCTCTGGAGTTAATAAAGCCTCATCTTCCGGCCTAAAGGACACAATCAGGTGATAAGTCTTTTCCTTTCTGGTGCGTTGGTTCAGATCCTGAGTATCCAAGACTTCCTGAACAGCCAACTGATAGTTATCCCCTGCCCAACAGCCATCATTCCAAGAATAAAGAGTCTTCTCCCCTTTGTTCTTGGCATCAGCAATATAATCGGCCAATCGCCGATAATTATCATTCTGAGGTTTACAGGATATCCTTCGGCTAATCATAAACTCATCACCTTCTCGCACAATTCCTTCTGTCGCTGCCGTAGATCTTTAAGCAACTTCTCAACATCAAGCCGGTGTTTGTCATCATCAAGAATCCACATCTTAAGCAGCCCACCCAAACGAGCAAGGTCTGCATTTATTTTTAACAATTCCCGGCGTGCCTGCTGATCCTCACGGCTCTTAATTTCATGGCCTAGTGTCAGACGTTTTATAAGTTCAGAGGCAGAAAGACTGCATTGTTGGGCTTTAGCCTTAATCTCGCAGTATTCTGCCTCTGAAACATATGATTTAAGAACTTTCTTTTTGGAAGGCATTGTACTTCCCGGATTCAGAATTTATTCCTTCCCAAACCAAGCTCACAGCATGGGAAAGATAGGACTTTGGAATATCTTCCAGCGATTCAATGCACATTTTTTTGCATGTGTCAGCAAGTAGCTCTTCACGAGAGTTTTGACCGCAATAAGCCCAGTAATCAAGCAGTCCATTAACGGGGGCCAGCTCATCCGCTGAGCAGACATTCACGCCCCGCATTTTGGGAGGAACCACACATATGCAGATATTGAGATAGGTCCATGCACTTTTCAAGGCCAACATATCCATGTCATAAATATCTGGGACTCTGATTGCCCCTTCGATCTGCCGTTTGCCCTGCTCCCAGCTAAAACCTTCAAGATAACACCAGTAGCGGGCCATACCCTCAAAAGACTTTACGGCTTCCGGTGTCGCCTTTTTGTACTGAATCTTCCCCTCTACCGGCGGAATCGTCAGCTTGGCCTCCATAGCATTGAAGGCTTCAAGAAATTTGATTTTCCACTCCATGGCCTTCTTGCCGGTAAATCCCATGGCGAGCAGGGAAAAACCGTCACGTGTCATGTTGAAAGAAAGTTGCTCTTTGTTCTGCAAATTTACATACGAGGACTCCTGAAAATTAAGGAATCTAAAATCATCTGGAATTTCCAAATCACTTATATCTCTAAGTACATTCTTGTGCAGCTTTCCAAAAAGTTCAGCCACTACAATAGAGGAAACCATAGGCTGATTGTTTTCCATCACCAATTCGACAACCACTCTTACGTCTTTGTTTTCACTACTCTTTTTGTTCATCACATATACTCCATATAGTTTGCAGTTTAACGTGGGCTCAAAATTTAGACCACGTTAACCGACTAAAATTAAAGACAATTTATGAGGACGGCTCAATTTTGAGCCGTCCTCATATTCAACGGGCTCAATTTTGAGCCCGTTGAACTCATCTAGAATATCCAGCTCATTTATAGACTAAAGAACATGAATTATCTTTAATTTCAGTGGCTTATTACGTTGAGCAGCAGGCGAATAAGACAACCTCAGCCCATAGGCTGGGCAGGGCGTAAGGTCGTCCACTTTGAAAAAGTGGGCCTACCTTACCTGTCCTGCCTCCGGACTCCGCAAGAGTATAAGCGATTTATAGAGATTTTTGCAATTTATTTAATTATTCTCGTAGTTTCTCGTAGTTTCTTGGAAAGTCGTGAAAAGTCTTGGAAAGTCTTGAAAAGTCTCGTTAGTTCGTGTTGAATTTTGGAAAACCCTTAAAAAACCAAAAGAAATTAAGACCATCATAAATAAACATTACTTTTTTTATTGCAAAAAACTATAAATCAACGCTACAGATTAAATCAGTAATAACAATACACCTTCTAAATCTAAAATTAATAGGTTTACGAGTATGTGCAGCTTTAATTTATAATTAAAAAGCATAATACTTTTTTGAAATGACATTAAAATTTAAATATAAAAATTAAAATAAAGGATGAAGCAATAAAATGATTAAAGGGGTAAAATACAACATCACAAATGACCAGGCAGTTATTACAATAACAAGAAATCTTATAAGCAAAGAACAGTCAGAACTAATTGCTATATTAAATTCAAAAAAGTTCTCAACAATAAAAATAAACTCAACTGTACCGTCTGCAACTCTATCGGCAGCCGACATATTATATTCTTTACTAAGTACAAAAAAAATAGAAAAATATGAATTTACAATTTCTAATTCAAAAGAAGCTGTTCCTTTTCTGTACTACAGTGATTTTTATAAAAATCATCTCACTCAAAAACAATCAAATGGCAAAATATATATTAACAAAAAGATAGTTAATCACGAATATATATATTCAGTAATAGAAAAAACAGGTGTTTATTCATGCTATAAAAGAAATTCATTATATTTAGGTCATGAATATAGAGATAAGGATTGGGCGGAATACTTTGAAAATGCAATATCTATTATAGATAATAATACTCAAATAACAATTAACTTGGCTAAATGTACATGGACTGACCCTCACCCATTTCTTTCACTCATACTCAAAGTCAAAGAATGGACCCACAAAAACAAAGAAATCACTATAGTATTACCAGATTGTCACACGCAATTTGCTGCGTACATAACTCAAGAAGGATTTCTTCAACAATTAATATCACATCCTAGTGAAAGAAAAAATAAAACAAAAGACAAAAACAATTGCCCTATCGATATAAAATCATACACAAATAGCGCACGAAAAAACAAAGATAAATTATCGTTTCACAATCAGACCTGCATTCCTGTTGAAATAATTCTACTTCCTTTTAACACACAAGAAATAACAGATAGACTGATAAGCGAAGCTAAAAACAGAGGATTAGAAAAATGTTTAGCCAGCAACTCTAAAACGCCCTACCTTGCTAACTCTCAATTCATTGTTCAAGAATTCAGACAAGCTTTAGCTGAGCTTTTAGACAACGTTAAAGACCATGCATACCCTCAAAAATATGGAACACCAAACTATGGAGCAGTATACGCTCGACTAAGATATGGGATAATTGAAAGTCCTAATCAAGACATTAACCGCCTTAAAAACCTATACAAAAAAGAACTACAAGCCAAGGTTGGATTTCAAAAAGGTGAAATAGAACAAACAGGTTTTTTAGAGGTTTTTGTTTCTGACACAGGTCGTGCTTTCTGTGAAAGTTTAAAAAAGAAAAACAACTCAGACTGTGGTCGTAAAAATATTTTTCTTCAATATTTTAAAAAAATAACTAAAGATAAACAGAATAGTGCGCGAGCAGGTTCTCCATCAAAAAGAGGCCTAAGCTACATAGCAACTATGCTAGGATATAGATGCGGAGAAATACGAATTTTTAGTGATGGACTTTTCGCAGGGCTTAACTTTAACAACTTAACGTCTGAAACGGGAATATCCACTGCAAACTATTTTCCACCAAAAGGGGCACACATAACCCTTCGTATTAGTAAGTGGAAATCTCATGGAACACCAATTAATCTTAATAGTAAAACTTGGAAGATTGAAAAACTAGACAAAGAAAATATTGGCAATTCCTTAATAATGAAAGCGTATCACGCAAACAGTCTTAAAGAGATACAACTCCCTCCCGACACCCCCCCCTTGGAAGAAATAAACATTCTGTGCATTGATGATTTAGCTGAAGGAATCACAGAATCTAGCGATTTTGAACCTAACTATACAGTGTCATGCGATACCCCCCATAGAGTCATCATGTGGAGACCCAAAAAAAATATCAGCAGGCGCGAACTTCTTTCACGTTCAGTTTATTTAACACAAAAATACAATTGCTCAAATTTACTTATCGCAGATCAAGATTTATCACACAGCTTGATGACTTTAACCGTTTTTGAATCAATAAAAAAAGAATCTATAGGCAACATAAAAAATTTAGTCATTTTATCAAGCAACTATTGCCATATAGAGCTGAACCTTTCAGATATTAAAAACAGCTGCACTCTTGAAATCAATAAAAAAAGAAATTGTTTATTAAAGAATTTACCAGAATTAACTATTGCCCATATAGTAAACGCCTTAAAAAGATTTGACACTCACTTGTTGATGTTAGAAACAGCCACAAAAAACACATCAAAGGAGCATATTCAAAATTATTGGGTAGGTCCTGTTAAATGGTCTTCTGTAGACCAAAAAGACACTGAACTTAAGCGCTACATAGACTTCAACGCAACACTTAATAATAGAATCTGTCAATGGGTATACAGAAGAAGCTTGTCAAGATTTTTAGCATACTGTTCGACCAACTCTAGACCTCACCCAACAGATCATTATATTGACAAGCTAGTTCACAATTATAGTTTTTACAACAATGACACTATCAACAATTCTAACCCTGAGAATAGCGATTTAAAGATAATTTTAAGCAGTATTGTAATTACAGGTGGGACAGTCAACAACAGGATTATGTCTAATCAAAAAAACAAACGGAATATTCTTTCATGCGTTTTCTTTAAATCTGACAATCCGCGTGAAATATCACATCCAGATGAAGGACCATACTACTTGCTATGCTGGTCACAAGATAGAACTGATTATTTAATTAAAACCCGTGACGATGAACCTTATTATAGAGTTATTGACAGCCCTGCTATTAGCCCCATTGGAAACAAAGAATGGTGTCTTGCCCGCGCCATTTCACCTACTCAACAGAGTGAAACTACAAATAGTTGCTGTGAAAACCAACCCCATAAAAACAAATTCAACTATGCTTATGGAAATTCACCAGAGACCCCACAAGGCGTAGGACCGCGCCAGGTTTACCGATATTGGCAAACTAATGGCTACCTTAAATTCGGACACTGGCAATCAGGAGGACACCACGATTGTATTGGTGTTAACGTCTTAGACGCAGTACAAATGGACTCGGTCCAACAAGTAGGTCACTCTTGGGAATATATCGAATCTCATCTTGATAGAGTTTTTAGTAACAAAGATTGTAAAAAATTTTCTAAATGTGACATGCTTGTGTGTCTTTCAGGTGAAATCAGCCAATTTGTACTAAAACAAATACACAGGCGAAAACAATTTCGCGATTTTGAACTAACAAACAATTTATTAAACGAAACAAGAATTGCTACACTTTCTACAATTCAAGGGCATAGGTCTGCTACAAGACTAAGAATCAACCCGATGGACCTAAAAGAGTTCACGGATAAGGTTGACCTCATTTCAACGTCTAAAGGTGGAAAGCAAGTAAATATACTGCTATTCATGCCTGTTATAACCTCGATCAGATCTTATCTTGAGCTAACTGAAGCGATAAACTCTTCGTCTGAAAAATTAATTAAATCTATCTCTAGTTTTTCATTACTAGATCGATCCCGCATGCCAAATTCACAATCCCAAGAATCAAAAAGTGAACCAAGACACGTACAACACTCCCGCTTATGGCGACTTGATATTGATTGTTTAGCCCCAGATTCAGGCAGTAGTGAATACTCTGAAGACTGCCCCTTATGCAATGCATATGAATATTTTACAACTTTATTATCTGTCGTAGACAATATTAAGGTAAAAAAACAAATTAAGAAATGGATTAGTCATGTAGAACCTCGCAGAATAAATGGAATTAATGCATACCAAGATCATTATATTTCAAAAGAACCACTAAGTTGGAATAAAGAGCTAAGACTTTTCTTAAAAAAGCCCAAAGATAATAATTTTAAAAAATATACTGAAAAAATCAAAATCATAACCCCTGTAGGGCTAGCAGCAATTCTTACCGAGCTAATTACAATATCGGGAGATTACACCCTTCCAGACAAAAGGATTGCTGAAATTCGTAAAGAAATGATAAATCATGAGACAAACTCTCCAGAATATGCAAACCTAGTAGACACCATTATTATCACACTTGTAACGATACTCATGTACTTACGGCTAGACATGAAAAACAACAGAAAAATTCATTTGTTAAAAAATCTTTTGACGGCATTGCACCAAGCTTACAGACCGTCACGTGCAACAGCTTTTGCTGTAGCATTACTCTCAACCTTAGATTCATATATATCTACAGAACTAGTTTACTACCTTTCTGAAAGACCAAACAACTTTAGCAAGTCGACAGAACAAACTGACGATCATTCCGAAAATCGCAATTATACTGGAACTCTAATATTAAAAGAGTCATCTAATGTTGACTTTCACCTTGGGGTTTCGATCATAATTAAAAGAAGTAATAAAGATAAAGTATTCTCGAAAGACATACCAGGAGTGATGCCACGCTTATATTCTCTTCTTAATTTAACCGCAAAGCACAGCAGTACATATATAGATAATTTACGGATATTATTTGAAGAGATTGGTTACCGAGTGGGCATAATGCACAAGTCTTACCTTCAAACATTATTAGAGAGTGAAATAACTAGCATTCCACCGCATGCTGCTATCATTTTGCAAAAAATAATAGCGACAATGGAAAACATTAAAAAAATGCCAACAGATCTCCCACACACCTTTGATGCAGTGTTCTTTAAAAACATACTAGAATCAATTAGGAAATGTGTTGAGGACAATAATAGTGAGGAATGCTTTAACATTATTTACGAAAACAACGGGAACAGTTTATTTAAGAAACTTAAAGATTACTTTTGCTTCAACTATTTTGCGTTTGAAACTTTTATCTTATCAAGTACAAACAAATCTTTTTCTGAAAAATTAAACAACAATGAGATAAATTCAACACCAAAATCAACCAAAAACGATAAATGTCCAGTTTCTAAACAGCCAACCATAGTTATTAAAAATAGAGATAGCGCCCAAGAAATTACTAAGGTCCAGGGATTAATGACAAAAAATACCGAAAGTCTTATAAACGAATTCATATGTAATGCTCGAAGACATTACAAAAACAACTCACTCACTGATGAGCACAAAATTAATATCTTTGTCCAACTTCTCGAAATTCCAAAGTCCACAATGGGAAAGTTCGTAGCCATAGAGATCACAAACACTTATATACATAACGAAAAAGTAAAAAAAGAATATATAGCAACAGTTCATCATTTGAAATTTGAAGAACAGGGAGGGAAAGTTATTATACCAGAGCAGCCCATAGCAGATTTATACACTGTAAAAATAATTCTTCCGACTCTAAACTCTATTCAACGAGGCTAACCATGGGACGATATAAAATATTTATAATTGATGATTCGTACACAGAACGCGCGTCTTTATTTAAAAAAATAATTGATAACTCTTCGCTGCTATCAAATAATTATGACATTGAATATAATATTGTAGATGAAACATCTTCACCCGTGCAGCCCATTTTAGACCGCGCACAATCAGCGGACCTTATACTATTAGACATGTTTCTCTCTGACAATAGTGATGAGCCCTTTCAAATAAAACAGAAAGATAAATATATTAATATCTTGGATAAACTTGGGCAAAAAGAGATAATTGCTCCAATTTTTATTGTATCTGAAATGTGGGGTAAGGATCAATTACGTAACTATAAATCAAGTTTAATTAATAGACATGTACAAGGGTCTATCAATGTAAGAGAATCTGTAATATCAGATGCAAAATATTTGGACCAATGCTCTACAAATATAACGAATGCTATTATCCGAAGTAAAGGAGGTCATTACATTGATATTTCACAAAATGCCCCGCTTAAAATAATTCATTTAAGTGATTTACAATTTGGAGGAAAGTGGACCGGTGGAGACTCTTTAAAAACCAAAGTTCAAGAGGATGTACGACTAAATCTTTGCACTGAAATTGAACGACATATTCACAGAGGGGCTCCTCTTCCTAATGCTCTTATTATTTCAGGAGATATTGCCCAAACGGGATCTCTAGAAGAATATATAGCCGCAACAAACTTTATAAAAGAATTGCTAAAAGAAATAAACATCCCGCAAGACTCATGCTTTATTTGCCCAGGAAACCACGATGTGCATATACCATCTACAGGAGAACCGTACTTAAAATTCACTCCTCCAAGCGATGATGATCAAAACACTAGATTAGAACTGCTTAAGGAAAAGGTAGATGGCAGTGCCCCAGAAATAAACCGTGGTTTATTGAACTTTCGTCAGTTTGCTTATTCATTAACACGAAAGAGAGAGTGGTCACTCGATTTTTCTAACTTAGATCAAGAGGAAGGAAATACTTTCTTTCATAGTCCTTTATTTTCTTTTTATGGACTCAATATATTTGGACTAAACACTGCAAATGAGATTAGTTACCAAACTAGTGATTTCAAAAAAGGAGAGATACTTGGGTACCCCGCTAAACTCTTTAAAAAACAACTAAAAAGATACAAAGAATCATACCCAGAAAATCTTAACGTAATAATTTCACACCACCCAATAATTAAGCACTCAACAAATAAAACAATTTGTGAACAATTACCTGAAGGAACAAAAAATATTTTCCTTTTTGGACATAGACACGAAAACATACAGGGTATTAATATTCCAGATCAAGGAGCAGAAGGATTTATATATTCGTGTGCTCCAACTCTCACACTTGACCCCAAATATCGTGAAGCACACGTCCCAGCAGGATTTAACTCTATCTTGATAGAAAGAGATAAAGGAATTCCTGTCAAAGTAACAATAACGCAACACATCTCTACAAGTCAGGATGGATTCATAACAAAGGAAATGGAACCATATAACATAACAAATTAAATTATAAATCTGTCCCAGAGAATCCCTCTAGTTTATAGAACATTATGGGGGTGACCACAGCTAATTGTGTTGTGGATCTTATAGATATGAACATTAAAACTGCCACTTACTATTTTCACAGGCTCCTAGAAATAATCACTCAAGAGTCCAAGAATAAGAACTTTATTTCGGGTGAATTAAGGGTAAATGAGAGCTATTTTAGATATTTACAAAAAGACAAGAGAGGACATGTAGTAGCAAACAAAGCTCCTATTGGGGAACCATTAAAAAAGTACGAAAGGGTATACATCGGTGATGACTAATGCAAAGAACAAAACTTTATTGCTAATTAATCAGGTAAAAAATCAACCTGATAGCATCGTTCTCTGGCTGCTGGTGGGAATACAATGTTTGAATGTTTCTGAATTCAAGATTTTGAATCCCCATTAAAAACTATTCGCAGACAGGAACAACCACATCAATGGCATCGAAAACGTCTGGAACAAGGTAGAGCACCACATGAGACCCCATTCAAAAAAAATCCTATATTTTTAACGAAAATAAGATAATGTTTTAACAACTGTAATCCGCTAAGTCCGTTTAACAGTTGAAAATAGATCAACCTACCTATGGTCTAGTCATCTGGTACAGACCCTTAATCTGTTACCAGAATAATTTGGTTAACAAACTCAAAATCAGATCCTAGCACATCGCGGCAATCAGCAGAACTAGGCAATAGGTAAGCCATACTTCTAATCATCATTTCTTCAATTTGCACAGTGAACTGAGCTAACTCACCTGGAAGCTGCTCATACCTATAAAAATCCCAGCCGGGTATATTTTTCCGATCAGCCCTAAGTCGTATCACAAGGTTATCTGCCTTCCCAACGTAAATTTTTTTACTCATGGAATCCAACAAGAAATATATTACATTTTGAACAATAAGCTCGGTATCCAATTCACACTTAGGCTTCCATTTGCAACCATATATTCTTGACAGTTTCCCACGAACTTCATCATCTATTTCTTTGACTTTTGGAGAAGAAACAATCCGCTTGAACAACTCAGGGAAAATAGGTTTTTGAGAATAATGCTCAGTGAAAATGAACATTTTTAAATCACAATCGAATTCGATATCTAAAAATTCCCAGAATGGTATCTCAGATTCTATTTCACTCTTTCCCCCTTCCCCGCGCAATCTTCTTTCTATATCGCGCATGTATGACATAAGATAAGTTTTCTTTAATTCCGTAGCCAACTCATCGCCAAACCAAAGAGCGGGAACAAGACGCTTAAGGCCAGCCTTGCGGTAAGTTACATTCCCAAGATAATATTTCTCTTTAAATTTAATTTTTACTACTGAGTCAGAAGACTTTATCGACCTTACAGTTCCAAACTGTTCCTCAATACACCACAAATCGCAAACCCAGCCCGGAATTGCCGTTCCACGATGTTCAAACAAGGAAGAATCGACCTTTTTTCGCCACAAAGGAAAATCAATATTAGAACGTTCTGCTTTCATTGTCATAATCGGATGTAAAAGTTATAAAAGGACTAAACATTTCATGAAGGATCTCAATAAGCAGTAATATATGAAAATTGCCCGAAATATACAATAAATCGACCCGCAAAAAATTAACGAATTCAACATTATTTGCAAGTAACAAAAAAAGAAGTGCTAACAATCTTTTTTCAACTCGCAATTGGATTAATGTTTATCTAAACTAAACACGCCTTTAATGAATAAAATCTATAATTTTAAGAACTTAACGACAATAATCCGGATAAAAGGCTAAAAAAATATAAATTTAACGTTGATTAAGCACTAGGTTCAGTGTAGGCATTTTGAATCTGGTGAAAACTCTGAAAGATTCACCAGAATGGCATTTCTTATTTTTTTGCTCAACAGTTCTATATATTTTTAAGAATCATAAATTTAACCAATTAATGGCACATAATATGAGATTTAATTTTGACAAGTCGGCTTTTGGTCGACATGAATCTTTTGGATTAAGATACGGATGGCTGACTAAAGGATTTAATGCATTCCAAGAAGACCCTAGTGTTTTTGAGAACGAGGACGCCACGGTTATCCTTGGAGTCGGTAAAAACATGGTTAAGTCCATCAAAAATTGGCTTTTCTCTGCAAATTTGATTTCTAGAGAAGTGAATGGAATTTGTGCAACTGATATTGGAAAACTTCTTTTTGGAAAAAAAGGATATGATCACTATTTAGAAAATGAAGGCACTATTTGGTTACTGCATTGGCTTTTAGCGACAAATGCTGAATCTTCTACTGTATTCTATTGGTTTTTTAACCTATTCCATAGGACTGAGTTTAAAAATGATGACATTCTAAAGTCCTTAGAACAATTTGTTGAAAGTGATTTAAAAGCAAACTACTCTCATAATACTCTTAAACAAGATATACAAATACTTTTAAGGATGTACTCTCATACTAGGGAAAGTGGCAATAATGAGCATTTAAAAGAGCTAGATTGTCCTCTTTCTAGCCTACAACTTATAGCCTACTATAAAGACGCTAAATCTTACCAATCAAAAATAGAAAAAAGGGATCATATTCCTTTAGGTATATTTGGATATGCGTTGCTAGATGTATTCTCTGCGATGAATTTCAAAGAAATACCTTTAGAAAAGCTCATCTATAACCAAGATGGTTACGCTACCATTGGTTCAATTTTTCGCTTATCTGAAAATGGATTTATTTATCACGTTGAAAAATTAATGGCGGCCATGCCAAATGTTTTTGAATACAGTGAGTCCTCAGGGCTACGACAGCTCTATCTTTTAGATGAGAAAATTTCTAAATACGACCTCCTAAAATGGCATTTTGACCAGTAAAATGACGATGAATATAAATATCGATAGAAACTATACCAGATCTGTAAATATTAGCCGTGATGCAGAATCAAGCTGTCTATCCCGTGAATACATCCCGACAGCTAGATCATTATACACGCTTGACCGCATAGCGAAAACAATTTCCTTTGAAGATACACCACGATCATGGACACTAGTTGGTCCCTATGGAGCAGGAAAATCTTCCTTTGGGTTATTCTTGGCATCATTACTTGGAAATTCTGAAGCCCGGGTTTCCGTTGAAGCAAGAAAACAGCTCGTCTCCGTTTCCCCAGAACATAGCTCGGCTTTTCTGGATAAAACGACAAGTGGAAAGGGGTTCCTAACAATAATTATAACAGGAAGCTCTGAACCTTTTTCAAATAATTTTTTTCGCTCCATGCAGCAAAGCGTGAAAAACTATTGGGCTCCAATCACTGGCCCAAGACCCCAAATATATAAAAGTATTTTAGAAACAAAAACCACACCGACCTCGTCTAAAATAATCTATTTTTTAGAACAATTGAAAATTGAACTATCTCAAAAAGGAAGTAAAGGAATACTAATTCTAGTTGATGAATTGGGTAAATTTCTTGAATACGAAGCCCGTCACAAAACGGATAATGACATTTATCTTCTGCAAGAACTAGCTGAATATGCGCATAAAGGCTCTGAAGTTAATACCTACATTATAACACTCACTCATCAAGCTTTTGATCAATACGTATCCAGTGGGAATAAAAGTCAACAGGAAGAATGGGCCAAAATTCAAGGTAGATATGAAAACATTCCCTACATTGAACCTGTCGACCAAACTCTCAAAATTGTGGCCAAAGCAATACAGTCTACAGCAGACCTTAATAGTGAGCTTACAAACGAAATAAACTCAGCGGTTTCTGCAATTTCTGAAATCAAGGCGCTCCCTATAGGGCTTGATCACGAGGCTGCAAACAAACTTTTTGAGAGCTGCTATCCACTTCATCCTCTTACAGCCATATTACTTCCTCTGCTTTGTCAAAAGGTAGCTCAAAATGAACGAACCCTATTCAGTTTTCTTGGCAGCGATGAGCCTTTTGGATTTAAATACAACCTCCAAAACCATCTAGAAACTGAAGGATTTATATATCCTTGGGCAATCTATGATTATTTTATTGCAAATCAATCTGCCACAATATTTGACCACTTAACACACCGTCGTTGGGCAGAGGTCGTATCAGCCCTTGAAAGGCTCGGGGATGCTCGACCTTCAGAAATAAACTTACTTAAGACTATTGGTCTGATTAATATAATTGGAGCGCACGGAGCTATCAAAGCTTCAGACAATTTACTGCGTGCAGCTTCCCCTCATAATACTCTG
The DNA here is from genome assembly GCF_900101105.1 of Maridesulfovibrio ferrireducens. Classification (NCBI taxonomy): domain Bacteria; kingdom Pseudomonadati; phylum Thermodesulfobacteriota; class Desulfovibrionia; order Desulfovibrionales; family Desulfovibrionaceae; genus Maridesulfovibrio; species Maridesulfovibrio ferrireducens. Next base: position 260,637 of record NZ_FNGA01000002.1, read on the forward strand.
AACTACGGACAAGACATCACGGCGCTACAGGGAAAATCACTAATACAATTTAGAAAATTTAATGAAGAATATCGAGTCTGGCAGGGAAGCGATTTTGATATAGAAACAGCAGTAGATGAGGAACTAAGCCAAATTAAAGGATTCGATCTTCCTGCGAATCTAAACTCTCGCAATGTGCTACCAGCAATTGTTGCGAACAGACATTCAATCACAACAGGAACCTTTAGATTCTATTCGGTCTACTTTGCAGACAAACACTCTGCTTCAAAAATTAACAATGATAATTCCCCTAAAATCATCTATTTTCTTACGTCTGATAAAGAATCAAGTTCAAAGGAGTTTACAAAACTAGCTGCTAAACTCGATGATATGACAGTTTTAGCTTTATGCGATAATTATGATGATATTCATAAAGCAGTAAGTAGAGTCATCGCCCTAAGGCGAGTACGCGATAATAGAAATGAATTAAACTCAGACCCCGTATCTTTGCGTGAATTTAAAGACAGCCTAATTGCAGCAAGGGACTATGAAGATTCTCTTCTCATCCAGCTGATTAAAAATCCTGAGCAATACCGTTGGACATGGAAAAATAAAAAATTATTGATCGCAACGACAACAGATTTTCAAAAAAAACTTTCAAACATTCTTTCTGAAGTTTATAATTTATCCCCAACCATTAAGAATGAATTAATTAACAAACAAAATCCATCTGCTCAGGCTTCCACTGGTCGCAATAGGCTCATTGCAGCCATGTTTAAAAATGAAAACCAAGAAAACTTAGGAATTATCAAATACCCCTCCGAAAGAAGTATTTATGATGCAGTCTTAAAAGCAACTGGCTTGCACAAAAAAGCGGGTGACTCCTGGGAATTTGGACCGCCATCAAAAAAAAATGACCGGTACAACATCCTTCCAGTTTGGAATAAAATCCAACACTTCTTAGAAGAAACTGAAGATAAACCCAGACCTTTTACAGATCTTAACTTCGAATTATCAGCACCTCCCTTTGGAATAAAAGAAGGGGTTCTGCCTATCTTATACGCCGCTGCGTACTTATATAATAGATCGGAAATAGCTTTGTATGAAGATGGTAAATACCTGCCATTGCTACAGCCAAGCCGTTACGAACTCTTTATAAAAAGAATGGATCTATTTTCCGTTCAACTCTTCAAGCTTTCAGGGGCAAATGAATCTTTATTCAGACAGTATGGCAAAGCATTTTTTAACGGCAACTCTCCCACGGACCTGCAGGCAATTGCTAGGCCCTTTGCAATGCTTATGCATAATTTACCGGAATATTCAAAAAAAACAGAATCACTACCTCAAAAGGCAATTCAAATACGAAAAGCATACTTTGAAGCCCCATCTCCAGAAGAATTATTCTTCAAGAGACTACCAATCGCCTGTGGATATGAGAACTTAACCACTACCCCTGATCAATTAAGCTTTTTCACCAAAGAACTAATTGAAGCACTACGAGCCCTAAAGTATGTATACCAAGATCTACTTAAAGATCTTCAAGCATCCCTTTGCCAAGCTTTTAAAATAAAGCAGACAGAACCGGAAGACATTCGACATGAATTTCAGAATAGATTTCAGCATGTTGAACGCAACACAGTTAACACTAATAGCATTAAAACATTTATAAAATGTTTGATTGCAAAAAAGAACACAAATGAACAATGGATTGAAAGCGTGTTCTCCTTAGTTGCGCAAAAACCGTGTGCCAAATGGATAGATTCGGATGTAAGCAAAGCTAGTTTCGAATTGTCTAAATATTCTACAAAACTTTTAGATCTTGAAAAACTCTGTTTTAAACAAGCTCAAAATAAAGATAAAAATATTCGGACAATTTTACTTAAAACGGTCGAACCAGGACAAAACGAACTTGATCAAGTTATTTGCATTGATTCCGATACTGAAAGATCGATTGAACTAGTGAAAAAATCTCTCAACAACGCACTATCAAGCTTATCTTCAGATTCACTGAAATTAGCGGTATTAACTGATCTAGTAAATGATCTGTTAAAACAATGCGGAGAAGAATAAAATGACTTCGGAAAAAGCTGTTAGACATATACTAGGAATTTCTGGAGGGAAAGATAGTGCAGCTTTAGCTATCTACCTAAAAGAAAAAGGGATTAACCCCAATATTGAATACTTCTTTTTAGACACAGGAGTGGAGCTACCAGAGGTTTACACCTTTATAGATAAAATGGAAGCTTACTTAGATGCTGAAATCATAAAACTTGGCAGTGAAAATAGCTTTGAAGATCACCTAAAGATGCAAGTTAAAATGTTCCAGCATGAAAACTTTCTTCCGTCACCGATAGCTAGATGGTGCACTAAAGTGATGAAAATACAGCCTCTAGAAAAATTCATGGGGAATGACAACGTTGTTAGCTACATAGGCATTCGTGCGGATGAAAAACGTATTGGATATGTGGCTAAACAAGGAAGTAATGTAACTCCAGTCTATCCATTTAAGGAAGATGGAATCGTGAGAGATGATGTTTTCAGAATATTAAGAGAAACAGTTGGAATACCTGAATACTACAAATGGCGTAGCCGCTCTGGATGTTACTTCTGTTTTTTTCAAAGACGAGATGAATGGATAGGATTGCACGAGCATCATCCTGGCTTATTTAAACAAGCTATGGCCTTTGAAAAAATTGATCCAGAAACAGGTAAAAAATATACTTGGGTTGAAGGCGAAACTTTGAAAGAGCTCCTTGCTCGTAAAGATGAAATTTTAGCAAAAAAACCAGAACATAATCCAAATATTTCCTGGCAAGAGGCTATAATCGAAGATATTGACAATGATGAATATGACGATCAAGCTTGCATGATTTGTAGTTTGTAATTTATTTGTCAGCGAGCAATATTGCAAAGCTTGCCCGCTGACAAAAGTTGCTTAATTATCGAAGTTATCTTTAACCAAATCATCATAAGCAATAGGATATTGCTGCCCCCTAACTTCTTGAAACTCTTTTCTCGCATCCTTAATACTCTGCTTACTTCTTGGGGCAATATGAGCCAATAATATTTTAAAAAGTAGGTTCGAGTTATCTTTTCCAGACAGCATTTTTTTCGGAGGAGCAAAAACCGAAATCCATGGGGCTTGTCCAATTCTCCACTCTAAAAGATTCAACTTTTGCATTGCATCTTCCCATGAAATATCGCCTCCTCCTACTGCGTGAGCTAAGACTTCACAGACTGCATTCTGGACTACTGGCCGCGTAAACGCATGCCCCTCGTATTCCTTATCTTTAGGGGCACGTAATTCTTTTGCAGACGAAACATTCATAAAAAGATTAGCAACATCTCCACAATTCTTCATTAAATCATCAATTTTTATCGATAGCTTGGAATATGCGTTTTCTAAAACTTCGGGTGAAGGTCTTTGAGAATCATTCTTGACTGTTACAGGTAAATCAAATGCTAAACTCTTTAAACATTTATATAATGTCATGATAGAGGTAAAAGAAAATTTATCACTTGGGGAAACACCAGGAGGGGCAATCTTCAACTCCCCGTCACTCCCAGATTTTGTAATAACTTTAACTCGTTGGGATTCTTTAAAAAAAGGATGTTCTTCGAGAAATCTTCTCGTAATAATAGCAATACCATCATCTTCATCCAAGACTATGTTTTCAGATTTACTTGTAATTTTGGCGTTACGATTGATATTAGTAAAAAGCCTTCTCGTTCGGACTCTTCCTTCTGTTGATTCCATATGAGAAACAAGCAAAACACAAATATCTTCACGCCCGAGCTCTGGATTAAGCATTACAGCATCTTTAATAGCCTTCAATCTATGTTGGCCATCTAACGCAAAATAATTCTGCGTACCATCAAAAGTAAGTATTCCAAAATTTCTATCTAACCCCTCTAAAGCATTTTCTCTATCTTCAATTTGTACAGCCATATATTGAGGATCTCCTCCCCAGGCAGCAATAATGAGAGATCCTAGAAAACGATGGTCAGATTTAAGTAAATAGTCTTTAATATCTGCCGTCCTGCTAGTTAGGCCCCTTTGAAGCAATTTGTTGAGCTCACTATTTCCGTTTAACTCATGTGCAAAGTTTACCTGCCGTGCAACCTCAGCATATTTCATCTGACATATGTAATAATTCCAGTCTCCGACTTTTGCCTTAAATGCTGGAATGAATGTTTTATTAGCCATAATTTCTCCTAAAAAGCTGGAACTGGAGGTTTTAATCGCACCTTTGGACATTGCGAATTTAGGGGGGGAGAGAGAAGGTCAATCAACCTACTTTCTAAATACTCTATTGCCTTAACATCTTTAACAACTGTATACCAATAAAACATAGGTCTTAACTGCATATACTTATTAAGCTTATCGCGCCTATTGTCGGGATTATCATCCCATAACAACTCAAACTTATCATTAAAATATTTCTTGTATTCCTGATTATAGCGAGAAGAAAGAGATTTCTCTGCTTTGCCAACATACAAGATCACTTTGGTCCGCTCTATATTATCCTCAAACTTCAATTGAACTAATGGGCTCCATACAAACATATACAACCCGGGAGCATTTGGAAGAAGATTATGAAGGCAACTTGTAGCCTTTTCAGTTTTCCATGTAGTACACTGGTCAATTAAAGTACTAGAGAGCGTTTTACAAAGGTCAAAATTAATTAATTTATCGATTGAACATGACATAGGCAACGTCGGAGCTGCAAAATCTGAGTAATGTTGAATCATTTGTCTAAGTCGTTCGTTATCAAAATCCATAATATTTTTTCCGCATCTACCTGTTAAAACTCAACTGTGAAATACTTTTTTTCTGTCTCATTTTCATTTTTTTGCTTTCACTGCTGAAAAAACTATTCTTAAAACATAAAATAGATCAAATAGGCCTCATCGCCCCTAAAATCACCAAAAAAATCTAGTATATCGATTAATCATAATGTGAATTTGAAGATTAACCAAACACCATTATAAAAGCAATATTATCACAGAATTAATAGGTATTTTGTTTCAAAACTCCACTAACTACTTGACCTTGACGGTACAGAATAAGGGAAGACGTCAACATCCAGGAAAACTCTACTTTCGGGTAACACTAACTTGGGGAGGTTTACACTATCATATCAACCTGCTCCGACTGAAGCTTCAGATAGAAAAATGATTCAAACATTGTGCTTAATAAAACCAGACTGCTCAGCTATTATGAAAAACAAAAAAATAAAACTAGACTCATTAACAAAAACTATCCATCTACAAAAATTAAATCTTTGGTTGGAAGAGCTATCTTTTTAGACACGTTGTCTTTAGTCCAAAACTCTAAATAAGACTTTGTTCCAACTCCAGTTGAATGGACTACGCACTTTTCGATGTACACATTATTAGGAGAACTTGTTTTAGAAAAAGCAATTCTCTGAGCGTCTAATACGGAGTTATATTTAGCATCAACATAAACACTTACATTCTCTTTTCTAATACCTAACAAACTAAAAGTACTGTCTATAAATACCCCAGAAACGGGCAAAGCTAAAAGCGGAAGAGAAATTAGCAAAAGCAGATATTTCCTACTAAAATCCCTAGCAAGTTCTTTTACATCATGAACAAAATAATGATTTAAAAAACAACCTTGAACAACAAACAACCCAATGGATACACTATTATTACCATTTAAAGATAATAATATAGCACCAAGAAGACAACTCAACAAAATACTTATTAAAATAAAAACCTTACCTATAAACCACCCTTGATAAAAGTTCTTGTAATTATCTTTTAACTTTTTATTATGTGAAAAAGAAACAAAAGCTCTAAATAGCCACATACATGCTATATATGAATAAGCTACTCCAAAAAGATACAGTGCACCAAATCCAAAGGAAACACCTAAAAATAAAAACACTTCATCCACAGAAATCCCGACCGGATAATAATGAATAGAGAAGTAGTAGCCCCAAAGAATAAGAATACCTATAGTTAGTACAATCCAATAAAAATTTTTACCTAGTGACACCAATTCATTTGCCCAAGTTTGAAAACCTGTTGAAATAAATGTCTTCTTCGGTGACTTTTCTCCATCCCCTCGAGAACTCTCCATCGTCTTGCCCTCGTTATTCACGCTACACCATACCTATCTTTAAAATTTTAAACTAAATCAAATAACAAAAATAACACCATTTTTACTCAAAAAAAATTGCCACACACACCTTCAGGACATATGGGCAATCAGACCTACGCTCTATCCGTTCACTATTTGATCGTTCTCGCTTCTGGATTGCTGTATTTTTTCGTTATGACTATTACCTTCACTGACAGTCTTCGTAGCATCCAACGCTCCAATCCGCCCCTCAACATCCCGAATCAACCCTAAATACTCACTCTCAGTCTTATAAAAATGCTTACTTGCAAACAGAGCAGACTCAGTTGTTTCAGATTTAATTGGAGTAACTGTCACTTTTACTTGCTTAGGGTTGAACTTCAAACAATCATATTCTATCCCCATCTTCTGCTCAACAGTCTTAGATTCCCCCGACTTAATAGAAGGAGCAAACGAAATTTTTTTATCAAGATAGACCTGTCGCTCACCAGACTTTATAGCAAATCTAAACTGAATAAAGCTGACATCATAAGAACTATCATTTTGTACTACTGCAGTTACGTCAGCCGACTCAATTCTGCCCATTGGCCTTCCCAAAGTATCCATTAACTCATTCAAGTAGTATTCACTCTTAACGACAAGTAATGGTAAAATTTCTTTTGCCTGCTCACGGGCGGCATTACATTTTTGTAGCTCTGCAAGCTCTGATTTATACTCTGTTAACCTTTTTTGGAGCCTGCTAATCTCTGCTTTACGTTCACGCTCTTCGTATTCTTTTAGGACCACAGCGGCATGTTCATTAATATCTTTTGCAGTATAGCCATCAATCCCCTTCAATCGACTAGAGAAAAGAGGGTTACCCCATTTTATCCGTTGCTCCCCAAGAGCATAAAGATCAGAAACACGCACATCTGAGGTTAAACTTGTTATTTCTCCACCTGAAATAATCACGGCAAAGGAATTACGCAAAGTCTCTTTTTCGGAGTCACTAATTTCTTTAACTAAAGTTTCAACTGAAGCTTTAAACTTTGCTTCGGATGACGTATCAAGCGTAGTGTTCCCGCACCCAGTCAAAATAAAAGCAACAATCAACAAAAAGACTATATTTTTCATCATTATGATCACCTGTCGACTCTATATACAACTAAATTATTTACGATTTAAGACATTTACCAATCAGTACTTTTGGTAAGACACTCACCTTGCCAAAATATTCTTACAATTATTAACAAAAACCAATAACCAAAATAATCCTATTTTTAGTCAAAAAAATTGACCCACATACCTTTAAAGTATGCAGGCCAGTTAGATTTACGCTCTATCCATTCGCGACTTGATCGGCATCGGTTCTGGATTGTTGTGTTTTTTCGGCCAGAATTTCGCCTTCAATGACTGCTTTCATAGCCTCCAGCTTGGCGAGACTTGCGGCCTTATCCATTGATCTTTCAACGACCATCAACTTCTTGGTTATTAGCGGTAGATTAACCACTGAAATCTCATCTTGTCTCCGGAACATATGCCCTTCGCCAGTCAGCAACCAATTTGCGTCAATATCGTATTTGTTAATCCAATTTGCAATTGTATCTTGTTTAGGTTGGCGATCACTCCCAAAATACCCAGAAAGAGTAGCCTTAGAGATGCCACCTGCCTTAGCAAATTCCTGATCTTCGACCCTAAGATGATAGATAACATCCTGTAATCTAGACTTAAAATTATTTTTATTCATTAAATTGCAAACTTTTTGTTATTTTTGTTGACTTAGTTTTCATTTTTACAATATATATTAACTCAACAACACACAGTTAATAAATAAACCTTCAACTGATTGAGGTTACATTGATGATTAACCAAACTGGCGACTCAGCGCAAGCATCCTTTACTACTGAAACTATTCCAACACACTTCTTGAGGCGTGCATGGATGGAAAAGATTGGGATTACAAATGTTATGCTTGCAAAACGATTTGATCTAACCCCTGCGAGGGTATCTTCGATTATCCGTGGTGGAGAATGTCCTCAAAAATATATTGATATCCTCCGTGATGAATACGAAATGCCGACAAATATTCTTCCAGACCGCAGCAGAGAAAAAACCGGACCTAAGCCTAAAACTAAATAAATAGAAAGTAGTCGGATGTAGAATACGTTCTCTTTGGTTCATGGTCACGTTAATAGCGGCGTAAATTTCAGGAGTAATCACATGAGCTTCATAGATATAGTTCGAAAAATGGTTCTTGACTCAGATATCGGAGCACGAGCTGTAGCGGAAATGGTTGGCAAAAAATATCATGTTCTCATGAATGAACTAAACTCTGAGAATACTAGCCACAAGCTTGGAGCCGACCTTCTTGAACCATTGATGAAGGCTTGCCGTTCCGATTCTCCTATACACCATCTTGCCGCAAGCATGGGCGGACTTTTCATAAGAATACCTGAAGAGAACTGCTCCAATATAAGTCTGGTTAAAGCCGTCAAAGAATTCGGTGAACTCATAGCTGTTTACGGGCAAGCAATTGAAGAAGGTAAGTTAAGCAGTCATGACAAAAAAAGAATCCGCAAAGAAGGTCAAGAAGCTTTGACAGCAATTCAAGAACTTCTATGCGGATTAGATGGAACTACTGAGCATAATTCTCATGTTTAGTGTGCAACAGCAGAAACTAGCTTCTAATGGAGTAGCCACATGACAAAAGAAGAACTCAAAGAACACCTGTTAAACACATTACCCCCAGTTCTATGCAGACAGGGCGTGGAAAAATATACAGGCGGACTCATCAAGGCCCAAACAATGCGCAGGATGGATTGCGAAGGAACTGGACCTTTAGAAGGACGATTTAAACGTAATCGTAAAGTTTTCTACACCCGCGAACCGTTTGTTGACTGGTTCATAGAGGAATCTAACCCGCTGGTTTAAACCAGCAGTTGAGCGGCATTCCGGCACTGATCATCATGAGTATGAGTGTAGCGCATAGTGGTCTGAATAGTAGCATGGCCCATCATTTTTTGAACAACAGGAAGAGGAACACCCTTGGCGACAAGACGGGAAGCAAAAGTATGACGAAAACAATGAGCACAAAAACGCAACCGGCGATCAGTAACGCCTTTATTCCATCCAAGATGCTTCATCAGAGTTGCGAAGTTTTCTCCGATTTCTTTCCGCATATCACCGGAAGGACCGGGGAACAGCAAGGACTCCATACTAAGCAAATCGGGGATTCTAGTTGCCAGCATCGGCAGTATCTTTTCAGTGATGTACGCAACTCTGCTTCTTCCGGACTTGGGTCCATCGTCAGCACCGGATTCGCCTTTAATAATGATTCTGTTCTCAACAAGATCAATATCCTGTCTGGTAAGAGCAAAAATTTCTCCCATCCGCATGCCGGTATAAAGACTGAGCAAGCTGATATCGTGGCAATCAAGGTATCTCCTTTGAACAGCCATCTCAAAGAAAGCAGTCTCCTCGTCAAGAGAACAGTAGCGGAGTCTCTGGTTATTGACTCTGGGAAACTTAACGCCTTTGACCGGATTAGCCCCATTCAGCCATCCTCTTTGAATGGAGTAATTGCAAATCTGCCGCGTAAGCGCGAGACACTGCACAACCGTTGCCTTGGCAAGCCCCTTCCCTGTCACAGAACTTTTGAGAAGTTCAATATGCTGGAAGGTCAGATCATCAAGGCTGATTTTTCCAATGACCGGCACGAGGTGAAGTTTGAAGCGGGTGCGGTCATGCTTCCAACTCTTCTTATTGTTTCTGGCGTACTCTTCAATGTATGTTTCCCCTGCTTCGGAGAAAGGTTTCCGAGCTTTGCTGGCAACGATTTTAACTCTCTGCTCTTCGGCTTTGATCTCTCTGAATTCTCCGAGAGATTGGGGGCCGACACCAAGTTTGATGTTCGCAGTGACTTCGGATCTGATCTTATGAGCTTTGGCCGGAGACCAGCCTTGGGAAGCCCATCCGAGTCCTTCTTCACGCAGCTTGCCATTAACCTTGTACCGGATCACAAAATACTTATCGAGATGAACTCCATGCCTGCGTGTTTTATGACTGCGAAATCTGACTCCGGTATACTTAGTTGCTTCAAAACTCTTGGTGCTCATTTCTGTCCCACTCCTGTCCCACTTTTTATAGATACACTAATAAACACTAGTGACCGTGAAGACAGGATATTACACTATGAATCTTTTGGATTCAAAGCGGTTAGGAACGTTAAATCACAGATGGCAGTTATTATTTCAACGGGCTTAAAATCCCTCGAGCTTCGGCTTGTGCGGGTTCAAGTCCCGCTCTGGGTACCACGGTTAAATCAAGGGTTTACATGCAATTTAACGATTGCTTGTGGACCCTTTTTTTATGGCGAAAGTTAATTTTGTCCCCACTCTGTCCCCACTTTTACGGCTGAACCGTGCAGAGAGATTGAAAAGATGGATAAGGAGAATATGTGGACATTGGTGATTAATGGATCATAATAAAAAAGATCGCCAAGGAAACCTTGGCGATCTCATCAAATTTCATACTGTTATGCGGGGTGACACCAAACAAACGACTTGGAATCTAAAAATGTTATTTTGGGAACATTTGCCATGTCAATCAGCCTACCAATAGGGCTAGCAAGCGATTGTAACATTTTTTTGAAGATGAAAATTTCAACCATGTTAAAACATCATAAAGGTCCTTATATATTAACAATATTCTTCTTTTATTTATGCTAAAAATATTAAAAGGTGCTGTCGTTAATTTGTAATGCTTTTTCGTCCACTTTCCCCTGCTTCTTGGCCAATAGCATAGTCATCATCAAAAACAATTGAATGTTAGCATGCATTCACCTTAAATATCAATTCAACTATTTTATTTAACAAATTAAGTGGTCGATTTTACTTTATCAAACTAATAATGATTAAAATAAGTCAAGCTACGCAGTTTATCACGTAGACCAGACTCTATCTATTAAAACTTATCATTTTAAATAGTTATCATACACTGATAAATTCATATTCACATCTCAACGGCTCATTTTAAGTAGATTAAAGTTTGCTCTGTATATTCTGTAAACTTTTTTAATTTATCAACTTGATTGCAATTATACTTAAGAGTAATGATTAATTGTATTTCCAGACAGTTGGATATAAAATATGCATACAGTTATATATGATCAAATTCTCAACCACTTAAACTGATATATGAATCCGCAATCCGCAACATTGACGAACAAAAAAATAATAAGAACGCTATATGAATTTAATATAGACAAACAAAAGTTAATAGCAGTAGGCAAAACAACACTTCAAATTGCTAAACATTTGAGAATAAGCATCTGCAAGAGATTATGACGCAGAAGGATATATTAATAAATTTCTTGGAGGGAATCTTGATGACGACTCCTTTGGGTAAAGAGCCCGTATCATAATAATTGCCGAAGACTGAATTAGAGAATATGATAAAGAATGGTTACATGAGCCACTCGGAGACATGACGCCAGTCGAATATGTCCAAACACATTCGCCCCAAGAAAACGCTACTTTCGGATGGCACGAACTTGGGGAGGTTTACAGTCAGACTATTCCAATAAAAAGGGAACACATAGGAAATGACAAATAAAACAACTCCGGTCGCGTATATATTGACCTGTCCTCCCGGAACCTATCTTCCAGAACCACGCATCAGAACCATACTTGAGAGAATTGAAAACAACCGTCTGGCAATTTCTGCTGCCGGTGTCCCTGAGCGGACAGTTTTAATGCTACAAAAACTTGCAAAAGAAACAAACCGCTTAGACCTTTTTCTTGCCCCCGAGCTTTCATCCTCCACAGTATTCCTAGAAAAAGCCCTACAGGAAGAACTTGCACACCATCCAACAGGGCTAACTATTATTATTAATGGAGGAGCTGATCTTTCCGAAAATGCCTTCCCGTCAGCCATTGCGGATATAAAAAACAGCCCCAACTGCGGACTTGCGGTTGTTAGTCATACTCCCGGAAAGAATCCTTCATCAAGCTCTTTTGTTCTGGATATGCTACAAAATCCTTTTTACCCGCTTCTAACAATTTTACGAAATGAGCTGCTTAAACCGCATACATCCATTCTCCGTGAGAATTTATTTTTTTTCGCTCTGCCGGAACTACTGCTCAGACTATCTTTACAAACAAAATTTAAAATTCTGCCTTCTACATATATACAAAAATTTCCAGCCAGCTCCAAAAGAACTCAAAAAGAAAATGAACAACGAATCATGGACGAAGAAAACAGCGTCCTTGAAAAGTATCAAAAAAAAATCTTTGAACGAAAATTCACAACTCTTCCCGTCAGAGAACTGACCGATATTTATCAGCACCATATTACGCAGACAATGGAACTTTTTAAAAAACTGCAAAATGGAATTCTGGAATCAGTTGAAGATTATGACCAACATATTTTCCGCTACTGCCTGCTTGCCATATTCTCAGGAGAAACAGAAAATGCCCGTCAGATGATGGAAACAAGCTTCAGTGTGGTGGGTGAACGCCCTGCGCTGATGAGGCTGTACAAGCAAATAGTCCTGAATTTCTCATTACAAAATCAACCGATTTCCGGACCTGAAAAAGTAAGTGTTGTAATTCCGCTATTTAATCAGGGACATTACCTCGAAGAGGCTGTAACTTCAGTCGTCAGACAAACTTGGACTAACTGGGAAGTAATTATCATCAATGACGGGTCAACTGATAATTCTTATGATACCGCCAAGGAGCTCCTCGAAAGACTGGATGACAGCAGAATTAAACTGATCACACAGGAAAATAGAGGCAAAGGCGGAACCCGCAACAGAGGCATAAAAGAGAGCAGTGGCGAATTTGTGGTTACCCTTGACTCAGATGACATGATTACTCCAGATTATTTTGCCGTGGGTATAAGCCTCATGAAAAAAAATCCAAGGGCCGCATGGATTACACCTAAAACCCTTGTTTTTGGAAAAGACAACCACGTTGCATGGGGCGATGAATACGCCCCAATTAACACAATTATAGCGTGCCCATCTCCCAGTTCTTCTTTGCTTCGACGTTGTGCCCTAGAACAGCTAGGACTATACCGTGAAGACCTCACCAACAGAGAAGATGCTGAGATATGGATAAGTCTGGTTGAAAACGGTTGGACCTCCGTAACTACGGACATACCTCTTTTCATATACCGGCACGCCTGCCGTCGCCCAGGATTAAGCGATATCTCAAATATTTCCAGCAAAGAAGAAATTACATCCCTTCACCCTTGGTGGTTCCGCCTTGATCTGAATCGCGAGATACGAGAAAAAGCCTTCACAAGCTTCCCATTTTACCGTTTTCCTGACTGGTTTTTAAACTGGGATAATATTAATAAAATCGTTCCCCTATTTAATAATCAGGAAAAGTTTCTTGCAGCCATGCAGAAACTTAAAGAATCATATCCGCCAATAAACAAACCATGCCGGTGGAACAGTGACAACGATGACTGTTACCTTGACATACGCGAAGCTCTTTACGGGGTGAGATCACAAAAATGAAGTAAAAAATGACCGGCCACCTTAATTTTCTATTATTACCGGCTTCGAAGAGGACTTGCCGCATGGTATAACAATCTGGTAGGTTTAGCACTTAATCATAAACATTAGCGCGACATAAGAATTTACAGGAGACGAAACGTGGCCCTTTCCTACTTAAAAGATAAAATCATACTTGTTACAGGGGCATGCGGAACTATCGGCTCAGAACTTATAAACCAGTTGCTAAATGTATATGAAGTCGGTGAACTTGTCGGCTTGGACAACAACGAGTCTGAGCTTTTTTTCATGGAACAACGCTACAAAAACTATCCAAATGCAAATTTCTTTCTTACAGATGTCAGAGACAAGGACGAATTAAGCAGAAAATGCCTTGGAATAGATATATTGTTTCATGCGGCAGCATATAAACATGTTGTTCTTTGTGAAAAATCCCCTTTCGAGGCTGTTCAAACTAATATTTTAGGGGTCAAAAATATAATCGATGCGGCAAGTGAATGCAAAGTTGAAAAAGTAATTTTTACCAGTTCAGACAAGGCGGTCAACCCTACAAACGTCATGGGTACCTCTAAACTAATGGGTGAAAGACTTATCACAGCGGCAAATAGCTCAACACGAAAAGGGCCGGTATTTGCGTCAACCCGCTTTGGAAATGTTTTGGGTTCAAGAGGTTCTGTTATCCCCATCTTCCGGGAGCAGATTAAAGAAGGCAAAACAGTCACATTGACCGACCCAGAGATGACCCGCTTCATTATGAGCATAAGTCAGGCTACGAGTCAGGTTATTGACTCGGTTCAATATGCAAAAGGCGGAGAAGTATTTGTCACAAAAATGCCGATTATCCGCATCTGCGATCTGGCAAAAGTAATGATAGAGGAGCTTGCTCCTAGATATGGGCATAATCCTGAAGACATAGAAATCGACATTGTTGGATCAAAACCCGGCGAAAAACTTTATGAAGAGCTTATGAATTTTGAAGAAACGCGTCGAACCGTTGAGCTTGAAAATTATTTTGCGATTCTTCCCGCTTTCAGAGATCTTTATAAAAACATTTCCTACAAATACCCCGGCACTATTTCCACAACTATTGATCGGCCATACAATTCGGCCAACGAAATTGCTTTAACGCCCACAGAATTAAAACATTTTCTATTGAACTACGGTCTCCTTGAAGAACCCAAGAAAACCACAATCAACCCATATTCCAAAGACTAACCTGAAAAGGAAACATAGCATGAACGCATTAATCCTCGGAGGAGACGGATACCTAGGCTGGCCGACCGCAATGTATCTGTCTAAACGCGGACATCAGGTAACCGTTGTTGATAACTATATGCGCCGCAACGCCTGCACAGAACTCGATGTAGGCATGTTGTATTCTCTCCCGACCTTACAGGAGCGAGCAAAAATATGGTATGAAAAAACGGGCTTTGAAATCAAAGTCGTTATCGGAGATCTGACCTGTCCGGAAATCATGCGATCACTATTCAATGGAACAGTGGAATACCAATGGGCCGAGGATTATTCTTACAGCGAAATCCCTGACACTGTTTTCCATTATGCGGAGCAGCCATCAGCACCGTATTCTCTGCTGAACTACAAATATGCCAACAAAACTCTTTCCAACAATCTTCTGGTTACAAACAACTTGATGTTTGCACTTCGTGATTTAAGTCCGAAAACACATGTTGTTCATATAGGAACGATGGGAGAATACGGCACGCCAAACATTGATATAGAAGAAGGCTGGCTTGATGTAGAACACAAAGGCCGCAAAGATAAATTTCTTTTCCCACGACAAGCTTCTTCGCTCTACCATACGACCAAAATCATGGACACAGACTTGATGTGGTTCTGTGTACGTACGTGGGGCTTAAAAGTTACTGATTTGATGCAAGGTCCTGTTTACGGGCTTGAAACTGAAGAGTCAGCCCTTGACGAACGTCTAGGCACGATCTTTAATTATGATGAAATTTTCGGAACTGTAATAAACAGATTTATTGTTCAGGCTGTGACCGGATATCCCTTAACAGTTTACGGAAAAGGCGGGCAGACCAGAGGGTACATAAACATTAATGACACTCTGCAATGTATTGAAAAAGCCGCTCTTTCTCCTGCAAAATCTGGAGAGCTAAAAATATTTAATCAGATCATGGAACTGTTTTCTGTCAATGAAATTGCAGCTCTGGTGCAAAAAGTCGGGAATAACCTTGGCTATGATGTAAACATTCAACAGCTGGAAAACCCAAGAAAAGAAGCAGAAGATCACTACTATAACCCGATCTATCAAGGATTGCTTGAGGTCGGAGTTACTCCTCATTATCTAACTGAAGAAGTGATGGCTTCAATTTTTAAACTGGTCGCCAAATTCGAAAAGAACATCCGCAAGGATGTAATATTTAAAGGCATCAAATGGTAATGTAAATTTTATTTTTTCCAGCAGTAACAAACCTTAACGAGATTAGATCTCCAAAAGTCGAACTGTTAACAGTTCTTCTTTCATGTTCAATATATAAATCAGATATCAGTTGAATAACGTTTACACTGATGCTGCAATAATAATCTTTTTAAGCTCTGCGGCTTCAGAATTATCTGAATTATCAGAAAGAATTTGCTCAAGCAGTTCGAGGGCTTTATCTGTTTTTTTCTTTTTCCAATAGTGCAAGGCCAAACGAAATTTCCCTGAATCAACGGAAGAGTTGTTGCCGGATTCACTCATTAAAGTTCTAACAACTTCTGCTCGTTGTCTTTTATCTACGGCATTATCATACTGAGCTACAGCCTCACTTTTAACTGCAACTTCCCCGGCTCCCTTCACTGAATACCACCACGGATGTTCAGTAATAACTGTATGAAGTGCTCTTTGCTTCTCAGCCAATAAATCATTTATATGAACTATATTTATTATTACGCCAAAGTCAGCAAGGGATAATCCTTTCCACCCATGCTCAGCAAGGGCAAGCCATAGTCCCCATTTTTCAAATGTTGAAAAAACAGAAGAAGAGTTTTGCAAATCCTTCCACGCATTATACCGAAAAAGACTTGCGCCTGGAGCAGGAGGTTCAGCAAGGGACTGTTTCAATGAAAAAGGCACTCCCCATGCAGGAGCAGCACTCGTCCCAAAAAACAAAGCCTTTGGAGAAACCCACCCGGCTTCACTGTCCTGTCCCAGTTTCAAAACAGCCTTTAAAATATAAGAAGGAGTGAGAACTTCCCCCGAGCAAAGTGTGCAGACATAATCACCTGAAACACGATTCAAGACCTGTTGCAACGCTTCATCAGTATTTGAAATACCGTTATCATCTGAGTGACCGTACGAAAGTAGATGAAATTTATCATCTTGCAGAGCTTCGATTCGGCCCTTTAAATTTGGATATTTAGCAAGAGCAGACAACTTGTCAAAAAAAGTTTTTTCTAATTGTCCACCTAACTCTTCATCAGATGAGAGAACAATTAACTCCCAGTTTTCATGTTGCTGTTTAAAAATACTTTCAAGAGTCCTCGCCAGAAGTTCAGGATGAGCATTGTCGCTGACAACAAAGCTAACCATTTTGGCTGAAGTATCAACTTCCTCATTCTGCCAGAGAAGAAGAGCATAAAGAAGATGACCAATATTTTTCGATACATTGACCGAATGGAGCCAGTCATCAAGCATTTTGATGGCATCATCCACCATGCCGACCTTGGCCAGAAGCAGAGCACTGGCGTAATAATGATACTCAAATAAATTCAATTGTTCTGCTGTTACCGACTTCTGATTTCGTACAAAAGACTTAACAGCATCAGTATGAAGCGTTAAAAGGGCCGGCAATTTTGATGAAGAAGAATCTTTAAGAAATGACTTTATATAAGTGGATTTTATATAATACTCTTCATTCAGCTTGCGCCGCATATTGCGCGTTTCCAAATTATTATCGTGCTGTAAATACAGCCCCAGATCTTCTTTCAAATGAATAAAACGATGTTTTTGCGAAGCCCTAAGCCAAAATTCGTAATCTCCTGCTCCGATAAAATACTCATCAAACAAACCTATTTCTTCATGCAAAGAAGCCCGCCACAAAGGCATCGGGCCAATTTCACACCTTCGAATCAGGTTCAAATGATCGTGATCAAGCCAGTCAAAACGGCCGATTTCACGCCCTTCACTAAACTCACAATTTGCTTCGTCAGTAATGACACAATCGCTGTATGCAAGAACAAATTCATGGTCTTCTTCAAGAGCTTTAACAAGCTTTTCAATACACTGAGGATGCTTCCTGTCGTCAGTATTTGCATTAGTCAAATACTTGCCCTTAGCCTCGCGTATACCAATATTCCATGCGGGATAAAGACCAATCCTTTCAGGTGTGCGTATGTAGCGAATATTAGAATAACGCTCCTGATAAGAGCGAACGATATCCCCTTCATTCTCTGGAGAAGCCGCATCAATAACAATAATTTCCATGTCATCAAAGATCGTTTGCCCCACAAGGTTGGCAAGACACCCTTCCATAAAACACTCTGAAGCATAAGTTGAAACAATTGCAGTTACGAGAGGAGTTTTTAATTTGGACATAAAATAAGGCCTAAGACTGTGCGGTTAAAAGGGTCTAACGAATCTAAAACATTACCATAAAGTTACCCAGGGTAAGGCATTCAGGTTCAGTCGAATAACAACATATTAATTATAACCTTACTCACTTATGTTTATTTTATTCAATCTGTCCTGCGCAAGGATAACCCCAACACTCTTTTGTGCAGCCTTAAGTTCTGTGACAATATATGGATTCATTTCAGGTATAAATTTGCTATTTATTTTGCCTTCTAGAGTCCTAACAAGGGCTTCACCGTCAGATTCATATATAAATATTTTTTGCTCAATATACTCTGGATAAAGGTCCTTTGCCACAGGATGAATAAGTACTGAATTAATTCCAAAACTGAGCGCTTCATAGCAGACACTTGAATAACAAGTAACGTGCTGATCAACCCTCTTCAGCAAGCTATAAAGACTGGCCTTATTAGATATTTCAATCTCATAATTTTCAATGCCATTAGCTTTTAAGACCGCCAAAACTTCATCCATTCTAGACTTACGCGCTGGCGGTACCCTTAAAAACCAAACCCAATCTTCAGGGCTTTTACGCATAGCAGTAATTAAAATATCCGGAAGGATCTCAGCTAACGGCTGTAAAGTGACAAGAATTGCTTTTTTACCTTGAATGACTTGCTCTATACTGCTGACAATTTCCAAATCTTCAGGCCACATCTTATTCACCCACAACCCAAGCCACGGATTGCCCCCAACCAGAGTCGTATGATTGACCTCGTCATCATCCAACCAGATAGATATATTATCAGCAGACTCCTTTCCCCAATTCCAAAAAAAACGGGGTAAAAGTTCGTATCCCCCCTGAGGAATAGTTGTCCAGTGGGTATACATGCAATGATATTTGCCCTGCTTTCCGTGTTGATACTCAACGGTTGGAATCCCCAACATGTTACAAGCCCTGATCAAAGCCATCTTAACTTCGGAATAATAACAAGCTAAAAAGACAGCTTTCGGGCTGACTTTCTTCAACAAATCTAAAAAATAATCCGTATAAAAAAAGACAATAGCAGAGCTTCTAAAGATCTGCTGCGTATCCAACTTCACACCACAAATGCTCTCAATAATAATAGCTAGTTCTTCAAAATTTTCAATCTCAGGGATATTTTGCGCTGCAACGGCTGCAGACTCAATCACTGGGCATAAATAATAGGGTTCATGCAACCGAGGACGTTTTTGCTGCGACTGCGCACTTTGAAACTCAACTTTTCTTATATCATACTTCCCGAACATTTCAATAAACGGATCTTCAAAACGAGAGTAATATTTACCGCCTACCATATCACTATGATACTCAGGATCTGAAAACCACAACAACTCAGTCCTAGAAACATTTCGAGCCAACTCTGGAAAATCTTTACTATAGTTGGGTATATTAAAACAAACTATTTCTTGAGGAATGAAATCATTTTTATTCCAGAAAAGGATTCTGTACAAATGAAGCCTGACTAAAGGCCACACTTTCAATCCGTTCAAGATCACCCTATTGACATTAAAGGCTTTTTCAACGGCCGCGATTTTAAGTGTCGCCAACTTTATATTATACTTTTCCACAGCCATGCACCTTCCTGAAAATATAAAACAAATTAATCTTCCAGAACTTCAGGAAGCAAAGTTTCCAGTTTTTTAATCTCCTTTGTAAGCAGCATGCCCACGATGGATTGTGCCTGGTTAGGAGAAAAGCCATTTACGCTTCCTGTGCGCAAAAAAGAAAAATCTGCCGAAACCAACTCATGACCAGCACTCAGATCATGGGAGGCGACAATTTTCTTCTTCTGAAACAAACGATAATTATGCTCAGCTTTTGACAAAGGTTGCAGGGAAAGTGACCCCATTGCCTCCCATGCAGCTTTAACAGTCTTCACGTAAGTAGCCAATTCATCTGGATTAAGAGCAGCCTGATAATCTGTTTCCTTCAAAGATCGATCCAGCGTGTAATGCTTTTCAACTAGGCAAGCCCCAGCTCCAATGGCGAGCAGATCAATAACCTGTGAGAATGGATTATCGGCATTGGTATGATCCTGATAGCCTACCGGAAGATCAAATAATGATCTAAAAAAATTTATTTTATTTATATGCGCGTCAGAAATCTCAGTGGGAAAGGCCTGCATACCATGCATAAGAATTGCATTGCTTCCGCCATGCTTCTTAACAAAAGTGACCGATTCTGTAATTTCTTCAATGGTAGAAGCTCCGGTTCCGATAGTAAAAGGCAATCCAGATCGGGCCACAATTTTAAGTAACTCCAAATTGGAGAGATCTGATGAATTCAACTTAATGCCGTCAACTCCCAGCCTTAAAGCCAGTTCGACACTAGGGACATCATACGTGCAGACAAAAACATCAAGTCCTGAATGGCGGGCTTCATCATATATTTTACCCCACTCTTCAGAAGTAAAGGCTAATTGCCCCAAAAGAGTATAAGCAGGGTGCGCAGGGCTCATCAGATGTTCGCGGGAAAAGAACTGTAGCTGAACCGCGTCAACGCCTGCTTCAACTGCAACCTTAAGCAGCTGTATAGCCTTTTCAAAGCTGCCGTGGTGGGCGCAAGCCATCTCAGCAATTATATAAACAGGATGTCCACCCCCAACCCTGCGACCATTAATTTCAATTTCAGACGGCATATCCTTCTCCAGAAATAACAGATCTAACTCTTTCCCGGGCATCCCCTTCAAGTCTTTGCAATGGTTCGCGCTCACAGGCCGACATAAGCCCCATGTAATCAAGAGCCTCTTTCAAAGCTGGATGCCATCCTGCTTTGATTGCTTCAGAAAAAAAAGGCCCTTCATAATTGAACACGATTTCTTTTGCCGCTTCAATATTTCCACTGCACAAATGTTTATAAAAATCTATTTCAATTTGCGGTAAAAAATTTCCGATACCGACAAGGTAAGCAGGCTGCCCCCAATTCCATGCAGTCAAATAGGCTCGCATACCTCCAGCTCCACCAATAATCGTCATTTTATCCTTCAACCTGCGATTATATTCATAAATCAACGCAGGTGAATTACTTTCTTCCTTCATTCCTACAAAATTCTCTTGCTCGCAAAGCCTTTCAAGCAAATCAACACTATATGGAAGCGTTGCAGGAAACCTTGCTGCACCACTATTCATTTGAGCCATGTGTACCATAACCCCAACAGAAGTGCTTTTACATATATTCTCAAAAAAACCGGCTATAGCATCATCGCCATAATATCGCTCAGGATATACACCAAGAATCGCATCCGCCCCTATATCTTCAGCATGACGCGCAAATTTTATTGCAGATCGCTCAGAACCTAACGGGCCTGTTGTCACAATAGTAAAGGCTTTTCCTGCCGCGGCATGAACAACACATGAATTAACATCCAGCATTTCCTGCTCAGTCAAGAGATTAAAACGACTTGTACCAACTGTAACCATCAAATTTTTACATCCTGATGAAATCAAAAACTCCACATATTTTTCAATCGAGAGAAAATCAACATCACCGGATTCGTCAAAAGCAGTAAGAATAGGAAAAACGGGACCCTTTATAGACGCAGCTTTTTCTTTACAATTAACCATTTACGACCGCCTGTTTTTTTTCAAAATGTTTAAGAAAACTTTCAATTAAAACAAACTGGTACTCATAATCGATATCCAAAGAAGCCTCCTGCGGAAGAATCGATGACAGCATTTGAGGGGCGAAAAAAGTCTTTCTTTCAAGATAAGCGGGAACAGTCGCAATATATACAGCCCCGTTAGGGTGATAATATGGTTTGATATCCTGACTGCGTGTATTCAAATAAGCATCTATTTCAACAGGAGTGGACATAACGCCATCGCTGTCAAGATCTAGTGCAAGCTGCGGGGGAAACTCATATTGCGTAACCCCGATCAAAAACGGAGTCTTATGATAATTTTTGTCAAAAATATCCATAGCATCTTGCAAATGTTGCGGAGTCCGCAAAGGGCAAGTCGGGAGACACATACAGACTACATCCCATTTTGCTTTGTTTTCCGGGCGCATAAGAAACTCATTAACAACTTCTGTAGCTTTAATTGTATCCCCGGCAAGATTCTTGGGACGAGCATCAACTGAGGCCGAATATCTAACGGCAATATCAAGAATTTCCAGATCATCTGAGGACACAATCACATCATCAAAACATCCAGAATTAACAGCAGCCATAATTGTATGTGCAACAAGAGGATGGCCAGCAAGTCTTCTGACATTCTTTCGGGGAAGACGTTTTGACCCCCCCCTGGCAGGTATCAAACAAACTTTTCTTTTTTTCATCCAATTTCCCCGTTAACTACTTTATACCCTTGCCGCCTTTACTAAACGCCTTGATACATTTGCAGACCTTCCTAACCTCTTCAAGCGGCAAGGTGTTCCCTGTAGGTAGGCTGATACCAACTTCTTGCAATTTCTGAGCCACAGGAAAGCAGCCCGACACATGACATCTCTTATAAGCAGGCTGACTATGTAGCGCGGGGAAAAACGGACGGGAATCAATACCAACCTCATTTAAACGGGATATCAAAGAATCTCGATCGAGTCCGAATTCATCTTTGTCTACAAGGACAGTGTAAAGCCAAAAAATACTTTCAATTCCAGACTGCTCTTCAGGAAGAACTAATCCAGGAATACCTGTTAAACCTTTCTGATATTCTCTGACAACTTCTTTGCGGGAACTTAAGAAAAATTCAATCTGTTCCATCTGAGCAAGGCCCACGGCAGCCTGAAGATTTGTTAATCGATAATTAAACCCTGCATAATCATGCCAGTAACGTCTAGTTTTTGACAAACCATGATCCCTGAGCTGCTGCATTTTGTGATATAGAGCTTCATCTGAAGTTACTACCATTCCTCCTTCTCCGGTTGTGATAACCTTATTAGAGAAAAAACTATAACACCCTACTGTCCCCATAGTTCCAGTCAATCTACCATTTATCCGCGCACCGAGAGATTCCGCACAATCTTCGATAACATAAAGTTTATACTCAGCGGCAATATTCATGATTTCATCCATACAGGCAGGATGTCCATAAAGATGCACAGGTAAAATGGCTTTTGTTCTTGGAGTAAGTGCCTTACGGATAAGACTTGGCTCGATTGTCCAGTGATCAGGAGAAACATCTACAAAAACAGGACAAGCCCCGGTATGAACGACTACATTAGCACTTGCGGCAAAGGTACTGTCAGGCACAATTACCTCATCCCCCGGACCGATACCACATGCAATAAGAGCAAGATGCAAGGCTGTCGTTCCGCTACTTGTTGTTAAAGCAAAGCAACCTCCATGAAAATCACTAAAACTCTTTTCAAATTTCTTAACATATTCGCCTTGAGATGAAATCCAGTTTGAAACAATGCAATCGGTAACATATTTCAATTCATTTCCGGAAAGGGAAGGAGAGGCTACGGGTAACAATGCTTCCTTTTTAAATGAAAAAATATCGATAAGCCGCCCTTCTTCATCAACAATAGGAAGATGCTGAATTTTACTACTCAGCATTTTCCTATACTCACTTTGAGGACGCCCCGCCATGGAGTGAACAAAATCCCTATTTAAATAATCTACAGCAAGATCATCCAAGCTTGCTCCACTTAAAATTGCACGCCTAATATCGCCATCAGTCATTAGTCCTTTAAGGACTCCTGCACTATCTTCAAACAAGGCCATTCCATTAGTACCCTTGTTAAGGTGCTCCATAACTTGACGCAAAGTTGATTCTAGAGGGCAAAGACTTTTATTTATTTTTGTCATAAAAATTACCGTCCATCCTTATTGAACAGGGCGATCTGTTTATCGAGAGAGTCTAAGGACAAACCCGGCATTTCCAGAACCAGCAAAAAATTAGAATAACTACTATCTCTAAGCAAATCCATAAACCAAGCTTTTTCATGGATAGGAAGATGTATATCGCTGCAACCATCATTGTCATGGATATGCACACCGAAAGTATAAGGAAGAAGTTTTTTTAATGCCACACAGGCATCAAACCCTAAAGTATTCGAAGTAACCTTCAAGTGCCCAAAATCTACCAATAAACCAATGTTTTCTGCCCGGGATTCATTTAAAATATAAAGAAGTTCTTCGGGGGTGGCCCCCGGTAACAAAACATTATACCCGTCGACAAGGTTAAATTGTGCAACAACGTGGTTTTCGACAGCAATCGACACTCCACGAGCTACGGCGAAAGAACATAATCTACGGATACTGAGAATGAAATTATCAACGGCTTGATCTTTTGAAAAACGCGGCAGAGAAGTCAAAGGACAACCTAAATCTTCTGGCTCAGCATGGCAGGAAAAACCAGCATGAACACTGTAAAAAGGAATCCCGGCAAGCTCACAAAACAAAATGGCTTTCTCTGCCAGCAACAAACTTTTTTCACGCACAGCTTTATCTTCAGCCCCAAGATTCATAACAAATGGAGAAAATGCGGGAGGGAAATAATTATGAACCAGCAAGCGAACGCCTTTTTCCCTAGAAGCCTGCAGTATTTCATCACAGGGAGGAACCCGTCCGCTAAAAGAACCCAACTCCAAGCCAGCCATTCCAAATGAAGAGACAATATCCATCATCTGAAAAACCGTTTTATCGTTGAAGCAACTGCTCGAAAGGAAAAGCCTATCTATAGCTTTAGACATAAAACATGAAGCCTCCTGTATACATATTTTCTGCCTCACTATATAATATAACTATACAAGAAATCGGAAATAAATAAAAGAATCCTCATGAATATCGGAAGTGGCTTTCCGGCCAAGTATGTGCGGAAAATGTTTCGGACTTATCCCTAACGCAGGACGCTTAAAAGCAATATGTTTTTCATCCAGAACTGTCCCCGATTCTATATCACAAGCAGCAACGATGCTCCTCCTCATAGCTTCCCGGTTATCGAGTTCTGCTTTGCATGGACTTTTATGTCCACTACCAAGAACTTTTTCAGCTTCCCTTATCATATTTACCAGCAAAGCTAACTCTTCCGGGTCAGAAGAACTAGAATGATCTGGGCCCGGTAACCTCTTGTCGAGAGAGAAATGACGTTCCACCACACATGCCCCCAATCCCACAGACAGAGTTGCGGCAATGCATCCTTGTGTGTGGTCAGAATACCCAACCAAAACATCCAACCCTTGGCCCATACGCTGCATTGCACGCAAATTACAATCTTCATTACGGGAGGGATAGTTCGTTGTACACTGGAGCACGACAATCTGATCATTACCAGCATTACGCAGAGTTTGCACAGCTTCTTCCACCTCTGCAAGCGAGCACATACCTGTAGACAGCAATATAGGCTTACCTGTTTTGGCAAGCTTTTCTAAAAAAAATGGTTCCACAGCCAAAGCAGAAGCTACTTTATATGCAGGGACATCAAACCTCTCCAAAAATTCAATATCTGACAAATCGTAGGGAGTGGATAAAAAAACCAACCCAGCCCGACGGCACTCTTCAACAAGCACAGGATACCACGAAGACGGCATTTCAAGTTTTTTGAGCATATCAAACTGAGATTCTACTACGCCCGTGTTAACTTGCTGGTATTTTGCTTTAGGAGCATCCGGAATTACAATCTTATCTGCTCTGAAAGTCTGAAATTTGATGCAATCAGCTCCGCACTCTTTAGCTTTAGAAATCAATTGCTTTGCGAGTTCCAAATCACCATTATGATTGACCCCAGCCTCAGCAATAATGAAAACAGGGCAATCGATACCGATCTTTATACCGTCAATATTCAGTCTGGGGTGCATAGGTTTTCCAAGTTTATTTTACCAATCTAAATACAAAAAATATACTTACTTCGTAAGCAATGAAACAACAAAACAATTCAGTATAAATTTCTTATAGATAATTTCAATTACGCTCACTCTTTTTTTTAACCTTTCACAAACGCCAGATCACATCCTTCAATATAGACACAATGTATGCTCAAAGCTGATCTGCATAAATTGAAAACACTAACGTTTTTTACCAGCAATCACCCGAATCTGATAATTATTATTTTTACGCGCAACTCTTTCACTCAGCGCATGAAAAATTTCAGGGCCATGCTCTTTCCAAATTTCCGTATAATTCGGTGGCCATTGATGCTGAATAGCCTGCACACTTTTTACATTATATCCAGCCTCAGCAAATAAATTACCCAGAGTCAGCTGATTCCATGTATACAAATGATTATTCCTGTCTCCCTGCTTAAACTCCTCATCAATGGACTGATGTGGAACGACAAAAACAGCTATTCCGTTATCTTTAAGCTTGAGACGCAATTTTGAAAGGACATCCAACGGACAATAAACGTGCTCTAAGGCATGATTGGAAACAATGCAGTCAGCCCAGTCATCTGGAATTTCTGAAACATCAGCAACACAGTTAACACCATGCTCCATTGCGGCGCGTCTAGCTGTCTCGTTCAACTCGACTCCCATCTTTTCTTTAACATTCATATTAGCAAGCAAAAATCCGCCGCCACACCCAAAATCAACAACCGAGTCCGATTCTTTATACAATCCTTGAAACTTAAAGAGATTAGCCATGCCTCCAAAAGCCCCAATATTTTTCTGCCAATTAAAATAATTTTCATCATAATGGCTCATAATTTATACCACCCTATCTTCAAACATCATTTTATATACCTCGACTCCGGCAGTATTGCCAACCTGAGCCAAACGAGACTGTAAATATTCAAGAGCACGAGAAACCTTACCCACATCAGGGGCACCGTTTCTTGATCTGCGTTCCAAAACTTCTTCATACAGGCGGGCATAACTATCCACCATTTTTTCAACTTTGAAAGACCTGCCATGTTGAGCAGCTTTCATACTCATTGCTTTGCAAAGTGAAGGACGATCCATCAACATACCAAGGCTTTGAGTAAATTGTTCCTGATTCATATAATCGGCAATTAATCCGGTTTCCCCCTCGACAACCTGTTCAGGAATTCCGCCAGTGCGGAAGGTAACGACGGGCAAACCACAAGCCATCGCCTCCATAACACAAAGCGGATGATTATCTCCAAGGGAAGGATAAGCAAATACATCTCCCGAACTATATGCCAAAGCCAGTACATTTCTGTCAGCTATATAAGGGAAATTAATGATATTAACAGAATCTGAATGATATGTTCCACCGATATTCAACAAGACGAGTTTAGAATTACGCTGCTGTAACTCCTTACCTGCCCTCTCAAGAAACTCACCGCCTTTACTTTGCATTCCGCCTTTGGCTGTAATAACCAGCACAAAAGCATCCTTAGGAATGCCCAGAATTTTTCGAGCCTCATCTTTCAGATATGGCTTAAAAATATTAGTATCAATACCATTCGGAATCATTTTACAATCAAGCTTAGATAAAAAAGTCTGCTTAACAAGATCAACCAACCATTGTGAAGGACAGACCAGCGTAGTATCAATAACAGACGAAATAATCCGTTTGTCACGAAAGAGATCTCCCGCTACATCTTTTTTCAACTGTGGGTAGTAATCAAGATGAGCACATGATTTACAACCATTACGCCATCCTTCACATTCCAAAGAATTACCACAATGACCGGTAAATGGATTCATATCATGCAAGGTCCAGACTGTTGGCTTCAACAAACTAACCAATGGCAATGTTAGCGGGTTAAAGTAATACCCATGAATGTTGTGCATGTGCACCAGATCACTCTTTAAAAATTCAGGCTTTTGTAAAAGGTAAAAACTTGAAGCAATATCATAATCCATCAGAGGAGTGGCAACTGTAGAAACCTGCTTTTCAATTGACTCCAAATAAAGAGGCTTACACCACGGGGCATTATTATCTGTGTCTTTAACGAAGCTGGAAACACCAAACTTTCCATCATCTCTACCGGAGAATAACTCACAAATACTATTATGTACCTGCGCCGCTCCTCCACGGCTTTCATTGGTACTGATCTGTATTATTTTATACCCGTAAGGGCTATCTTCTTTATTTATAACAGAACGTAATACGGGGTCATCCATCTTAATATCAGGATGATCTCTTCTTCGCAGTTCTGCGCGTATATCAAGTATTCCCTGACGATAAGAATTAGAGTCTATAAATTCTTCAACGTCATCCATGGGTCTAATTTCTACAGACTTCTTTCCCGTCTTCACTTCATTCCACATTTCAACAACTTGCTTTGGATGAGGTCCGGTATATCTTTCAAGCCACCCCGGGTGAGATGTAACATTATGAAGATGAAAAGGATTATTCATCCCAAAATAATCATCGTCCATCCATTTGGGCATTTTGCGCTGAGCCTTTCCATTCCATGTAGAATAGTAAGCCACTTTTTCGCGGACCTGTTTTGGAAAAAGGAGAGAATAATGATACATATAAACGCCAACTGCAGCTAAATCCACACCTGAGAGTGGATTTATTTCACACAAACTAACGCCAGCTGGATCTATCACAGTGGGAGGTCTATGGGTTTTATACTTGTACTCTGGTGCCCATTTAAAAATACGATGATACAGGCTTGCTCCCTGCTGCAAATATGAAGAATCACAGATATAATCAGGAGATCCCCAAAAAGTTTTTTGTTCAAAAGAAATTTCTGTTATTTCAGGGCGTTCATCCATAAGATTACAAATAAAGTTCATATCTTCTTCTTTATAAAACTCATCGATATCAACTTGCCAAAGCCAGTCACCAGAGACAGCCTCTGCATAGGCCTCTGACATTTGATCTTTTTCTTCCCAAAACCCATCCCTTGTAATCAGGATAATTTTATTTTCAGGGTCTTCCTCTTCTTTAAAACGCTTTATAATCTCAAGTGTTCCATCAGTAGAATGACCGTCTGGGGAAGAAACAGCTTCTGCCCCTTTAACAGCCCCCTCCACAACTATTATTTCATGCGCATATGGATATAGCGACTTCAAACAATAGCGGTTAAAAGGCTCACCGTTTAAAACGATGACCCCAAAACTGATTTTAGGAAGGGGGCTTTTGAGATGGGCTCCCATGCTCTAACTCCTGTATTTTTAATTTCAAAAAAGCATATTGCTTTATCAAAAAATATAACTATTCAAATACGCCAATTCTTTCCGCCCCCATTATTTAAAGGACTCTTTATTATAAAAAGACACAAAATATTCATAAGCTTCACGTAAACCTTGCTCCAGAGAAATTTTTGCCTTCCATCCTGTTTCATGCAATCTAGAAACATTGAGGAGCTTCTGGGGAGTACCATCCGGTTTATTTGTATCGAAGAGAATATCTCCGTCATAGCCGACAATCTGTTGGATAAGCAGGGCCAGATCTGAAATACTTATATCTTTACCCACACCTATATTTATAGTCTGCTCATCACTGTAATTAATCAGCAGATGCACACATGCATCCGCGAGGTCATCAACATGCATGAATTCCCGTCTAGGACTACCTGTTCCCCAGACAGTTACAGTAGGATTATCAGCTATTTTCGCTTCATGAAATTTGCGCAATAAGGCAGGGATCACATGGGAAGTCTCAAGATCATAATGATCACCCGGACCATAAATATTGGTGGGCATAACACTTATTGCGTCAAAGCCATACTGCCGTCGATAGGCAACACACATTTTAAGGCCGGCGATTTTGGCAATAGCATAAAACTCATTTGTAGGCTCTAGAGGCCCTGTCAATAAACTTGACTCTTGAATAGGTTGTTGAGCTAATTTAGGGTAAATACATGATGAACCGAGAAAAACAAGCTTGCGCACACCATTTCTGTATGCGGCATCAATTACATTCGTCTGAATTTGCAGGTTATCACGAATAAAATCTGCAGGGTATGAACTATTCGCCTGTATGCCCCCCACGCGGGCCGCACACAAAAAAACATATGCAGGTTTATTATTAGCAAAAAAATTATCTACAGCATGCTGATTCCGCAAATCAAGTTCAGAGCTAGTTTTAAACAGTACGCGACAAATTCTCTCTTTAACCAATCGACGAAGAATGGCTGCCCCCACAAGTCCCCTATGTCCGGCAACATAAACCAAATCGTCTGTATTAAGCTTCATGACTATTCCTGCGGCTGAAACAATTCAAATCCATGCTGCACACACAACCTTTCTCGTTTAGCTTCAATCAAATCCTTCTGGACCATTTCCCGAACAAGTTCCTTGAAGGAGACTTCCGGTTCCCAACCCAACTCACTTTTGGCCTTAGCCGGATCACCCAAAAGAGTTGTGACTTCAGTAGGCCTATAATAACGAGGATCAATGGCAACAATGCATTTACCTGTTTCTTTATTTATCCCCTCTTCCTGTTCACCAGTACCACGCCACTCCACCTCAATCCCTACTTCATTTGCGGCAGCATCAACAAAATCACGTACAGAGTGTTGCTCACCTGTTGCAATGACGTAATCCTGAGGAGAATCCTGTTGAAGCATTAACCACTGCATACGCACAAAATCCTTTGCATGGCCCCAGTCACGCATGGCATTCATATTACCAAGATACAGGCAATCCTGCATACCAAGTTTAATCCGGGCTAAAGCTCTTGTAATTTTGCGAGTAACAAAGGTTTCTCCGCGCACGGGAGACTCGTGATTGAAAAGAATCCCGTTGCACGCGTACATATTATACGCTTCTCGGTAGTTGACACATATCCAGTAGCCGTAAAGTTTTGCAACAGCATATGGTGATCGTGGATAAAAAGGAGTTGTCTCCTTCTGAGGCGTCTCCTGAACGAGACCAAAAAGTTCTGATGTGGATGCTTGATAAAATCTAGTTTTTTCCTGCAACCCTAAAATACGAATAGCCTCAAGAAGCCGCAACGTACCAAGTCCGGTTACATCTGCAGTATATTCTGGGCTCTCAAAAGACACGGCAACGTGACTTTGCGCAGCAAGGTTATACACCTCATCAGGCTGTACTTCTTGAATTATACGGATAAGATTGGAAGAATCAGAAAGATCTCCATAATGCAGAAAAAAACGACGACCCTTTTCATGGGGATCTTGGTAAAGATCATCTATCCGCTGAGTATTAAATGATGAGGCTCGACGTTTAATGCCATGCACCTCATACCCCTTATCGAGTAAAAAACGGGCTAAATATGCCCCATCCTGCCCAGTCACTCCGGTTATAAGAGCTTTTTTCTTAGCCATAACATCCTCAAATTTATGTTCTTATATCAACAAATATTTTACCATGCACATCTAAATAAATACAAATCTACAACAATGCCCACAGCAGCTCTTTCAGAGCCAAAAAACTGACAAAAATTTATTCAACAATTATAATCATCTACCCTATGTCTATACGAATATAAAACATTATAAATGACTACAATACAATTTCCGTGCAAAACAAGCATTAACAGTAGTTCACCGCTCAACTATCTATCAAATTTAAAATCTTTTCCGTCATGCGTTCCATAAGCATGGTATTCCCTCGGGATTCAACATTTAGCCTGATAACAGGTTCCGTGTTTGATGTCCGCAGGTTAAACCTCCAATCCGCAAATTCAAAACTCATACCATCAATTTCAGTAACGGCAAGAGCTTTACTTTGAAATTCTTCGCGGACTTGCTTAAAGCACTTTTCGCTATCCTCCACCCTACGGTTAATCTCTCCGCTTGAAGGGTAGGATTCCTTTGCATCAGCTATGAACTCTGAAATTTTTTTACCTGAAACAGAAAGCAACTCGGCAACTAAAAGCCACGGAATCATACCGGAATCACAATATGAAAAACCACGGAAATAATGATGAGAACTCATTTCTCCACCATAAACAGCGTTTTCAGCCCTCATTCTCTCTTTTATAAAGGCATGTCCGGTCTTAGTTTCAAGCGGAACACCTCCATGCTGCAAAACAATTTCACGGGTATTCCACGTCAACCTAGGGTCATGTAATATTTTTTCTCCCGGGTACTTTTCCAATAACATTTTTGCAAGCAGACCGACCAGATAATAACCTTCAATATATTCCCCGTTTTCATCAAAAAAGAAACACCTGTCAAAATCTCCGTCCCATGCAATTCCCATATCTGCCTTGTGCCGCACTACAGCCTGAGAAGTCTTTGCCCTATTTTCAAAAAGGAGAGGATTAGGCACTCCATTGGGGAAATCTCCGTCCGGTTCATAATTTATCTTCACAAAATTAAAAGGAAGATGTTCCTCCAAAAAATCAACAATTTTCCCAGCACCACCATTGCCAGGGTCAACCACAATCTTGAGTGGGTGAAGATTTTCCAGTGAAACATAACTGAGAAGATGCGCAATATATTGGGAAGTATTGTCAATATGTTCAACGAGTCCAGATGAGGAGGCTGGATGAAATGAATCTTTGAGTATCAGCTCTTTAATTTTATTCAGCCCAGAATCTCCGCTAACAGGAATGGCTTTCTGGCGGACGAACTTCATGCCGTTATACCCCTTGGGGTTATGGCTGGCGGTAATCATGATGCCGCCGTCCAGTCCAAGGTTGAACACAGCATGATATATTTCTTCTGTGCCGCAAAGACCTATGTCCTTTACGTCTGCCCCTCCCCTGTTGAGACCTTCGATCAGAGCAGACCTCAGTGAAGGACTAGAGAGACGGACATCATATCCGACTGCTACAGTCCGAGGATTAAAGACTGTAGCATAGGCAAGACCAATCTTAAAAGCCAGATCAGGGTTCAGTTCTTTAGGGACTTTGCCCCGAAGGTCATAAGCTTTAAAACAAGAAAGAGAGAGATCCTGCACTACTTTTCTCCCTGTGGCGGGATTTCTTCCCCGGACCGTCCGTAAATATCATCAAGTCTTAAAATATCATCCTCTCCAAGATAACTTCCGGTCTGGACTTCAATCAGCTCAAGGTCTACTTTTCCAGGATTACTTAACCGGTGAACAGCACACAAGGGGATGTAGGTTGACTGATCCTCAGTTAAAAACATTTCCGAATCACCTCTGGTCACAATTGCTGTCCCTTTGACAACAATCCAATGTTCCGCCCGGTGATAATGCTTTTGCAGGGACAATGTCTGGCCGGGATAAACAATAATCCTTTTAACTTGATACCTGTCACCAGTATCAATGCTTTCATAATTACCCCACGGCCTGAAAACTTTACAATGGGACTCATACTCTTTGCGCCCCGAGCCTTTTAAAAAGCAAACAATCTTCTTAACGTCCTGAACCTGATCAAGTCTTGAAACGAGCACAGCGTCCTGAGACTCGACTATAGCAAGATTATCAATTCCCAGCCCGGCAACAAGGCGACTTGACGAATGCACATAGCAATCCGTAGCTCCCTCCAAAACGACATCCCCGATACTCACATTTCCGTTCTCATCTCTCGACTTTATTTCGTACAGCGAGGACCAACACCCCACATCGCTCCAGCCGCATTCAAGAGGGACAACTATTCCTTTGGATGTTTTTTCCATCAGGGCATAATCAATAGAATCTTCACGGCATCTGCTGAAAGCATCATGATCCAGTCTTAGAAAATCCAGATCATCTTTCGCCTTTTCAACGGCCTGTCTGCAGCAAGCGACCATTTCCGGTTCAAATTTACCCAGCTCCTGCAAAAAAACCTTAGCGTTGAACATGAACATTCCACTATTCCAGTAATAGGAACCGGAAGAGACATATTCGGTTGCCCGGGCAAGGTCAGGCTTTTCAACAAAATGGTCGATAATAAATCCTGCAACGGATTTACCCACTGCGGTATCATTGTTACGCTTTATATAGCCATATCCGGTCTCCGGCTTATCAGGCACAACTCCAAAAGCAACCAGACCAGAATCCCCTATGAACTCCCGAGCACTAGAAATAGACTCGAGGAAAGCATCGACGTCCTCTATATAATGATCTGCAGGGAGAATCAGCAGATCTGCGTCGTCTGAATTTTGAAGAGCTAATACCGCGCTTACTGCCACTGCAGGGGCAGTATTTTTGCCCATTGGTTCCAGCACTATCCGCCCGGGATCATACCCTAGTTCCTGAAGCTGTGAGGCTATAATAAATCTATATTTTTCATTTGTTACAATAATTGGATTTTCAACACCGGGAATCTTCATAACCCGATCAACAGTTGCCTGCAGCAAAGATAAACGTCCACCTAAAACAGGCATCAGCTGCTTAGGAAAATCCTTTCTGGAAAGGGGCCAGAGACGTGATCCTGTTCCTCCTGCCAAAATAACTGGAATCATTTATCTTCTCCTTAAAAATGTTTCCCGGCATTAATGCCAGCAGGTCAATTTTGTGCTTAGCAAATTAGGCAAAAACAAAATCACTTGAAGTTCGGTATCCCCAAAAGTAATGCAACTAGGATTCACTTTAATCTTTAGATCCTTTGCACCATATTTTAATTATGTCCCGAATCTTTGCAATAGATCAAAACCAATTGAACTTCAAACACTCATCCAGAAAACTTCCATTAAAAAATCAATAAACAGATTTTTTGTAGATTTGAATACAGATTAAATCCCGTACTTAAAGAACTAAAACCATCCAAATATAGCAACACCCACTTATCATTCTTAGAGCAATTTACTTGAATATCGAGGTTTTTAATACACTAATTTTTTTTATAAAAATCGTGCTCACGCACCGTTCTCAGACTAAATAAATAGAAGAAGATCATACTATACGTTCATTTATTGGATGCTGCAGCGAATTGAACACGTACGAAATTTTGAGCAATTTTAAAATTTATTGGAAAAATTTTTTCTAAAATCTCTACTCAAACCACCTTCACTCCCCCACTCACAAGATTAAAAAGACATTGGACCAATATTTGCATACAGAACTAAAGGCGATAAATTTTCCTATGAAATCGCGTTGATTCCTTTTTGCCTGAAAAGAATTTCCACTGTGGAACGATTAACGAAAAACATGTTCTTTTAACTTTACAGAGAGTATGCACTATGAACACCTTTTTACACCAATTCGCCAAAAGTAACGATTGGCTAACGAGCAAAAATTCTTTCTCCCTTATCGCCGGCCCCTGCAGCCTGGAAAGTGAAGAACAAATTCACTCTACAGTCCAAGAGATCGCAAAAAATGGGGTTGATATGATCAGGGCCGGGATCTGGAAACCCAGAACTAATCCTGGTTGCTTCGAAGGGATAGGAAAGGGGGGACTTAAGTGGCTCAAGGAAGCTGGCAATGAAGTAGGACTGCCAGTAACGTGTGAAGTTGCTACTCCCGAGCATGTGGAAGCGTGCCTTAAGGAAGGCATTGACACTCTCTGGATCGGAGCAAGAACCACAGTAAACCCGTTCAGCGTTCAAGCAATTGCAGATTCCCTGAGTGGAGTAGATATTCCAGTCATGGTCAAAAACCCCATATGTCCCGAACTTGCCCTCTGGATAGGGGGAATCGAAAGATTGTACCGGGCTGGTATCACCAAAATATCCGCAATCCATCGTGGCTTTTCCACCACGGAAAAAGATGCCTATCGATACTCCCCGGTATGGGAAATCCCGCTTAAGTTGAAACAAAAACTTCCCGACCTTCCTATCATTT
Organism: Maridesulfovibrio ferrireducens; assembly: GCF_900101105.1. Taxonomy (NCBI): domain Bacteria; kingdom Pseudomonadati; phylum Thermodesulfobacteriota; class Desulfovibrionia; order Desulfovibrionales; family Desulfovibrionaceae; genus Maridesulfovibrio; species Maridesulfovibrio ferrireducens. The sequence goes on from NZ_FNGA01000002.1 coordinate 296,248, forward strand.
GCGATCCCAGCCATATTTGTGGTAAACGTAATCTTATAGAAAACGTGGCGTTAACAGCACTCGCATATGGCTTCGACGGCCTTATGCTGGAGTCTCACGTCAATCCGGATAAGGCCTTGAGTGATGCCAAGCAACAGCTCCTCCCCGCACAACTATCAAACCTGATAAAGAATCTCAAAGCAGCTAAAACAGCTGACAAAATAACACGCAGGCTAAGCGCTAAACAGGATAATTAATAATCTAAAGGCAGTATGCAATGAATCAAAACATGTGTTTTTCAAGATTCGACAATTCCAACTCAAATGAAGTTTTTTTAGCCATTGAATCAAAGCAGGGACTGAACTTCTCTCAGTCCCTGCAGAATGTTTTGGGCCGCTACAAAGAAGTGCTGCAGCAAGAAGGTCTAGACGATAACAGCGAAATTTTCCTGAGATTCCATTTAAGTGACATAACCAATCAGTTACCTATCCTTAAGGGAACCATTCAAGACATCGAAGACCGCAGCTTTGTCAGCATCATTGGACAGCCTCCTGCCCGCGGAGGCAAAATCGCGCTGGAAGCATATCATATCGATGCCCCAGGGAGGTTGCGCAAGCTCGAAAGAACCCCGAACACTCTTACCGTCCGTCACGGAAATTACTGCAGCCAATGGATTAAAGGCCAACTTGCACGCCCGGAATCTTCCTACCAGCAAACACACCAGATATTTGCACATCTTGCGTCAGAAATTTCAAAATACGACGCAACAATACTCGACAATATTATCCGGACATGGATATATGTACGGGACATAGATAACAATTATCAAGGAATGGTTGACGCCCGTAGAGAACTTTTTGATATTATCGGGCTGACCAAGGGAACTCATTACATAGCTAGCACGGGCATTGAGGGACTGGGATGCAATGTTTCTGATCTGGTCAGCATGGACTCACTGTCCATTACCGGACTGGCTCCTGAACAGATAACATTTATAAACGCTCCAGAATACCTTTGCCCCACCTATGACTACAATGTCACCTTTGAACGGGCTACACGTGTAACATACGGTGATCGTTCACATTATTACATTTCTGGGACAGCCAGCATTGACAGAGAAGGGAATATCCTTCACCCTGAGAATGTAATAAAACAAGCTGAAAGGACGTTGGTCAATATTGAAGCTTTGCTCCAAAAATACGGAGCGGAGATGAATGACCTAAAAATCCTTGTGGTATATCTTCGCGATCCATCCGAAGCAGGAATTGTAAATAATTTTCTACAGAACGCCCTGCCGAAGAATATCCCGTGGATTATGGTTCGGGGGGCAGTATGCCGTCCCCAATGGCTTATCGAAATTGAAGGCATCGCCATTTCAAAATTTGCGGATTATAGATACGAATCTTTTTGCCATTCTATGTAGACCCAGCAGGAGAACAATTTATGTCGACAACACAAGCACTCACCGGCCCACTGATTAAATCAGGATCCTATGTTGAAAGCCGAGGTCCTGAGCATATTATCACAATGTTTAAAGAATACGACATAAAAAGGTACGCCGTATATGTTGACCACACCACTGTCCCACAGCATATCCCTTCACGTATTGGAAAATACGAATTAGCGGGATTTTATACTTTTGATATCAATCTAGCCGGAGCCTGCATACTCGACAGCACCATACAACTTTTACGGACAGACGCCCCCATGCCCGACTGCGACGGATGGCTTGTGGCTTCCACTTCCCGAGCCTCGGCTTTTTCTCTTGCACATGCACTTCTTGAAACAAACAACTCACATCAAATCATTATTCGTTACTACTCTGGACAAACATCCGAAATAAGCGCGTATATGGACTTCATTTCAGATGAAGCGGAAACCGTTATTAATATAAACCACTATTTTAATCGCAAGTTTCGTATTGTTTTCCCCGTGGACTTGAGATGGAAAGTGTGCGCCTGCGATGGAACCATTGTACGATCAGGACAAGTGATCATTCCTCCGGGAGGTTGCATCTCTTTGAAGAGTGCTGAAATGAACCTTTCCAATTTCAGGGGGTATCTGAAGGTAGAGTGCGAAATTGAAAACCTACAATCCCGAGTACAGCCGTTCATTCATTTTTGGGCAGATTACATTAGTCCTGCGGGGATGTGCCGTAACCATCAGTCCGGATGGTCTCAATGGCCGCCTCACACCGTTTTCAATCGCGGAATTGTCCCGTCAAACCCCGATCTTGAAGCATACACATGCATATATAATGAAAATGACTGCCCGGTTACAGTTAGGGCTCTGCTCCATTTTCATAAAGATGGGCAGGATATTTCTGTTGAAAAGAGTTTGGTTCCGATTCTTGCTGGGCACATGTCCTACCAGAACCTCAATGAATTATTTTCAGATCTGCCGCTTGATAAGACTTCAGGAGCATATGTACTTTTAAGCTGCGATAAACCTTTGCATCGCCCGAACCATTATCTTGTACAAAAAGGAACCTTCATACCTGTTGACACCTACCATCAGACAGGTGGAAGTGCTAGATTCTGGAGCAATTCCACAAAGGTCCTTGATAAACAAGAAATCAAAATCCGTAACTCAGCTAACATGCGTCTTTGGGAAGTAGTATTTCCTCTTCTTGACAAAAGATTTGAAATTGAAACATGGATAGGACTACTGTCGCCGACCACATGCGAACTTACTAAGGTTCTCTTTCGTGTTCTGGATGAAAACGGCAATGAAATTTTCTCAAAACCGGAAAAAATAGGTCCTTCCAGCCCTCAGTTTACGAATTTGAATGAATATATGAGCAAACATGGAGTAGACTTAAGCGGCAAAGGCAATTTATGTATCACACCCGATCCGGAATCAGCCAGAATCAGCCCTAGTTCACCCCCTTTCACTTTCGCGCTTAAACATAAGAATTTTCCTTACCTATGCACTACATTTATAAGCAGTGGACCAGACGTAAACATCCCGTTTTACGTGAATGCGTCACTTCCTAAATCCCGTGAATACTCATATTCCCCGATGCAGGTGAGTGACCATTTTGGCCCGGGAACATTGGATGATGAGTATGATTCCTTATACATAGTGCGGCATCATTCACTGAACAAATCCTATAACACGACCGCAGAATACCATGTGGAAATCTATGATAAAGACGGCAGAATGTATGTAGTGCACCGTGAAGTTGGCCCTAATACGCATGACACTTTCCTGCTGAGTGAGTTGCTGGAAGAAACCCCAATCAAAGGGAAGTATGGTGATTACACCATCTGGTTCAAGAGCTACAACCAATTGCTCAAACCTTATATCGCCCTTTTCCGTAAAAGCGACAAAGCTATCTCTCTTGATGACGGATCGGAAGGAACTCTGCAGACCGAACCGCAGATTGCACAGATCGATCCACATGAATTGCTTTCATACCTTCAGGACCTTGGGTTGGTAAAAAAGGGCTAGGCTATTCCTCTGAAATTAATATAAATTCCGAAGTCCTAATAATTACTCTATCTGATTTGCACACCATGCAGCTAAGATGGAGGCTCGAATGCTCTAAAACAGAAGGTGCACTATGAAAAATTCGGAACCGGTTATTTGTGTAATTGACGGATTGGCTTGTTCAGGGGCAACATTGCTTTACTCCTTACGTCGATTCGATGAAGAATATTAACGGTCAAACTGACCCTAGGGAAAACTTAAAATGTAGTAATCCACCAATGAAAGGTATGAAACTCAAAAAAACTGGAGTAATCGGATAAGGCTGGTCAGGCGTGATATACAGGCGAGCAGATGGTTAGGAGAAGTAACCCCACAAAAATACGATAAAACGGATCTCAGGACCTAGAATGTGTACGCGGAACTATTCTCCAACGTGTTGCACATGCCGCACTTTGGGAATGCTCCATTTGCAACACGTTGGTAAAGATAAATTAATCGGAAAACATTGTAGAGGGATGTTATTTAAGCCAAGGATATTTGATTTTTATTGCTATGCAATTTTTTATTTTCTGGCTGTTGAATTGTTGGATCGAAATAACATCTGGCCAATGAAATTCTTTCTCCAACTTCATCTCCAAATAATCAATCGGCGAATAGTCCTTTATTTTCCAAGAATTTGCATGAAAGACACAGGCGATAAACGCCAAGGCTAAAGGAGATTTGCCGTTCTCAAAATAAACCCCAAATTCTTCTCTTGCGTCACTGTAGTTGTTTATAAATTTATAAGCAGAGATTAAATAATTTGCAGCATTCTTCAAGTCTCTGTCTGCTTTGCTCCTTTGACAAAATGAAACCAGTTTGTCAATTCGCTTATTGCGAAACAAATAGTCTGCAGAATCTAAGAAAACTACCTGAGCATCGCTTAATGTGTCCTTAGGTATTGAAGCATATATTGACAAAACTTCATCAGTGATGCCGATGTCAGCCAATTGAACCAAGACATCATAGTACTTATCAAGCGGTAAAGATGAAGATGCGCCGTTTGTCCATTTTGTTAAAATGATGGCAATTGCCGAATCATGGTACAATCCTGCCCGACCTCTCTGCGGAAATAGCAACAATGGTTTAAAACGACTTAAGCGGTAATCAGACATCTTTTCAGTTAAGTCTGGATTGCCACCTCTGTAACGGCCATTTTGCCAGAAAAAAATGCCATTTTCGCTTAGATGATTTTCAATCCATTGCAAATAGACCCTTACGGTTTCTTTATCCATTTCTGCCAGAGAGGCTTCGTTGATTATCAAATCAAAATTTTTCCGAACATGTTTAATTTCTGAAGGAAAGTAGAAATTAAAGAATGCATTGTTGTTACTGTCGTTAAGCGAGTAGGGCAAGTCCGGAAATCTTTCCGTTAGATAAAAAGCTGCATTTTTTAAATTTTCAAATAGATCAATATCCGTATATGATGCCAATATGTTCTGATCGATCAGCATAGAGGAGACTGCTCCCCAGCCCGCACCAATTTCTGCACAATGTATTTTGCCTTTATGAAGCCCTGCGACTTTGAGTCCTTCCTCGATATAGGAATATGACCCGAACTTAAACAGGTGAGGTACAGATATTTGGGAATCTCCAAGTTTAATGAAAAATGGATTACCTACTTTCGAAAAGTTCATCTTCTTAATTAGATCTGCGTCTAAGTATGCTCCGAATCTCTTCAACAGTGCTATAGTTTCAAGTTTACCTTGCCTAGGACCTGTACCATAAAGAAGGTTATTATCCGACAGCATGTTATGGTACGTTGAATATGAAGCAGTTTTGTCTCGTTCCGCTAATGCCCTATCCCACAAGATTGATTTTTTATTATAAATAGAAGGAGAAACGGTCTTCTCTGCTTCTATGATTTCTTCAAGAATGGTCACGAATTCCTCCATTTACTGCAGATAAGCATTTTAAGTGGCCAGACCACTACCCCAAGATCACAATAGAAACCGAATTCAGAAATCCTTTAGTGACATTCTATAGTCATGATGGTAAATTTTATATATGATTCCGGTGTACGTATAAGCTGATGCGATAAAATAGACAAAGTTTCTTTCCTAAAAGAATCATCATCGTAAGAAAGTGGCACTTCCTTATAACACCCTTAATTTTAAGAAATGATACACCCTTCACAGGAAAAATCAACTTGAATGACTTTTTCGTAAGGGTTGGGCTGCCCCCTCTTAAATTGGGGTAAACTCCAAAGTAGTTTCAACACTTTTAAAGAAGGCTATCCAAACACTTACGCTGTTTGTAACAAAAATACATGTATTGATGAACCTATTTCACAAAAACTTTACAGATTGCTCAGGTAAGGTATGATATTGCTTTGGGAGACTTGTTCGTATATGATTATATGCAAATAAATAATTGCAGATTCAGATGGAGGAAACTCGTGGACAGCTCAAAAAAAATTAGAATAGATCTCTCCGAAAATTGGCGACAAACAGAAGTATTAAAGTCTCTTTCAGACTTACCAATCGGATTTATTGATATTGGAGCGCGTTATGGAGCCCACGATATCGTTACGCCCCTTGGACAGTTAGTTGCTGTCATGGCTTTTGAACCGGACAAGGAAGCAGCGGCTGAATTAAGAACTCTTGCTGAGTCAGACCCGCTAGGACGTCTTACTCTCGTGCAGGAACTGGCTCTTGGCGAAGCCCATGGCTCTGCAGGTCTACATATGACAGCAGATCCTGCAGCGAGTTCACTGTTTGCGCCAAATCCAGCTGTAGTTGAACGCTATAATATTTCGCGAGCCCGTCCAACAGGAAAACAATTGCCTATTACAATTAAACCTCTGGACGAGGTATTGAAGGCCCAGCAGGACAAACAGGCCGCCTGGGGTGAAATAATTAAGCTTGATACTCAAGGTTATGAATTGGCGATACTCAAAGGGGCGGAACAGACCTTACGTACAACAACTGTAGCTTTGTTCATTGAAACTGAATTTCTTCCAATTTATAATGATCAACCGTTGTTTTCTGAAGTTGAGTCATATTTGCGCAGCCTTGGGTTTTCTTTTTTTGGTTTTCATGATGTTCATCTCCGCTCGAAACGCCTTGTCGATAAACGGAATTATCCTTTAGGACGAGAACGACCTTATTGGGCGGACGCTATATTCTTCAAAGACCCAATTGAACAAAGTTCATGGACCTTTTCTAACGATGCTCCACAAACTAATTTCTCTAATACTAATGAACGACAAACAGCCGTTCTAATATTAGCCGCATTCTGTTTTGGATATATCGATTTTGCCTTAGAATTGCTTGCGATACTGCCTTGGCCTCCTGAGAGCCAACAGAGATTGCGAAAGTTGCTCCTAGATAGCATTGCACAACAACCAAAGAACACCATACGCGAGCTTGAGGGGTTGCTGGAAGACATGCACAAATCACCCGAAGACGCTAATCTACTTCTTGGTTTATTTATGGACAAATATCGTTCATACGCTGACTTTGGCGATATTACTTGTCCTCATTTTTCCAAATCGCCCAAATAGATGGCTAAAATTATACCAAAAAATTTGTTGTTCGGATTGTTAGATAACCATTTCATAAATGGAAGGAAAACCAAGAATCACGTAATGGAACTAGGCCCGCGCAATAATTTTAGATATATCTAGACGGCCAAATATAATCGAGGTCAACCAAGTTTGCTGACAGTATCGCAGTTATGGCTTTCAGCCACGTAACCTTCGCCAATCTCTGGTTCATCCAATGGCTGAGCCAGCACATAATCACGTACACGTTCATAATTTATTTGTTCAAAAGAGGACTGAGTATTGTATGCTTTCTCCCGTTTCAAAAAATGAGGATGCTGCCGGACTGAATGGCCAATACTATCAGTTAGCCGAAACGCAACCAAATAAGCCACCAACTGTTCGCAAGCATTGCGGGCCAAGTGCAAGGGAATGTTGTCCACGCTTGCTATGCTGTTAGCCAAAATGTCGACAAATGTATTTATATCATTATGCCATGTTCTGGAAAAAATGGCTTTACGCATGTGGAGGTATGGATTTTGAGAGCCTAGATTGTCATCATGTTTTTGCCGAATCACAAACAACTCGTTTATAAAGCCAATTTTACCCTTTATGACCGCATTTAACATCCAAACGTATTCTGCCGCGAAGTGTGGAAACTGAACGGTATAAGCTTCCTTCGGGACGTTGTCTTTGTAAATTTCAGGATACGTTAGCAAATACATTGTGTTACCAAATAAGTTTAAATAAGCCTCAAATCGCCCCACGGCTTGATCCTGATGATACGGTAGAGTTGGCAGCAAAGCTACCTTTTGATTCTGTGTTTCACCATGAGCGTGCATAAACACGATGTCGCCGTGCACTGCGGTAAAATCCGAATTCTCCTTTAGAAAAGTTACGCACTTATCCAAAGTTTGCGGCACCGGAATGTCGTCGTCAAACGCGGTCATGCAGTAGGTGGTCTCAACTTCTCCCACCCCCAAGGCAATGGCCTGATTTATACTGATTGAGACACTCATACCCGGAGACTTGGGCACTGGCAGGTGCTTAACTTCGTAAAAAAGCTTCTGCCGCGCCAACATTTTACGCGTGGATTCATATGTAGCATAACTGCTGGAATCCATAATCAGAAGGACTCCCTCGAAGCCGAGGGCTTGCAACGCATTAACGTAGCGGTACAGAAAATTGGTTCTTTCTAAAGTAGGAACTATTAGAGTTACGTCTTTGCCGGGCATGGGTATATTCTCCTTTACTATGCCCGGGGTAAGACGGTCAAAACGCAGCCTTCACCAACTTGGACCAATGAAACAAGCTCGCAACGTTTCCCTCAAAAAATACGGGCGTAATTTTTTTGTATGTAATATTGACAATATACATACCATAGGTAATGGTCAAGTTAATCATAGTCCTAGTAAGGACAAGCCTTTGAGGCCGACAACTCTTTAACTTATTGGGAATATTAGACCATGAGCTCCTTACCCATTACAGCCGCTCCAGAGACGGCCTTGGATATTGCCCGCGAGATCTTAGACCGCGTTGCGCGTGGTTGTATGATCAGTTATGCACAGAACTTCGAAGATGTAATTCTGGCTCGGGCCTTTAAAAACCAAGAGAAAGGAATATATATAGATGTAGGCGCATACCATCCGACCAGAAACTCTGTCACAGAACATTTCTATAAATCTGGATGGCACGGTGTGAATATTGATCTGGACCCGGTTAATATGGCTCAGTTTGATGAAACACGCTCCAGGGATACAAATCTATGTTTGGCCGTGAGTTGTAAAGAAGGTTCCGCTATTGCCTATGTCCATGCTGGTTCCTCCCGTTCGACCCTTGCAAAACACATGGGCGACAACTATCGCGCCCGAGGCGTGAACATTGCCGAAAAAGATGTCGAAACCCGCTGCCTGTCCTCGTTATTTGCAGACCTAAAGGGCCAAACCGTGGACTTTTTGAAAATTGATGTTGAGGGAGCGGAAGCCGACGTTATCAACGGTAACGACTGGCGAGCCCAACGCCCTAGGGTCGTGGTGGTTGAGGCCACTTATCCGGAAACAGCTATCCCGAACTGGGATCAGTGGGAAGACGTCTTGCTCTCAGCGAACTACCAATTCGCCTACTTCGATGGTCTGAACCGATTTTATGTCCGTGACGAAGACAGTGCACTGCTGCCTGCTTTTGAACTTCCTCCGAACTATTTTGACAATTTTGTCCGCGCGGACGCGGTTTTCATGGCACAGGCATTAATAAAACAGTCAGTGGCTATTTTGGATGTATAAGAATGGAGGTTATCAGGATATGAATCGCGTCATTAGCACTCCACTATTGGAATGCCGCGCTTGTGGCGGCAAAATTTTGCGGCCTTTGATAAACTTGGGCGAGCAGCATTTAACAGGAAGATTTCTTAAGCCAGACGACGAGGACCCGCCAGTAGGACCGCTGGACCTTGTAATTTGCGAGTCTGACCAACACTCCAAAGGTTGCGGCCTGCTACAGTTATCGCACTTGTATAATCCAAGCGAGATGTATGGCGCTGAATATGGCTACGCGTCTTCGGTGACCAGCACCATGCAAGAACACCTATACGATTTAGCTGGCTACGTGGCCGGCTGGGCCAGACTTGAAGAGAGTGACGCGGTCCTAGATATTGGGAGTAATGACGGAACCCTGCTGTCAGCCATGGCCACGCAATGTGGTTTCCCAGTGGGTGTAGACCCTTCAGCTGCCCAATTTGCGGACCGATACCCGGACAATGCACAATTAATCGTGGATTTTTTCTCTGCTGAAGCAGTGCGCAATGCTCTGAGTGCTGATCAAAAATTCAAGATCATTACCTCTATCGCAATGTTCTACGACATCGACACACCGTTAAAGTTCATGCAGGAGATTAAGGAATTGCTCTCCCCTAATGGAGTATGGCTGACCGAACAAAGTCATGCCCGCGCCATGTACGAGCGATTGTGTTATGATTCCATCTGCCACGAGCACGCGACCTATCTTACCCTGCACGCCATGATAGAAATGGGTAAGAAAGCTGGTCTGCGACCTCTAGACGTTCGTAGCAACAACATTAATGGAGGCAGTTTCTCAGTACTCTTCTGCCGCGCGGACAGCTCTCGGCACCAACCAAACAGCTTCTCCCTGAACAGGATGTTGACGTACGAGAATGACCATCATTTAAACAATTTTGAGGGATGGGCCAGTTTCTCTGATAAAGTTATGGCTCATCGAGAACGACTGCGTAACTTTCTAATAACTGCCAAGGAGCAAGGCCGTAAAGTGCTTGGCTATGGCGCGTCGACCAAAGGCAATGTACTATTACAATACTGCGGAATTACACCGGAATTATTGCCAGCCATAGCCGAACGGGATCCGCGCAAATTTGGTAAGGTTACACCCGGAACGAGGATTCCAATCATATCCGAAGCCGAGGCTCGGGCTATGGGGGTTGATGTGTTTATAGTCTTCCCATGGCACTTCCGGGATGAAATCATACAGCGTGAACAAGCCTTTTTGGCCAGTGGTAAAACGCTCCTGTTCCCGTTGCCGGAATTCATTTTAGTGACGTCCTGAGACAATGCCGAGCATGACTCTTTTTCCCGATAAAGTCCTGATCACAGGAGCCACCGGACAAGATGGACGGCTGGCAGCCGAGATCTTGATCTCCGCGGGGAGCCATGTCATTGGTATCCAGTGCCTCGGCCGCTCTAATCCCAAGCCGGACCATCCGATTACTGAATGGTATTGGTGGGATTTTCGCGACAGAAAGACACTGGAAGACATCTTAGATGCGACAAAACCGAATGCGATTCTACACTTAGCCGCGAACCATCATCAATCAACACACTCCAGCATAGACGCGATCGCGGAAGGCGCTGCAATGATGGACACTAATCTGGGATCAGTGATGACACTGGTGCCAGCGATTATGCGTGTGACACCCAAAGCAATGCTAGTGGCCGCAGGATCATCACAGATATTTGGTAAGGGGACAATAGAAGGATCGCGGGTGAATGAAACTACCCCCCCTAATCCCCACAACTCCTATGCCTTGGCGAAGGACCTCGCGCGGAGGTTTATCGCCTTTCATAGGCGTCATGACGGGTTCAGAGGGGCCACAGCAATTCTGTTTAACCACGAATCTCGCTATCGATCAGATCTTTTCGTGACACGAATCATCAGCAAACATGTAGCCTCCTTGGTACGCGACTCGGCAGGACCTCTCCAATTAAAAAACATTGGTGCCCGAGCGGACTGGTGCGCGGCCCAAGACGCTGTGTTGGCAATGCTGACTATGACGAGCATGAAAACTCCACGAGATTACATAGTATCATCAGGCAATGATACGGCGTTAACGGAGTTACTAGAACACGCCTATGGTGCAGTGGGACTTGACTGGCGGAATCATGTAAAAGGCTTGTCGAACAAGTCCACTCCATATTTAGTGGGAGATAACAACGAAATCACATCAGATCTGGGCTGGCGCGCCACCACAAGCATGAGAGATGTCATGAGGGACATGGTTCAGCATGACCTTGCGCTTCTGGAAGCGACAGGTGATCCAGGCTGAATTTTATGAGCACGAAAAGGCTAACAAACCACGTTCAGCTACTGGTGCTCAAAATAAGGGTCGCGATAGAGACCACCATTTCGGATGTCCCCCGCACGGAACTCCTACCTTGGGTCGTTAGCATGGATGCATAGCTTTAAACTTAAGAATCCAACATCTGACGAGCACCCCAAATGTTTTCCAATTAATTCGAATTTTTTGGCCTCGGCGATGTAGCACCTTGTGCCAATAACGAACCAGATCATCGTAAGTGATGTGATGCCCAACCATGTACAGCTTAAGAGCAAAGCCATTGGCACGATGTTTTCTATCGTGATCTACGGTCTGCCTGACAATTTATAGGGAAGACTTGAACAAAGGCGTTAAGCAGGTTGTGGGCAATGTGAACTCGACAATATCCCTGTTTAAAACCGATTCCGAATTGTCGCTTTTCAATGCCAAGAAGGTAACCAAGGTTGCTGTGGAACTTGATCGGTGCCTTTTAGAAACCTACGAAGACATGCTCCCAACTGACATCGCTGACGATGTCCACGAAATATTCCAAAGCTTACTAGATCGCTGAGAAAGCGAATTGCTTCAAATTGATATTGAAATCCCAAAACAAAATCATCTGCATAACTCAGAATGATTATGATTATGTCACTTTTAGCCAGCTTTTGCCGCCAATGATTTGCAAATTAGTCCAGCACATAATGCAGGTATATCTTCGCCAAGAATGGGATATTACTGTTCCTTATGGCGAACCTACTTCTATACGTAGCCATTTACCATCTTCTGAGACTCCGGCTCGAAGTCATTTCCGTATTAACCGGAGAATCCTTTTATAGGCAATCCGGTGCTTAAGAAAACGAATCATCCATTCATGGGAAATGGTATCAGAGAACCCTTGAATGTCCACATCCAGCACCCAATTTACTTTCCTTTTCTCTGGACCAACTGTGAACGCAGAAAGAGAATCATGTGCTCCTCTTTCTGCTCTAAAACCATAAGAAAAACCTTTAAAATCAACTTCATGATAATTAAAAGCAACTTTCCAACTGCGTGCTGTACGATCTTATCCTCCAGCGAGGCTATACCTATCGGCCGTTTTCGACCGTCATATTTTGGAATGCATATCCGCTTAGAAGGCTTGGCCCGGTAGGTGCTATTATGCACTTTTCTATGTAAACATTTCAAATTATCCTGAAGCTTTATTTCGCGAAAGCTGTATTCAAGCACATTAACACTCACATGATGCAAAAGGGTCGTGAATTGTGCTCTTTTATCCCTAAGAGCAACTTCTCGCACACGCTGCAGACCGATCAACATGGCTCCCCGACTCTTAGTTCGGACCTTAGCCTCCTGCTTCGTGTTCCCCTTGATTGACCGCCTTTCCTCCATATCTTCCGCCGATAGTTTTCCATTACCTTTGTTCAGCGACTTCTTAGGTACGCTGCAATCATCCGACTTCCCAAGTACATTCGTGTCTGGCTTATAACTTCCAGCCTTCCCGGACCGTCCATCTATACCATTTAAAGAAGGACCCCTTGGGGCCTCCCAGTTCCTGCACAATGAGTTTCCGCACGTGCACACCGTGGGATCCTCAACAAGCTTGCGCATAGCGCTTCCCTCGGTGTGGCCTTCCGCTTCGCTTAACAACGTCGGCATCCAGATGATTTTATTTCGCAGCTCAATGGCTGGCCCGTGCGTACCCCTGTCAACGCTTCACCGTAAGGCTCTTTCATCCTCAACTCCTTGCCGATTTTAACCAGCGCACTAACCGTCACATCAGCCCCACCTTATCAGGCACGTTTTCAGTATGGACTATCAACAATAGTTCTTTGACACATACTGCAGCAGGAGGGCTTTAAGGTCGTCTTCATTTTGGGTATGAGGTCACCGTCCAAATTTGTGGCAGATGATATATGATCGACAGCCGCTTCATACCATTCATAGTGCCAGGCACGCTCCTATTGTGAGTCTTCCCGTATGAGTACCCGCCACACTGAAGCAGAGCCTTGGGATGAAAACCGCGAATATGGTTCCGTCGTTGACCAGCAAAGCAGCCTTGCTGCGATACAAGAGAAAGGTATTGCCATGCCAACCGCGCAGCCCCCTAAGATCAGATTTCTCAGCTGATTCTTTGATTTTAAACTCATCCAACAATTTCTTGGTGCAGCCCATGTATAACATGGTTACTTCTTGTAAAACATAAGCCTACCCCCGCTTCCGAAAAAGAATAACCTTACCACCTTCTCCACTATCACCAAGCATATCAAGAGCACAGCGGGCAGCTTCCTCATCACCGTGCATATAACGTAAGGCCATAGCGGGAACTTTCCAGCCCATGACATCCATAAGAGAACGAAGATCAAAGGCCTTTGCCAATTCGGTGGCCACGGTATGTCGAATTGTGTGAAAACTGATGCGGTCTACCGTCTGTCTCGCCCTTCGTTAAACCCAAGATTTTTGGTTACACCGGCAAATACAGTGGGAGCTTCATTATAAGGAAGCCCCCTGCTGTTCAAGAAAACCTTTTCTATAAGGTTAGTGCGCTGCAATTCGGATATGAGCTCCGCAAGCGGCCCTGAAATAGGGATACGCCTTGATTCATGTTCAGAGTAATCACAAGTACTGCCAGTCAACATTAAATACTCAGGGGTTACTTCCACCCATTTTCGGTGCGTAGCAGATGGCAGGTTCAAAGCTATACTGGAACCCCACATAACCCTGACTTTGTTTCAATTTACAGCTTGGTGCTGATGCTTGAAGAATGTTCTATAAACTTTATCAATCCACTCGATATATTTGAAGAAATATATTCATTAAGATAGACAAGCATCAGCACAGGCGTTATCGCATGCGAATATTTGATTCTAAAAGAGAGGCAACAATGATACGCGCTTTGTTCAGATTGATGTCATACGCCATTGTCGTAATCAACCTGCTTTCCTGTGGAACTTTCCTGTACATAATAGCCCCCTACACTTCTTATTTCTTTTTCAACGACCTACGGTTCTGGAAATACCTGAAATATTATCATAAATACTATTTTTATTCGGCTGCCTACATCTGGGGTCTGCTAAGCCGGGAGCAGGGATTGATAAAAACGGTTTTACCTCTGACCTCGCCTCCCATGGACCGCCCCGACCCAACCCTCTTTCGTCTCTCCAAACAGTGGACTCTGCCTGAAGATAGCTGCGGAGAATGTAACCGCTGCTGCACGTTCATTGTAGACTGCTGCTTTTTAGATACATCCGGCAATAGATGTTTGTGCTACGGCAGCCTCTTCTGGAAATACTTCAACTGCGGAAGGTTCCCGTCTTCTCAGGCGATGTTGAACTATTGCGAATGTCCCAAATTCGAAACACGAGGTTAACGATGGACAAAAGTTTATTAAAACAACTCGATGCAATAATCTCATCAGTCATACGGGGGGATTACTCCCAATCAGTTGAGATGGATCGAATGCAGGATAATAAAAAATATACGCAGGATGAAGTCCGGTTCCTGGAATCTCTCGGATTTATGTCCGTTAAATTGGAAGCCAGAGAATTCGTACTAGAAGAAACAATAGAAGGCCTGAAATCCAGAAATGCAGAACTACTGGAAGAGAAAAAAAAGAATAACCTGTTTTCAAATATTTTTGTAAGCCTGTTCCTTTCCGTTTCACTATACATTTTTCTGATCTTTCTTGCCGATAAACTTAATTACGAAAACAAGAACTCGGCAAGAATCGTTGAAGCAATTTTCCTAATGGTAAGCATTTTCATCATCCGCAAAAGTGGTTTTTCATTTTCATTCCTTGGGGTGACCCTCGATGGGGCCGTGGAATCCATCCGTCGCATGCTGCCCGGCACCCTCATAACTTGTGTAGCACTCATCCTGCTCAAAGTTTTTTTCATCATGTTCTGGGGTAAAGAAATGGGCAACGATCTTTTTGTCATGGACAATTTTAATTTGCTGTTCGCTGTATATCTCCCTGTTGCGGCACTGCAGGAATTTATTGCCAGAGGGGTGATACAAACTACCATTGAATCTGTGCTGGACAAACCCTACGCAACCCTCCAGGCAATCCTCACAGCATCGGCTCTTTTCGGGCTGGTGCACATCCAGCTTTCCGTGGGAATAGCCTTTGCATCCTTTGTCTGCTCACTATACTGGGGATATTTATATACCCAAAAGAGATGTCTGGTAGGTGTCAGCATATCCCATTTCATGATTGGCGGTCTGGCATATGTGCTGGGTTTCTGGGACTACCTTTACATCATTTAACGAAGAAGAATCATGATAGCCTCCGCTACAAAACGGATTGCCATGTCAGCAATCATATGGACATCCTCCATCTTACTTACGATACTGCTCTTTCTGGTCATGCTGGCACTCCGAGCAATAACATTCCCTTTTGACAGAAAACGGAAAATTCAGCATGCGCAATGTTTCTGGTGGTCGGAAGTAGTCATCCGCATAAATCCCTACTGGAACGTTGCAGTCGAAGGTCTGGACAACATCGACAAGGATCGAACCTACGTCGTGGTGGCCAACCACCAGTCCATGGCAGACATAGTCATGCTTTTTCAGACCAGCATGCAGTTCAAATGGATCGCCAAGGATTCACTGTTCCAAGTTCCTTTTCTGGGATGGTGCATGTCACTGGCAAAACACATCCGGCTCAAACGGTCCAATCTTTCAAGCATTCGCAAGGCTTACCGGGAAGCGTCAATCTGGATAGACAAAGGAATGTCCGTAACATTCTTCCCTGAAGGAACCCGTAGCGAGACCGGTAATCTGGGAACTTTCCGTAACGGGGCATTCAAGCTGGCACTGAAAAAAAAGGTGGCAGTTCTTCCCATCGCCATTCAAGGCACCGGCGGAGCCATACCCAAAGGAAAATGGATATTCAACACTTCCAGCACAATCCGCATGACGGTCCTTCCCGCACTGGAGCCTGATGATTTTCAGGGTGATGTTCGGTTGCTGATGGATACAGCCCGCGAAGCAATCAGGAAGGCGCTATAAAGCTAAACCTTTTAAGGAATATCAGTTTCTTAAGATTATGTCCGCAATTCTACAGCAGGATCTAGTGCTCTTCGCATATATGAGCACTTGGCGCCCAGTCTTCCATATACCATGCAAGCGCACCATGTACCTGTAACCCGTGATACCGTACATACTCGAGTTGTTCTTCGGAGTAGATATGCCCATCTAAAGGTTGGACTGACAGAACCTCCGTGGGGCCGTATCCGGTTGTCGAGGACTCAGCTACAAACACGGGATGTCCGCAAGAGCCTAAAGGATGTTCAATCGTCAATTTCCCTAAGCCGATCCCCTCAGCCATACAAGGTACATCTATGTCTCTGACTAAATCCATATTAAATTTCCTTAATTAAGATTGAAAACTTATTCAAAAATAGTTTTTTTTAAATTCCAAACTATTCTATAAGTTACGTTCCTTTAAACCGAGGATTTTTTGGATCTTCGGCTGTGATAAATTTTCCTTGGTCACCAGATAGACTTCTGTCACGGTCTCTAAAGGAATTTTCTTCCCTCTGGCTGCCATTGCTGCCTGAGCCACGGCAATTCTGCCTATCTTATAAGGATCTTGAGCTATTCCCGCAAGAATATAACCTTCTTCTATCTTCTGGATCATCTCTGGATCTGGATTAAATACTACAAATGCCAAATCCTTACGTTTCCCCATTTTTTCAAAAAGTTCAAAAATAACTTCGCTGCTACTTTCATTCAGGCCAACGACTGCATCCAGCTTTGGATTCTTCTTCGAATCCATTCCATCGCTCCACATGGTGGCCCGAATCTTTGCCAAAGCTATTTCCGAATCTCCGCCAATATACATCGACTTGCTTATTTTAAGCTTAGACCCCGAATTCTGCAATTGCATTTTGAATCCCTTAACTCGCATGTGCACCGGGTTGTTTCCTCTCTTGAACAGCCCCAGCCCCACTTTGCCGGAACCTTCCAGCTTTTTGTCCAGATATTCAGCCGCCAGCATACCACCTTTAAAATTATCGGAATGAATACTACCGATTTTTGCGCCATTAAATGTCTCTGAAACCATCTGAATTATCGGTATTCCCGCACGCAAGACTTTATCCAATGATTTCTGCATCTTAAACTTACGAATTGGAGAAATCACAATTGCGTCGACATTATTATTAATGCACCAGTCGACCTTACTTTCCTGTTCCTTGAAACTTCCAAATCCTGCTGGAGCAATCCAAAGAAGTTCGATACCACTATCCTCATTCGCTGTGCTCTCGGCTCCTTTTTTCAATAATTTCCAAAAATCAAGATCACCACGTTCCGGTATTACTGCAATGGAAAGTTTTTTGGGTGCAACTGCATCTGCAACTCTTGTCTGGATTGGGTTCAACATTATGACAACAAACAAAAAGATTATAACCGACAATTTACTTTTCAAGTTAAAGCTCCGCACACTCATCCTATCTCCTTTATTATCTTCACCGTTGCTAAATAATTTTGAATAAATTTAGACACCGGAATACGGGGCATAAATCAATCATGATATTCACAAAAATATGTGCCAGAAATTTCGCAGCAGCAATACAAAATTCAGTCAGAAACATCTCCGCCCACAAATCCCAAAGATCCAGAACACGCCAAGCTCACTATACATGCGACAATCAACGCGCAAAGAAGACTCAACAACACGAATAGCGCGGAAAAAGACCAGCCGAATGAAGCCACCAATACCGGGAAAAGTACAGGTTTGACTGAACGGCAGGCTATAAAATTAGCTACGTGAAAATCCGAAGCTCCTTTTTCCTTCAAAGACTTAAATAATGGATACCAAGCATAAATCGGCCCCATGGAGAGAATTCCTGCCAATGAAGAAAAACATATGCTTTTTAACCCGGATTTTCTACCGAGAAAAGATGTTACAGTTGCTGATGACAAAAAACGATTAAACAGCACCATAATAATAAGAGCCAGACAAAGGGGCAAAGCTATCTGATGGAACATTAAACCGCTGATGTGCAGGGCGCGGTCAGTAGCCGCTGGCGCAAGCAGTAATCCAAATCCGTATAAAGCCGCGATAGCCAAAGGAAACAACCATGGTTTTAGAAAAGATCCAAAACGGAAAAGAATTGAAGAACCACTGTATTTGTTCATACGCCGCCTCTCAACAAGAATACAACCAAAGAGACAAAGACGACCACTACAAATCCAGCCGCATTGCGTACCAATGCAAAACGTAACCCCAGAGCAGCAGACTCAGCAGGAATTTGAATCACGCCCACGCTGACCCAAGCCAGCATTAAGGCCATAACTCCGGTCAACCCCACTCCGGCTTCCAGCAAACCATGACCTATAACATAACTGTTTACAGGATTTCCAGCCATAATACTCCCAAGACTCGCTCCCCAGAATGAATCATACAGGGCCGAACCGGAAAATAAAGACAACAGCGTTTGTTCCGGCACAAATCCCCGAAACAGGCTCAGCAGCAGAATAACACCTACCAGCCGCGGCAAAAGGGTATAAAACTGACGCAAACCTTTAAGCAAGGCCTCAATCCATTCATCTCTTATTGTTACTTGTTCAACTTTTACTTCGTTGCACTCCGAAGCTGGAAGGGATTGTTCCGAGTGCAAATAGGCCGACAAAGCTTCGCTCACAGGTCCGGAAACATGATTAATGACATGAATACCTTGTTTTCCCAAAGTCTTAACAATATGCGGCGCAACCTGACCTACGAGAACAGTTCGAGCCCCCATGCCCACAACTTGCGAAATGATCTGTACTCCTGCTCCGGGCCCAGCCGAGCGCGAGGGGCCAGCCATGACCTCAAAAGACATATCATCGGTTTCAAGAATCAATAGATAGGCGGCTGTACCCAGCTTTTGTTCCACCTTACCGTTCATATCAGGTGTAGTACTTGGAATGGCTATTTTCATGCGACCTCTAAGAGTCTGTATTTTTGAGGTTAATTTTTAAGGTTAAACTGTTACTGGTAATCCTTCTTAGGACGTAAAATATGCAAAGCGATTTCATCACAGCTTTCTAAACTCTGCACTTCTACACGCAAACAAAGCCAGTATTATTATTTCTAGACCACTTATTTATACATACGTACTTGTTAAACTTTTACTTTTTAGATATCAAATCATGTCTTGACCATAATGGAGGTACTCGAGTGATCCGTAACTTATTTTCCGTACTCTTTTTTGTTCTACTATATTGTGTATCAATCAATCCCGCTTTCGCAGCTGATTTACCCAGAATTATGATTGCTGGAGATGGTTTCGACCCAGGAACCCTCTCTCGTGATTCACGCCCTTTTACGCAAGTTCTTAATTCAATTTCAAATTCTCTGCTTAATCAAGGGTTCGACGTAAAAGATGAAGCTGCTTTATCTTCCACGTCTCATCTCCGGGGGAAAACAAACAGAAATGAAGCTGAATTAATCGAGACTGCAAAAGATTTAGGCATTGATATTATTGTCATTTTTTCCATTTATCCCAACAAGAAAAACGATAATAATACAGTGCGAATCAGACCTCGTGTGGCAGGACGCTTGGTCTCGGTTTATGATGGCTCCAAACTGGGTAATTTCGACATAAAATCTCAAATATCGAAACCGATAGAAAAACCTTATTCACGAAATGATGAATTGGAAGCTCTCTCGGACATTTCAGCAATACTGGGCCAGGAAGTTGGGGACGTTTTGGCTGAGCGTATTGCTGGATATGTTGACGCTGAAGGCGGACGCCTACAGGAATGGGTTATGGTTTTTGATGGATTCAATAACTATGAAATAATGGATATTGAAGACACCATCCAAACATTTTCAGGTTACGATTCGCACCGAATTAAGTCTAATTCCCAGAATTCTGAAAGACATAGTGAACTCTTTTACAGGTCTAGCGTTGATTCCGCAAAGCTAAAAAGAAATCTTGTTCGGATGTTTAAGAAGCTTAATCTAAAAAGTTCCATATATATATCCGGATTACAAGTTCATGCAGTCCGAAATAAAAAAATGAAGATGAACCGAGTTCAACAGCAGAACAGCTGGTAAGCATCTTCTAATCAGCAATAATATTGATATAAATTACAAAAAACATTTTGCATTTTTTCATGCGCTCATCTTTGGAGGAATTGATGAAGTTAAATAGGTTTTTAATCATAACGACAAGTCTGTCTTTTTTGTTGCTTGCAGGGTGCGCGGTAAAAAGGCCCACCCCTAATGCGGAAGTCAATTTTGAAGTACCTTCCAAACTTTCAATCATAAAAAAAGATTCCCTGCTAAGAGTTATCCCGACAACAAGCACCAAAAAAGAGACTCCCGGTTTTGCCCGAGAGCTCGCGGCAAAACTAAACCATGCCGGTTATTTTAAAGTTGGAAACGGACCGAATCCCCGATATGTTCTCAATTTAGATACTTTTTGGGCTGATCGATGTGACAATTCAAAACAGACTTCATATAATGTCCGCTACTATAAAAAACCCATAGAAAACAAAGATGGAAGCGGACATGATATTATGGTTAAAGACTATGGGGCCTCATATACCGCCGCGCTTGTTGGAGGCGTAAGTATTTATCAAATCAACAATCTGGAGCCATTGGCTTATTTCAATGTAGTCGCGAAAGATACCAAATGGGTTAGAGAGCAAAATAAGAACAAAGCAAAAGTTTCTTGTGACACCAAGGGAACGCGCAGCAAACTAATGGCTGAGATTATAAAAAACATTGACGGACTGTTATCTAAAGAACGGCGTAATGTTCCTGTAATATTTCCAAGTGGCGGAGACACAGAAGCAAAAGAACTTATTCTTTCTAATCAAATTAAAAAAGCCCACAAAAAATTAGAATCACTGGTTACACCTGTTCCTCTGTCTGATCTTACTCCTGCCCGCTATGAACAATGGGAAAAAGAAGCTGAGCTGAATCAAACTCCTAAACGAGTTATGTCTGAAGATCTGGCGAATTTTTACCTGCTGTATATGACAAAAGAAGCTAGAGGGATATCCGAGCAAAGCGCGGAAATTATTCATGATGGCTATGCAAGAATATTGTTGCTTGCGGAAGATAAGACTTTGATTAATGCAACCGCGGATTCAATGGCAAGATTGGAAGAAACTGCAAAACGTTTAGGCATTATGCTCTAGATTTATAAGGTAATTAATATGTTAAAAAAAATCTATACAATAGGCTTAAGCGTTTGTCTGGCTTTAATTATTTTAACTGCTTCTGGGTGTAAAACCACCAAAAAAATGGTTTATGCTGAGTACATAATGCCCCCAATTGCTTTCTCAGATGTAGCCAGCATTGAAAGAATAAATATCGATAAACCAAAAATTAAAATATCTGGAGTTGGTAAAAGAACATCTAAAAGCATAAGAAATGTTTTTACCAATACAATCGTTAACGATTTCAGTTCTAAGCTATACTTTAACGGGTATATTAAACCTTCTGATGAAATATACGGAGATATTGAAGGTCTAAAAGCTGTACGAAAGAAATTAGCGCACTCTAAACACGGGTATGCCGTTAAAATAGTAAAAGTACGTAAACCGGCAAAGCTCAAAGTTTACGCAACAATAAACTACAAAAGAACTAAAGGTGTAGACAAGATAAACACTACACTTGTTACTCAAAGCTATAGCATTATAACAAACAAAAATGGTGTTCCATGTACAAAAGCAAACAAGCCTACCAAGAAAGTTGTAACCAATAAAGTTTCATATATTGAAGTTAAAGCAAAAGGCAGCTTAGTTTGTACGTTGTATGATTGCTCCGGAAAAAAACTCTATTCTAGAAAATTTGACGATCTTGAATTTGAAAATAAGGCTGGTGGTGATGCCGGCAGTAACTCGGAAGCACCTTATCTTGAAGTTGCACAAAATCTATTCAACGACGCAATCTCAAAAGTTGTAATGGACATATCTCCGCACCGTGAATCAAGATCCCTGTTAGTCAATGAAAAAGGTGATTCTTCCGTAGTGGCCTTGATAAAGGGAACTGCTTTTTATGACGCATTTAATAAGCTTGGACCGATTGTTGAGGCAGAAGAAAAAACTATGGATAAATTGTCTGCAGAAATTAATTCGAAATATGATCAATTAATTACAAACGCTGAAGATCCAGAAAAAAAAGCAGATCTCGAACAGAAAAGAACTAATGACCTGATCGATATAACAAAAGACTATTCTCCTGATTATGAAAACATGGCAATTATCTTGGAAATTATCGGGGATAGAAACGAAGCCCTAGAATACTATGAAATGGCAGCAAAAGCAGATCCTGAAAACATTCGTGCAAGCGAATCCTGTTTGCGGGTCCAAAAATTAGTAGCGGCTTCAAGCTGCCTTAAGAATCCTAATAAAATAAATAACTACCAGCAGAAAAAATACGAGGATCAATAAATGCGTAAAATATACATTGCTTTTACAATTTTACTTACCATGGTCTGCATGATTTCTGGCTGTGCACCGAAAGTAAAAATAAAACTACTTGCCCCGGGCGAAATCAAAATATCTGGTATCAGTAAAATTGCGGTATTGCCTTTCAATTCTGTTTCTCCAAACCTTGCAACCGGCAAATATACCGCAAACAAAAAGGCTTGCGAACTAGCTCGCCGCTGTGTGGAAAGTACTCTCTATAGCGAGCCTCATTTTCAGCTAGTAGATTTAGATCTGGAAAAAAAACTTGTCAAAATCAATAAAAGAGCAAAACCGGGCGACCGCCTAGACGGTGTTCTTTACGGGCAAGTTTGGTGGCAGATTTCTGATGAATATAAAAATTACATGCCAAGTAAAATGTCCCTGTCTAGATGGGTTGTCCGGGAATATGTATGTGGAAAAACAGACAAGGGAAAACCTATTTATTGTTCTAAATCTTTGGTTACTCAAAGACAGGATAACTTTTATAAATCACACTATAGAACTGTTACAGCAAGTTTGATGATGAGTTTGTCGGTTTATAGACTCACCCCTAACGGGCAAGTTGAAAAAGTTGCACAGGTTTTTGAAATTGCAAAAAAACCGGCAATCATTAGTAATGGTCATTTTTCAACAAATATTGAGCTTATAGCATTTAAAAAAGCCAAAAACAGAGTAACTACTTTAACGACAAAAGAAGGATTCGGTTTTCCCGATATTTCCCAACTAACAAGTTTATGGACTCCAAGCTCCGCTTCCCAAGGAAAAACAGCTCTTGATAATGAAGTGACCAACATAACCGAAAGCATACCTACCTCTGTGGGTATGAAAAATGACCTGGCAAACACTGTTTCCACACGCCTTAAGAACTTAATCCAACCTCATTCCGAAGAATTTGACATTTCGATGCATGGCCTCGACAAAAAAACACAAACTATGTTCATGACTGAAGCTTTTAGGGGGTTAACTAAGTATTTGGCTCTTAAAATCGCCAATAAAGATACAGAGCTAGCTCAGCAACTTTTAGACTCTCTGGAGTTTGAAGAAATAACTAAAGAAATGCTTATCAGAAAGATGCAGGGTGAATATGCTGAAAAACAGGCAGAACTTCCTGCTGAAGAAAGAATTCCATTTGTCAAACCGAACTTAGAAGAAATAACCAGTTCAGCAAACTCATACTTGGACAGCCATTTAAGCGATATATACAATTTAGCGTTATCGTTTGAAGGAATTGGAGACTTTAACAGATCTTTAGAAATATATCGCTTTGGTTTCAATGAGTATGCAAATACAGATCAGGATTTTGCTGACGGCATAGGACGTTGCACACTTGCTTTGGATATGGATGCTAGAAATAGTGAAGCTTACAGGGCGCTAGAGGACTCTCAAGAAACAACAAAAATGAGTAATTAGGTGGCTGAAATGACTTACCGAGTTTCACAAACAACAGCCATAGTGCTTGCTGTTCTCATTTTTATGTTAACAGCCTCAATAGGAAATGCCTACGAAGATATAGGTGTTTCCGTCACAGTAAAAGGTAAACGCAGTTTCAAAGCTAAAAAACAAGCAAAGCTTCTAGCTGGAAAACAAGCTATAATCAGCTACCTGAAACGAGTCAGCCCGGCAGCCGTAGGTACCTCATGTGCCAAGCAGTTAGTTGATGACAGAGCCGCGTTTATCAAGCGAGTCACATCCCAAGGCATTTCTCAGATTGGCGATTCTATGGAAGCGTCATATCTAATACGCATTGATGATGAAAAACTTAACTACACTCTTGAAGAATTGGGTTGCGGGCCACAAAGCGGAGCAGCAAAGGTTATAATCCTGATCATGGAAGAACCGCCATCAACGGCCAATATATCTATGATACTCAATCCGGAGGATTCTTCAGGTGTAAGAAAACTGCGCGGTTTAGGGCCGTTTGTGGTTTTCTATACTTCGTACCAACGGGCAATCAGGGATACAATAATCAGTAAAGCAAATCAGGAAGGACTTAAACTTACCAGACTGGATACTTTTAATGAATTCCAGAAGATGAAGATGTCAAACGATGACCCCCTGGTTGGAGTTTACTTTGACGGAGAATCAGAAGATTTTGTAATAAACAGAAGACTTTTGAATATTGTTCGAACAAAATTTGCAGCGCAAAATACAATTATTCTTTATTATAGAATTGCATCTTTATATTTTGACCAGACCACAAGAGAATTGAAAGCAGCTATAGCAATTTCTCTGTATGATTTAAATTCAGGAGAAACTAAATCTGTGGGTAGTCAGGATTTTATGGTTATGGTTCCTGCAGGACAACCCAGTGTAGCCATTCGTGATGGATTAACAGAAGTGGCATCTAGCGCAGCATCCCTGCTTATGAATAAAGCCAAGAAACAAATAAGAAGAATGGCTTCCATGGCTCAGGTTCATGCACAAAAAGAAAAGACACTGCCTGTAACTGTTAGTGTACATCTAAATTCCAAGAGAACTATGTACAAAGTTAAAAAATCTCTTAACCCGGAAATGATTCAATACTCTGAAATAAAATCTGAAAATCTTATTTTAAAATTGGCTGAAGGAGTTCCTGCAGATGACTTTGTATTCGAAGAACTCCTTGAAGTGCTCGAAGGAATGGGGATAATAATTCCTGAAAAGAATATCCACTTCAACGGACAAAAAGTTTTGATACAACAATAAGACTTTATAATAAAACCTTTTTCATATCGGTATCATGCCGATATGAAAAAGGTTTTTAAATGCGTTAAACTTTACTAATCCTGCCATAATAATATTTACGGGCAATCCCCCTTCCCTACCCCTTCATATAAGCTATTCACAGCAACACTTCCTTACTTGATCTTCGTATTAAGCCATAATTTAAGCGCATTAAAAACAGCAAAAAAAATACAAAGTATATTGGCTTAGCTAAACTTACAAATCTAAGTTGTATAAAAAGATCTAATATCTTAGTCTAAAAATAATTATACATGCTGTACTTCTTAAATCCTCTCCGTCAACCGTAAGAATACGCACAATGAAACATAAAATATTATTTGTAGACGACGATCAAAATCTGCTGCGAGGAATCAAAGCCATGCTACACTCCAGAAGAAAAGAGTGGACATGCCGATTTGCTTCCAGCGGAGAGGATGCTGTGAAGTTGATTCATAAGGAATCATTTGATGCAGTTGTCTCCGACATACTCATGCCCGGCATGAACGGAGTTGATTTCCTTAAAATTGTCGAGAAGATCCAACCCGCTACTATTCGCATAATTCTTTCCGGCTATTCTGAAATCCAAACACTCCTGAAATCGACAACATGTGCACACCAATTTATTAGCAAACCCTGCCAGTCGAAAACCCTTATTGAAACAATACAGCGTTTAACCAAGTTGCGGCATATTCTCAATAATAATGAAATAAGTACTATGGTGGCCCGGTTGAACTCCCTCCCAGCTATTCCAGACTTATATGTCAAAATATGCACTGAACTGGAAAAAAAAGAGCCAAGTCTCGACCGTGTAGGAAAGTTTGTGGAAAAAGATCCCGGAGTGTCAGCCACAATACTCAAGGTAGTTAACTCGGCTTTTTTCGGATTTTACAATACAATATCCTCCCCTTCCCATGCAGTCACTCTACTAGGCACTGAAGCTGTTAAAGGACTAGTGCTCGGAGTACATCTTCTGAACAAAATAGATTTATCATCTCTTGCTGGATATTCAATTGATAAACTATGGGATCACTCGCTCCAGACCGGCGACTTTGCCAAAACTATCGCAACGATGGAAACAACGGACAAAAAATTCATCGGCGCTTGTTATGTTGCAGGAATTCTTCATGATGTAGGTAAGTTTATATTCGTGACCAATATGGACACGATATATAAGCCAGTTCTTATAGAAGTACGCAAAACGGGAGGTCCAATCAGTTTAAGCGAAAAAAACAAACTGGGAGTCGGCCATGCTGCAATCGGAGCTTACTTGCTGGGATTATGGGGATTTCATGAAGATATTGTCTCAGGAGTATTCAATCATCATACCCCTGAAAACTCAGAAGAAGGACTAACCGTTGCGCTTGTAGTTCATGCTGCCAATACGTTACAGCACGAGCTTTATTCTCCAGACTCGAACTTTATTTTCTCACAGATCAACATGGAATGGCTGACAGCACAAGGTTTCGGCGACCGTCTAACCGAATGGCAGGAAAGCTGCGCTAAGCATATCGTTAACAACTGAGTTAAAAAAAAGAGATTACAGGAGAGCACATGAAGATAAAGGAGCTGTTAGAAAACAAAGCTAAACCTGTCATAGTAGCGGACATAAACGGAATTATCACAAGTATTAACGAAAGTTTTACCCGCGAATTCGGGTGGACTGAAAATGAACTCAAAGGGAAACCACTCACCGCAATTATTCCAAAACCTCTGCGAGACGCACATCAGCTTGGATTTTCAGCTTATCTATCCACAGGTAAAGCATCAATCCTAGGTCAACATCTGGATTTAGAAATTGCAAAATCTGATGGGACAGTCGAGTCAGCAAAGCATTTCATCATCAGTGAAATAGTTAATGAAAAGCACTCCTTCGCCGCAACTATTGAACCCCGCAACAAGGAGTAAAGTTGTCATGAGCGAAGGCCAAGAAAACCTCATAATCGAACTCCGGTCGATAATTGGGCGCCTTGAAGCAGTACTAAGCTCAATAGACGAGGCCCTGCTGTGGACAGATGAAGACGGAAAAGCCAAATGGTGCAATGACAGCTTCGCTAAACTTATAGGACTCAAGCGAATTTTCATCATGGGAAAGTCCGTAACGGATATTTTCCACCTTTGCCTGAGAGGGCAGATGTTACCGAACGAAGCTCATCCTTTGTATCTTGCTTTATCACATAAAAACTCACAACAAGGAGACTTCACTTTCGGCCCTAGCGACATCCCATTATTTATAAAAGTTCAATACCTTGATATGAAAGAATCTCCACCAAGCACTATCATGCTGGTCAGAGATTCTTCGCAGGAAAAAGAACTGGAAGAATTCAGACTTCAAGGAGCGGCACTTGCGGCGGCGGCGGATGCAATTGTCATTCTTGATATTAACGGCCGAGTACATTGGATAAACAAAGCCTTCACCCGAATGACAGGGTATAAATTTGATGAAATTTACGGAAAGACTCTCAGCCTGATCAAATCAGGCATGCAGTCCAAAGATTTCTACCACAATCTATGGGAAACTATACTTTCCGGTTCATCGTGGTCTGGAGAACTCGTTAATCGCCGCAAAAGTGGCGAATTCTACCACGAATATCAAACAGTAACCCCTGTAACTAACTCAAAAGGGAAAGTTACAAATTTTATTGCCATAAAAAATGACATTACCGAAAAAAAACTGGCACAAAAAGCTCTTGAAAATAGAGAAGCCAAACTCTCGGCTCTATTTAACGGAATAATTGATGCCATAGTCACTGCAGATTCCGCAGGCAAAATCGAAACAGTTAATCCTGCTGCGGAAAAAATCTTCGGCTACGATCCGGGCGAACTCACTGGCAAAAATGTTCGAATTTTAGTCCCTCCAGAACTCAGACCTGACCATGACAGCTATATAAAGCGTTACCTAGACACAAGAATTCCACGCATCATAGGTATAGGCCAAGAAAGAGAAGCAGTACGTAAGGATGGTTCACGGTTTCCAATAGAACTTTCAATCACAGAAATTGTTACGGATGACGCAACTATGTTCACAGGCATAGTTCGAGATATTTCTGAACGGAAACGACAAGAAAAAGAGCTTTCTCTTTTAAATGAGAAACTAGAGCAAAGGGTTCAAGAGCGCACGATAGATTTGGAGAACAAGACGCTTGAGCTAATGGAAGAAGTTGCAGAGCGAAAGCGTGCAGAAATGCAAATCAGGCAGAGCAGCGAACTACTACTATCACTCCTTGATGGAATTTCAGCTGCATTCATTATCTTGAATCTGGAAAAAAGAACCATCGTTGAAATTAACGGTGTCGCTGAAAATATGTTCGGCATTTCAAGGAATAAAATTTTAAACAAGAATTGTGATCAAATTTTCAAAGCTCAAGGAAGTTCTCTAGAAACCGTTTGCCCCGACTCAATAGAAGGAGAAACCCTTTCTGAAACTTATATTATCAACGCAACCGGCGCCACTCTTCCTGTTTCACGACATGTACTTCCTATAACAGTAAAAGAAAGACCTCATTTAGCTTTGATACTTTTTGATATAACCGCTCGTAAAAATCTCGAACGCAAACTGGTAAGAGCGCAAAAACTTGAATCCATAGGCAGACTGGCTGCTGGAATTGCACACGAAATCAATACTCCGATCCAGTATATAGGAGATTCAGTACAATTCATTAAGGAAGCATTTGATGATTTTTTAAAATTATCTGAAATTGAGGGGAAAATACTGGATTCATGTAGAGAACTCGAAGGTTTCGAGGAAATCATGAATAAAAGAGATAAGGTTGCCGAAGATGAAGATACTGACTTCATCATGAACGAAATACCGGAAGCGTGCACAAGAGCTCTTGAAGGTGTTGGACGAGTGGCAACCATTGTTAAGGCTATGAAAAATTTTTCTCATCCCGGAGAAAGTTCCAAACAACTCACTGACATTAACAAAGCCATAACAACTACCCTGGCTGTAGCTCGAAACGAATGGAAATATGCAGCGGAAGTTGACCTTCAATTTGAAGACATCCCCATGATTATGACTCTTCAGGGAGATATTAACCAAGTACTTCTTAACATGATTGTCAACGCGGCTCACGCTATACGGGACAAACAGGAAATCACAGGTAAGAAAGGGGAGATAACCATTGTTACAACTAAAAAAGATGACTTCATTACAATAGAAATTACCGATAACGGAGCGGGCATTCCTCCTGAAGTCTTAGATAATATTTTTGATCCGTTCTTTACCACTAAAAAAGTGGGAGAAGGCACAGGACAAGGTCTAGCCATCGTTCATGATATAATTGTGAGCAAACACGGTGGAAGCATTGATGTAGATTCTAAGCTGGGGGTAGGAACAACTTTCATCATCCACCTTCCCTTAACAGCAACCACATAACAAATAAGACGCCTAAAAAAACAGGAATAAGCGGATGGAAAAAGCCAGAATTCTATTTGTGGACGATGAAATAAATTTACTAAAATCTGTCAAAGCAATGTTCAGAAAACAGTATTCCGTTGATATCGCCGAAGGATCTGAAAAAGGGCTTGAGATGATACAAAATGAAAAGAAATATGCTGTCATTATTTCTGACTTGAAAATGCCCGGCATGGACGGCATTGAATTTTTGCATCGAGTTCAAAAGATAACCCCGGACACAACACGCATAATGCTGACGGGACATGCGGACGTTGAGGCAGCAACACTGGCGGTGAATAGAGGGCATGTATTCCGTTTTCTTACCAAGCCGGTGCAAGCCGACGAAATGCGCCGCATTCTTGATGCCGCGATAAAACAGTATTCACTGGTCACCTCGGAAAAAGAGCTTTTGCGCGGGACACTAAAGGGTTGCATCAGAGTTCTGACGGATGTGCTTTCAGTCGTTAGCCCTGAAACATTCAGCCTCAGTCAGCGCATCAAAAGGCTGGCAGTGAAAACGGCAGAACGTCTCGGCATTCGCAATACCAACCAGCTTGAATTGGCCGCAATGCTCTCCCAGCTCGGCTGTATATCCCTGAGCGAGGCAACCTTGCACAAGATTCATTCCGGTAAAAATCTGACTGAAAGTGAGCAAAATGAATTTGCAGCTCATCCATCCATATCAGCAAAACTTCTATCTAATATTCCGAGACTTGATCAGGTTGTTGAGATCATAAGCAAACAAAATCAATGTGCAGACGAATTTCCAGACATGCCTATTGAGTCTAAAATAATTAAAGCCTGCCTCGACTTTGAAACCTTGATAGGCAGAGGCATGAATTCATCAGAAGCCTTTTTTGAAATGAAAAAAAACATCAAGTGGTACGACAATAATATACTTGAATCATTAGAAAATGCAGCCACAATTGAAGATCATTATGAGCAGAAGATGCTACCTGTTTCAGACCTTAAACCGGGAATGATCATGAATCAAAATCTGAACACATCTACAGGAGTTCTGGTAATAGCAAAGGGACAGGAAATCGGAGAAGCGGTCCTTGCCCGGCTAAATAATGTTGCACGAAATAATAAACTTCCAGATCAAATTAATGTTCTAATTAACAAAAAAATTTTCAAAAACGAATAGCAACTAGACCTGCACCTGTTTATATTTACACTTATTTTTTTATTTAATAGACCCACAACCATAATTTAATATATAATAAAAATCAGAGCTATCAAATAAAACACATAATCGGGAATACTATGAAACAGCGGGTCCTGTTTATAGATGATGATAAAAATATCCTTGCGTCCTTTCGCAGCCTTCTGCGCAAAGAATTCTTGATTGATACGGCATCGCACCCAGAAGAAGGGCTTGCTATGTTCAAGGAAAAAGGCCCCTACCCTGTTGTTATCTCAGATCTCAAAATGCCGGACATGGACGGCCTGACCCTATTATCAAAAATCAATAAACTAAATGAAGATACTATCGGCATCATACTAACTGGACATGCCGATTTAGAAACAGCTGTAACAGCTTTGAATCAGGGTCATGTTTTTCGTTTTCTCACCAAACCTTCAGACA
Source organism: Maridesulfovibrio ferrireducens (assembly GCF_900101105.1). Lineage (NCBI taxonomy): Bacteria > Pseudomonadati > Thermodesulfobacteriota > Desulfovibrionia > Desulfovibrionales > Desulfovibrionaceae > Maridesulfovibrio > Maridesulfovibrio ferrireducens. The sequence continues at coordinate 327,845 of NZ_FNGA01000002.1, forward strand.
AAGAAACCATTGTAAACGTTGTCCGCGCTGGACAGGATCAATATAATCTTATCACCGGAAATAAACTAAAAGAACGAATAATCAAACAAGACTTAAAAGCCGCCGCTTTTATTCAGGAAAGCTTTCTTCCTCATGAGCGTGCGGATATCGGAAAACTCTCATTGAACTGGCTGTTCAAACCAAGTGATTATGTCGGCGGAGACATGTTCGATATAATTCCTCTCGACCATGAAAATACGGGATTTTATTTAATGGATATCAGCGGTCATGGAGTTTCCGCAGCCCTCGCCGCCGTATCAGTATCTCTCTTGCTGGCGCGCTCCGGCCATCTGACTAATTCCAAAACAGCCGAAATAATATCCCCTTCTGAACTTTTGCTACAATTGGATAACGACTTCCCCATCGAACGATTAAATAAACACTTCACGATGTTTTACGGGATAATAAACTCTGCCCGCAAGACTCTTCGTTACAGCAGCGCCGGGCACCTGCCTCCGATTCTACTTCGTAGCAACGGAGCTCTTGAGTACTTGGAAAAAGGCGGCAGTGTCATCGGTATGAATTCGGGTATTCCATTTGAAGAAGACGAAGTTCCATTCAATCCCGGAGACAAGCTGATCAGCTTTACCGATGGAGTATCAGAATATCAGTCTCAATCTGACGAAATGTTTGAAATGGAAAGATTCATTTCGCTGGTTCAAGAATACCGGGAGATGTCATCGCGTGAAATGCTTGATCATATTTATGAAAAAATGATGCAATTCGGAGAAAACCGCCCACCGTTGGATGACGTTACAATCTGCTGCCTTGATTTCGAAAAAGAGGACGAAAATCAATGAGCACTTTGCAGCAAAGTATTTTTCAGGAACTGGCCTTGAGGATGGGTAAAGAAGCTCTTTCCCGCCGCTTAAGTCTGCAAGTTGACCATTCCGCAACTCTATACGGCAAAGGGTGCGGACATATTCACTTGGAAAATTTAGAAGGTTTTACCCGTCTGGTCGGCTCTATTTTACAATTCTCTTTTATGGACGAACGCGGAAAACGTAACAGCCTCGCATTTAAAACAGAAGAACAGAATATCGCATTACCCGAACTCCCCTCCGAATTTGAAGGATTCAGAATACTACACCTTTCAGACATCCACATGGACGGATTTGTTGACAATGGTGCAACACTGATCTCGCTAGTAAAAAAACTGAAATATGACCTCTGTGTACTCACCGGAGATTACCGCTTTCTTACCCACAATACATATGAAAAATGCTCCATAGGAATGGAGCGTCTTCTGAAAAGCATACACTGCGCTCACGGAATTTACGCTATACTCGGAAATCACGATTTCGTTGAGCAGGTTCCCTCTCTGGAAAAGGCGGGTGCACAGGTGCTTCTGAATGAAAGCACTCTTATTGAAAAAAATGGCGCACAACTATTTATTGCCGGAGTGGACGACCCTCATTTTTATGGATCTCATGACCTTGAACGCGCACTGAAATCACGACCGAACAAAAGCACCACGATATTACTCTCTCACTCGCCCGAATTATTCGCCGAAGCAGCGCAAAAAGGAGTGGACCTCTACCTTTGCGGGCATACCCACGGCGGCCAGATTTGCCTTCCAGGAGAAATCCCTCTCATTACACATGCTGCGTGTCCCCGCAGGATGACTGCCGGACTCTGGGAATATGACAAAATGATCGGCTACACCTCACGCGGCTCAGGTTGTTCAGGAGTTCCAGCCAGATTCAACTGCCCGCCGGAAGTGACCATACACACTTTGCACAGGCTGAAGCAGAAATTTCCGACCGGAGACAGCGCATGAACTCAGAATTCCACATAACTGAAAGATTCGGCTCCGACCTTAAAAATCTTTCCATAAGCGCCGCAATGGTCAAGCGATGTAAAAAAGAGCTCTCCCTGCCGGAGGAAATTGCCCAGAAGATTGACCTCGCAATTTCAGAAGCCGTGTCTAATGCCATTCGTCATGCAGAAGCTTCGAAAGAGGACGGGATTGTGTTAAGCCTTAAACTTAAAGGACAGAATCTTATCATCAGGGTGGAAGACAACGGTCCCGGATTTGATTTTGATAACGTGACGGAACCGGATCTGGAAAATCACCCTTCGGGCGGATACGGAATTTTCCTTATCAAACAGGTTATGGACAAAGTTGAATACAAACGAGTCGGGATAATAAACAAACTGACTATGACCAAAAACATCGCGTTCGGCGAATCGGAGAACTAGCCAATGGAATATCTTCTGGTTCTAGTTTCAGTAATGATGACAACGTTAGGGCAAATATTTCAAAAACTCGGAGCAATTCGCATCAAGAGTGAAATGGCTGAAGGAAAAGGCGTACTGGCGGCGGCTGCCAACATTCATATAGTTCTGGGAATAGGCAGCCTCGGACTGGGAGCCTTTCTCTGGCTGCTTGTATTATCACGCATGGAACTTAGCCTTGCTTACCCCATGATGAGCATCGGCTATGTACTGGTCACGATCGCCTCAAAATATATTTTCAAAGAAAAAGTACCACTGCATCGCTACGCAGGAATAGCAACTATCATCTTCGGTATTATCCTTATTTCAAGAAGCTGAGAAGGAACATATGAAATCATACATGCTTGTAATTTTATCCGTTGTTCTGGGTGTTATAGGACAACTTTTTATGAAAAAAGGTATGCTGGTTCTGGGACCGCTCTCAAACCCGGACTTGATGACTTTTTTCCATATAATATTTCAACCGTGGGTTTTATGCGGACTGATATCTTATGGAATGGCTATGATTTTGTGGGTTGCGGTGCTCGGCAGACTGGACCTCAGCTACGCTTATCCGCTCTTAAGTTCCGGCTATGTCCTTGTTGCTCTAGGCTCATGGTGGATGTTCGGTGACACAGTCTCAGTTTCCCGCTGGGCAGGAATTCTTGTGATCTCAGCCGGCGTAGGTCTTACCGCAAAGAAATGAGGTGTAAAATGAATACGTACGAAGAAGATATTTATCTTTCGGTGGTTATCCCCGCTTATAATGAGCAGGAGCGCATTGCAGACACTCTTTATACTGTAAAAGAATTTCTATCCAAGCAGCCCTACAAAAGTGAAATCATTGTTGTGGATGACGGAAGCAGAGACTGGACCACAGAAGTCGTGAAAACCGTGGATATATACAACAATGAAATGAAGGACCAAAATGTCAGCGCCATAATGGAAAATGTTAAAAACGTGGGAAAAGGATTTTCTGTCGCAAGAGGTATGCTTAGAACTTGCGGAAAATACATTTTATTCTCAGATGCAGACCTTTCAACCCCCATTGAAGAAGTAATCAAGCTACTGCCGGTTCTGGAACAAGGTTGCGATGTGGTAATCGGTTCACGCGGAATGAAAGATTCCGAAGTGGAAAAAAAGCCTTTCTACCGGGAACTGATGAGCCTTCTTTTCAACTCGGTTGTCGGTCTTTTTGCCATTCGGGGCATCAAAGATACTCAATGTGGATTTAAAGCTTTCCGCAGCGAAGCGGGCAAAGAAATTGCGAATAGACAAAAACTCTACGGTTTCAGTTTTGATGTAGAACAATTGTTTATTGCCCGTAAATTAGGATATTGCATTAAGGAGGTTCCGGTAAAATGGAGCCATGCTGAAGGGTCCACTGTCGATCCGATAAGAGACTCCATCAGAATGTTTATAGACGTTATGCGCATACGATTTCTGCATCGCGGAAAGTTTTAATTTTATACGGAATTAACAGGCAATCTGTAAAAGGAGCAAAATAATGATGAAACTTGATATTAAAAATCAACAAGATATCTGTATTATAACACCGGGAACTACGCGTCTTGACGCAAGCACGGCTGTTGATTTCAAAACAGCTCTTCTAAATCTTATTAAAGAAAACAATATTCGCATCCTGCTCAATCTGGAACAAATCGAATTCATCGACAGTTCAGGACTTGGGGCCATCATTTCTGCTCTCCGGCAAGTCGGAGTAAAAGGAGACATTAAACTCTGCAACGTAAACAAGCAGATTATGGAACTACTTAGACTCACAAGGCTCGATAAAATTTTAGATTCATTCGAGAACGAAAAAACCGCCCTTGAAGGTTTTTAGAGAAGCGGGATATGAAGGAATTCTACTTCTCAAAATTTGAACACAGAACACCCTATAAACCCGTTCCTTTTTCGGGCGGCAGACAATTTCTGTATCAATATCTGGCTACCATAAATATTGCTATGGGAGTCTGGTACTTTCACTGGCGCTGGTTTTATTCGCTCAACACCGAAGCTCTCTGGTTTTCTATTCCTCTTGCGCTGGCAGAAACTCTCGCTTTTTTAAGCACCTTTCTTTTCATCATCAACCTATGGGCTTATCGCGACGAAACACCGAAAACCCCACCGAAAACGGTCAGTGATATTCTCGCTGAAAAAGACCGTCCACCTGTCGACAGGCCGATTACAGTAGATGTCTTTCTACCGACCTATACAGAAGATCCTGAGCTGGTTCGCTATAGTATACATGACTCCAAAGCCGTTACTTATCCATATCCGGCAGATATTCGCATTCATATTCTGGATGACGGTAAAAGAGAAGAAATGAGGAATGTAGCAGAGGAAGAACAGGTCGGTTACATCACCCGCGATGATAACCGGGGATTCAAGGCTGGAAATTTACGAAATGCCATGGAGCAAACTTCAGGTGACATCATAGTTATCCTAGACGCGGACACCCGCCCTTTCCCAAAATTTCTGGAACGCACACTGGGGTATTTCAAAGACCCGGATGTCGCATGGGTTCAGACTCCGCAATGGTTCTATGATCTTCCTGAAGGGATCACACTTGAAAAATGGCTCGGCAAAAAGCTTGGGAGGACAGGTTCCTTTATCGGTAGAATGATCGAAAATATTATCGGGACCGTAAATATCGGCCGCGATATATTCGGAAGTGATCCCCGCATGTTTTATGACTGCATTCTTAGAAAACGCATGAACTTTAATGCGTCTTTCTGCTGCGGAGCAGGGTCACTACATAGACGTGAAGCAGTACAACGGGCGGCACTTATCCGTTATGCCGAAGAAATAGAGCGCCATGCTGATCACGCCAGCAAGGATACAGATGATCCAGAACTCGCCGAAGCCATGCGCTTTGGCGCCATCAGAGGATTCATGACGGAGACTGAAGTAACTCCGTATAAGTACCATGTATCTGAAGACATTTACACCTCGATGCTCCTCCATGCTGACCGTTCCAGACGGTGGAAATCAATCCACCACCCTGAGATACTTTCAAAAATGTTGTCTCCTCAAGACTTAGGATCATACCTGACACAGAATTTTAAATATTCCAGCGGAACTCTCGATCTTCTGCGAAGAGACAATCCGGTTTCGCTTCCCGGACTTTCTTCCGGGCAAAGGCTTATGTATTTCGCCTCAACCTTTTCATATTTCGCAGCCTTCTGGATGATCATTTTTCTGATCACTCCACCAATTTTCTATTTCACCAACATTGTTCCGGTGAAAGGTTTTGATCTGGACTTTTTTATTCACATTCTTTCTTTCCAGATTATCTGTCAGCTAACTTTCATGTTTGGAACATGGGGAGTGAATACTCTCAGAAACGTTCAATACTACGTAGCCTTTTTCCCGCTGAATATAAGAGCAATATGGACGGTTCTCAAGGGCAGTACCATCAAATTCAATGTTACGCCCAAGACAGGTGAAAGCAAAGTCAGACTGGATCTTGTTCGACCTCAAATCTTTGTAATAGCATTAAACTTAGCAGGAATATTCTGGTACCTAGGACGAATATTCCTCGGGTATGAATATGACCTGCTGGGATTCATTATTGCAACCTTCTGGTCACTTTTAAACATGTCCTCACTCTTGGTGATAATACGCGCGGCAGCTTGGAGCCCAGACAGCAATAAATAGAAATAAAGAAGAAATTTGTATAAATATTGGAGATGTATATGCGTTTCAAGGAAGCTCTGCTGGAAATGCGAAGTCAAATAGCCGTAATACTGGGACTGATCACCACAGGAATAATCATATTTCTCCTGACGGACCTCAGCCACATGCAACCGGAACGATTTGTCACGGAAACAGATTCTTCTGGAAAAGCTGTTCCAACTGTCTCGTTCACTGCGGATATACCTTTTGCCAAGCACCGTGAACTAACTGCTGATGAACTTAAAATGGCCCGAACTGCGTGGAACTATTTTGAGAACAACTGGAATTCTGAAACAGGCTTGCCAGATTCAGTTACCGGATTCCATTTCACGACACTATGGGACACATCCTCATACCTGCTTGGTCTTATTTCAGCACATAAACTTGAAATTATCAGTGATGAAAATTTTCATAGCCGTATGGCAAAGGCTCTGGATTCATTAGCCACAATACCTCTGTATAATGGAGAACTGCCTAACAAAGCTTATGACACAAAAACCCTTTCCATGACTGACTATCAGAACCAGCCCTCCGAAACTGGCACAGGCTGGAGTGCTATAGACATAGGAAGGTTATTCGTTCCTTTCAACGTGATTATATACGAATACAACCAATACACGCCGAAAGTTAGAGACATAATTTCTCGTTGGAATTTCAGCCGCATGTTTATAAACGGACAACTTTACGGAGTCACATACAAAAACGGTATAGAGCAACTCAATCAGGAAGGACGGTTAGGGTATGAAGAATATGTATCCAAATCATTCGCCTTGCTGGGCTTCGATATAAGCGAAGCTTACAGCTACTTAGATTATACCGGATTTGTAGAAATTGAAGACGTTGAAGTTCCTGTGGATACCCGCAGCTCCTCACGCTTCGGGGCACACACTTATGCTCTGAGTGAACCTTACATTCTGGACGGTCTGGAATTCGGATGGGACTATTTCTCAAATGAGTTTTCTTACCGCATTTACCTTGCTCAGCAAAACCGCTGGGAGAATACAGGAATCATAACCGCTGTTACCGAAACGGCCCTGAATGAAGACCCTTTCTTTGTCTACAACACAGTATTCGGAGAAGGTAAAAAGTGGGCTTGTCTAACTTCTGAGGGGCTTGAATCCTCGGCATGGCGGACACTCAGTACCAAGGCTATTTTCGGATGGAACAGTCTTTATGATACAGAATACACGGAAATGCTCCTTGATAAGGCTATGCAACTAACCACAGAAAAAAACGGATTCTATGCCGGAACATATGAAAGCGATGGACGGACAAATTCCGTCACAACCTGTAACACCAACGGAATCATTCTCGAAGCCCTGTGCTATAGGAAATTCGGACCTTTCCTCCGAATTCAAGGCCGGGGGAACAAGGATTAATCATGTCCCTTGGCAGAGAACTAGTACTTGCAGTTTTTCTGATGCTTTTTTCGAGCACCCTCTGCTGCGGAGAAGATAAACCTTTGTATATAAAAAACATTCCCAGCCCGGGAATGAAGACACTTGGTCAAAAAGATAAGGGTTGGAGTTTTCTGGATATGCTGGAGAGGTCATTTAAAATTGATACTGAACGTTTTAACGGCAAACAATCTTTCGGTGAAGTTATGGCAAGAGAGATGTCCATAAACGTGGGGTACACAACAGCAGTAACAAGTATGGAGCAAGCAAACAGTGACGGGAATTCCCCGAAAGAAATAGTGAAACAAACTTTTACAGAGACAATCGGATTCAACGGGCTTTCACCTTATTATGGCAGAGTGACTTTCTATCAATATGCAGATTCAACCTATCAGCAAGGATATGAACCCGATTTCAGCTACAGTTTCGGGGTAGCAAATTATGCACCGGATACACTTAGCATTGAATACTCAAACTACGGAGGAAACAGGCTTTCTCCGAAAGTGGGTGAGGAATTTACAGACTTAAATCAGGGGACCATAACGACAACTTACAGGTTTGAAGTACCGGAAACCATCGTAAGATTCCTGCACCCTGATGACGAGGCTCGAATTCTGGGCTGGGCGTCATATAACCTGACTCCTGAATATCAGCCCGGTAGATGGTGGAAACAATGGTTCGGCTTAGGGGTTTCAGTTCCAATATGGAATAACATAAGTCTCTGGGCACAGGGCAATCTTTACCCGGATTCATCGCAGACAACATCCGGCGATCCTGATTTTACCTACGGCTTCGGTTACTATGACTGGTCACCCGGGGGATTTATTCTAGCTTTCAGCAGTTATGCCCCTAATGGTTTCCCATGGGGAAACAGTGGCAAAAAAGGAGACTTCATGGATGGCAGTGTCTTTTTAGGTTACAATCTGGATCTTGAAGCCATCTGGAATTTTTTCGCAGGTAGACCGAGCAGAACAGAACCAAAGCCAAGCAAATCCCGCCCGCCATGGGGCCCACGTTATATGGAATGGTGAGAATTAAATGAAACAGAAAACAGGTCTTATCAAATTCTTCCCAACCGCTGCACTCATTGCAGGATTGCTTATCCTGTGCGGGTGTAAGCTGCACTCACATTCAGTAAGTGATGATATTTTCACGTTCAAAAGAATTTCCGCTGAACCTTTTCCCAGACATACAGCCACTACGAGTAATTTTTGGGAACAGGAATCACCACCTGTCTTATCCGAAAAGGATTTACACAATGCAAAACAGGCATGGGCTTATTTTGACCGCACGGTGTTTCCCGAAACAGGTCTGCCGCAAGGAGCTGTCGGCAGTGACACTCTAACCATACATAACATCGCAGGATACCTCGCGGCACTTACATGTGCTAAAAGATTAGAAATAATAGACAGCATTACTTTCCATTCACGTATGACAAAGTTGGTTACGTGGCTTAATTCCATGGAACTGAACTCATTTGGAACACCCAACACTTTTTACAGTGCGCGAACCGGACAAATGATCCGAGGCGACGGACAACAGGGAGAGGAAGGTCATTCTGCCATAGACATAGGTAGAATGCTTATCTGGCTGCGCATTGTACGCAACGAATTCCCCACCCACTCTGCGGCTATAGACAGAGCGGTTTTAAGGTGGAATTTCCGAAAATTGCTTGATGCCGAGGGACTCCTTTACGGTGCATATAAAGATAATTCAGGGAAACTTAAGTCCTATCGACAAGGCAGCCTCGGCCTGCTGCAATACGCAGCTAAAGGATTCGCACTCTGGGGATTTGATGTAAAAGCATCCCTGCGCATTGACCATTATTCAATGGTGACAATAAATAAATTTCTACTTCCATTCGACAACCGTCCTATCAAAGAAGCCGGACTTTCACGTCCGCAAGGTGAACCTTTTCAGATCGGTCCGGTTATCACAGGCATGAGTTCACTGGGAGGAATGGAACTGGGCTGGGCAACCCCCCTCTACGAAACAAAAATAGACAGCTGGCCGGAAGATTCTGCGTCCAGACAACTGACCTCTGCCGCTTTTGAGGTTCAACGATCCCGCTACACAGTTGAAGGAAAACTGACAGCACGAACAGAGCACAATCTCGACCGCCCTCCTTACTATGTAATAGACTCAGTTTTTGCCCTTGGTGAACCTTTCGCGACTATAGATAAATCCGGAACCAGACAAGCTGAACAATCATGCGTTTCCACCGGAGCCACATTTCTTCTCTGGGCCATGTTCAATGATCCTTACACCGATCTGCTAATGAACGCGGTTTCAGATATGTATGACAGTTACGGAGGATGGTACGCCGGTTACTACGAAGACGGAGGAATCGCGAACAAGTCCATTTCATTAAATGACAATGCCGCCATTCTGGAAGCTCTGACTTTTGTCCATTCCGGAATCCTTTATAGAGACTCAGTCATGCCGGGATATTGGGAAATTACGCTTGAAAATAAATCTTTTGAACCAAAAGGATTACCTCCGTCCAGATTTCAAAATGATTTTCAACCACTGCTGCCTATGACAAAAGCGGAACCGATGCCATGAGAATAATATTTAAAAAATACATTTCAATTCTTGTGCTGCTTGCTCTCGTAACTTCTGGATTTGCAATATCATTTCCAGAAACCACGGAAGCGGGATTCTCCCCTGCAACCAGACAGATTCCAAGACAAGGCCCACTCACGCCGCAAGAACAAAAGTGGGCGGAAACCGCATGGGATTACTTCAAAAACAACGTTAACCAGCAGACCGGACTTGCTGGGGCACAGCCCAATTATTCGCCGTTCACCATGTGGGATCTTTCAGCACATATAGCCGCGGTTGTTGCGGCCAAAGAGCTTGGAATTATTGATAGCAAAGAGTTTGATTCGCGCATTAGAAAAATTGTTGCATGGCTGAACATCATGGAACTTTTCAGAGGCGACCTGCCTAATCAATTTTACAGTGCGGACAACGGAGCAATGGTGGACTGGTCCAATCAGCCCGGCGCGCTTGGCTGGTCTGCACTCGACCTTGGCAGACTTCTGACTTGGCTGAAAATATTAAAAGAACGCTACCCGGAATATGCAGAACAGATTGATAAATCCGTCATGCGCTGGAACTGGTCCAAGCTTATGGATCGGCAAGGTATTATGTTCGGCGCGAGTTATTACCAACGCGACGAAAATAACCTGATCCACTACGCTGAAGGAAGGCTCGGATACGAAGAATATGCGGCTAGAGGGTTCGGACTATGGGGAGCAGACACAACGACTGCTTCCAAAATTGATCCTTACTCTACCATTACAATTTTTGGAGTTGCCGTTCCTTTTGATGCGCGCGATCCTGAGAATGAACATGCACCGAACTTCGTAGTTACCGAAAATTACGTTCTCGACGGAATAGAACACAACTGGGATCTACCCGGTGACCACAATGACAATGTGAACCGCCACAGTGACCCGATGCAGGCCAAATTTGCATGGGATGTTTACAAAGCTCAAGAATCACGCTTTTTGAATACCGGAATACTTACCGCAAAAACCGAAGACGCTGTGGACCAAGCACCCTACTTTATCTACGACACCATCCTCGGACACGGAATCCCCTGGGCAACATTAAGCCACGAGGGAACAGCTATGCCGGAACTGTCCAGCCTGAACACCAAAGCGGCGCTAGGGCTCTGGGTTCTGTTCAAATCCGATTACACTGACCTTCTGGCGGAGGTAGCTTCCACCATGTACGAACCGGGCAAAGGTTTCTATGTGGGCCGTTACGAAAAAACCGGGAAGCTGAACCAAGCCATAACTCTGAACGGTAACGGAGTTATTTTAGAAATTCTGCTCTACAAAACTCAGGGTAAACTGCTGAAATACAGTGACAGCAAAAGCTACTGGGATAAATTCTTTGAAAGCAATTCTCTGCCTTCTAAGGCGCTACCTCCTTGGAAATATCAACCGTACATAACCATACACAAATATGACCCCTGATGGAGTTTTCATGATTCGTCGCAAGGCCGCAATTTTTCTAATTACACTATTCCTGCTTCCCATGGTTGCAGGGTGCGGTGCTATTTATGAAACTGTAAAATGCGGATTTTCTTCACCATATGATGAAAATGAAATTGTTCTTACACAGTGCAATATATTGTCCGACAGAGGACAGCTTTTCGCGGAAGTGGCGTGGACATATTTTGAAAAAAATTACAACTCAGGCACCGGACTGGTGAACGCGGCTGAAAACTATCCTTACACTTCCGTGGGAGAAATTGCGGCCTATCTTTCCGCACTAATGGCCGCGCACCATATGAATATTCTGGATGAAAGATCATTCTGCCAACGGGTCGGTAAACTCATTGAATGGCTTAATGCGATGGAACTTTATGCGGGGCAGTTACCCAACCTGATTTACAACACGAACACAGGGCGCATGGTCGGATTTGACATGAAACCCGGATCTGCCGGATTTTCAGCAATGGATATAGGAAGACTGCTGACTTGGCTTAAAGTTTTAAAATCAAATTATCCGCTTTTTGCAGAAGGCGTAGACCGCGCGGTGCTGCGTTGGAATTTCTGCCTTGCCATATCAAGTGATGACACGCTTCGAAGCGGACGAACTGTAAACGGAAAAACAGAATTTATATATGAAGGAAGGCTTGGCTGGGAAGCTTACGCCGCCAGAGGGTACGAACTGTGGGGGCTGAACATCCGTTCCTCCGTTCCCTCTCCCCTGCGCTACATAGAAATATACGGTTATAAAATCCCCTATGACCCACGGGATTCGATATCCACGGGAGTCCCCGTTTATCTAACATCCACACCTTTTTTACTTGAAGGTATGGAGTTCGGTTTTTCGGATACGGGTATACCAGAAAGTCACCCCTCCGGGGATGATGCGCTTGAGCGGTCAAAAATGGCCCAAAACGTTTATAATATTCAAGAAGAACGTTATCGCCGCGAAGGCATCATGACAGCCAGAAGTGAAAACGGTGTAGACAAACCTCCCTACGCAATAATCGGGACAATTACAGCAGAAGGAAAGCTCTGGCCTACAATTTCACGATCGGGAGAAATACATTATGATCTGGCTGTTTTTTCAACCCGCGCGATTTTCGGAATGTGGTCATTGTGGGATACCGATTATACCCGCTTCATAATGGCGGCCGCGGCCTGTTGTTTCTTTGAAGAAGGACGCGGATGGCTTGAAGGACGATATGAAAAAAATTGGAGAATAAATCGGGTCATTGTACTTGAAACAAATGCCATGGTGCTGGAATCTTTGCTCCACAGACTTACAGGCCCACTCGTTAAAGTCGCTAAGGAACCAAGTTTCATAGATTTCTATATCCGCAAGGAATTACCTATGAGTGATTATCCACGCTGTCTTCCGGGCAGAGAAAGGGAGGATTTATAACATGAAAATCTTCCGCATTCTGACAGTAACCTTTGCGATATGTTTGATGAGTGCAATTTCAGCTATGGCTGCTTTCGACGGACTGGGCCAGCTAGTTTCCAGCCCGACATTTGCTGAAGCGGTTGCCCTCTATAAAAATGGAAAGTTTGAACCATCCGCCATGATTTTGCAGGATCTAGCTGAAAATATGAGAGGACTCTCTCCGGAAGTCAGCGGAATAGTCTTTGTTATGGCCAGCCGAGCAGCTGAAAACGCCGGAAACGCAAGAGCCTACGAATCTTGGGGAATGGCCACAGCACGCTTTGCAAGAGCCGGAATGTCGTGGAATGAAGTCCGCAAAAATCTAGATCAACAACTTGAAATGGCTAGGCTCGGAGCCGCCGGACCTGCTGCAGTGGGAGCGGGACAAGCACCCGGATTTGCAGGCCCCGCAGTCAGTCTTCCACCGGAAGCAGGAAGAATGGCGACCGCATGGGAATTATTCGGTCTAAAAAACTACATTAGACCCTCCACCGGACTACGCAGAGAAAAAACAGCCGATCAAATATGGAACAACATGGGAGATGCAGGACAAGGGGCTATTACAGTTATTCCTTATTCTGAAGGAGTATGGGGTCCAAATATTTCCGGCACAAGCACTCCTCCAATTGTGAAAACGACAGAAGTGCCCAGAAATCACAGCTCAGCCGCGGCAGCAGCAACAATCGCCGCAGCCAAGGATTCAACTAGCTCGAAACCTGCATTAAGTGAAACTTACCGGGACGCAGCCCGTCTGGCATGGAGTTATTTCCAGCGGAATTACCAGCCGTCTACAGGACTTTACAACGGTCTGGACCTCTACTCCATTACTACGGTTTGGGAAATTGGCTCATCACTTGCCGCACTTAACGCCGCTTATGAATTAGAACTTATAAATGGTGATGAATTTAAACAGCGGGCAGGTTTAATGATGCAAACGCTGTCATCCATGGATCTGTATAACAACGAACTGCCTAACAAACTGTACTTTGCCGAGTCGGCAAGAATGGTTGGTGAAGACCAAAAACCGACGTCATCCGGAATAGGATGGGTTGGACCAGATGTAGCAAGATTGCTGCTCTGGCTCAAAAAGACAGCAACACTACACCCCGAATTTAAATCTACTGTTGAAAAAATTTTCAAACGGATGCGCACAGAAAAACTCGTCACAAACGGGCTGATCTACAGCATGAATGTTTATGCAGGAAAGGAAATTCTAACGGTAGTCAATGGCTTCGGTTATGGCTCTTATGCAGCAGAATGCTTAAAACCTTGGGGTTTTAATGCTTGGGCTTCAAGTGATTACCGCAAAACTCTCGGCTACAAAAACATGCTGGGAGTAAAGGTTCCGTTCGATAAATCAGCAAAAGCCCTCCTTTCTTCCAAACCCTTTGTGCTAACCCTTATGGAATTCGGAAAATCAGATAACGAACAGGATAAACTTATAAGGCGTATCTATGAAGTGCAGGAAGCTCGTTACAAAAAAACAAAAACAATTACCAGTGCAAGCGATGGAAGACTGGATCGTGCTCCATGGTTTGCGACCAGCGCAATCATAGCGGAAAAAGGGGAAAAAACATGGCAATGTATCAGCCCGTATTCCGAAAAACCTATTAAACTGTTCTGGTCATCCACAGCAATGGCTTTCGGCTGGGACGCTCTTTACAATACGGCCTACACACGCATGCTAATCGAAAACCTCTACCCGCTAAAAGAGCAAGGTAAAGGGTTTTATGCAGGAAAATATGAAACCGAGGGTACAAACAAAGCCCTGACACTCGAAACCAACGCTTTAATTCTTGAAGCCGCCATGTACAGGAAAATGTCAGGAACTATTACGCCTACGTCAAACAAAAATCGGAAATAGGGAGAATTGCCATGAAATTCATTAAAATTCTAATCCTTGCAACGGCTTTAAGCCTAGCCGCGGCCTGTGCGAAAACGCCCACACCCGAAAATCCGGCAGAGCTTACGATTTTTGGAGATGTTAATCGCGTCTTTATTGAAGACAGCAAGGGACTTGGTACCTTAAACGATTTTATGACTATTCATCCCGAAATTAAAGTTCGGACCATACCAGAATATGATGAATGGCAAATTCACGAACAATCTCTGCAAACGCTGCGAAATCCTACAGCTGAACAGCCCGACATAATAGAAATGCCCGGTAGCTGGGTTGCGGCTTTCACACATGAAAAGCTGCTTCTTCCGATAGAATCGTGGTTTAAAGAACTTCCAATCAGAGATCAGTCTGACTTTTTAACACCACTTATTGCCGGATATTCCCAAAACGATGAACTGTACGGACTTCCCGCTCTCGTCGGAGTACAATATCTGTATGCACGCAAAGATCTACTACCGGAATCAGGAATGCCGCACACACTTGATGATCTGGTAACCACTTCAAGATTTATAAAAGAAAAATATAACATTCAAGGGATCATCTTCCCTTCCAAAGGTCTTAATCTATATAAATTTTACTACACCCTGCTTCAAATTGAATTACATGGACAGGAATCAGAAAATAGACTGGCAGCTCACAGATCCGCTTACAAAAACTTTGCAATACTGGTGAAAGAAAACCAGCCCGACTACGAAAAATATGACCACCCCACGGCTGAGGGAGAATTCCGATCAGGACGCGCCGGGTTATCCATAAACGGCAACTACGTATGGTTCCTTTTAAGCCAAAGCTCCGAAGTAGGTTTTCCTGTAAAGCCTGAAGATGTGCTTGTAGACTTCCTGCCTGTAGCAAATAAAGCAGATCATAAACAGAATCATATATGGACCAGAGGCTATGTTATCAACAACAAGACAAAGCACCCTGAGCAGGCTCTTCAACTGCTGCACTTTCTCACTTCTGAACGAGCTGATTTCTACCGTCTGAAAAACAGATACATACTTCCTGCCCGCAAATCCGCCGCTGTTTATGGAGAAAATCTTCCGGGCATGGCTCCGAAGCCGGCACAAGCCATGTATGAACAAGGTGAACAGGCTCCGGAAATAGTCAAAGTAAATCAATCAACACCCGGATGGTACGGAACCGCAAGTGCAACACTTGAACTTTTGAAAGATGCATTGGCGAAAGGAACTACTCCCGAATCTGTAGCTGAAGAAATGATAAAAATTGAGAGCGGTCTTTCAAATAAATAAGGAGCTGTCATGAATGATAAAGCCAAACACATAGATCTTGCGTTATGGGCAATAATGCTACTTGCCACAGCCTTGCGAATTTACTCAATAGGCAGTGAAAGCCTTTGGATAGATGAAGGTCAGACCGTAGCCTATGCAACAAAATCTTTTGGTGAAATCATTGAATACTGCGCTCGCGACGTTCATCCCCCGCTCTACCTTTTCATCATGCACATATGGACCGAGTTATTCGGTATATCCGAAATTTCCCTGAGACTACCTTCGGCCATTTTCGGAGTTATAGCCGTCTTCCTGACTTATCGGGTCGGCGAAAAAATTATGAATAGAAACGCCGCTCTGCTCGGCGCTCTTTTTCTTGCTGTTTCTTATATGGGCATAAACTTTTCGCAGGAAGCCCGCAGCTACACCATGCTGCTAAGTGCAATTCTACTATCCTGCCACGGACTGCTTCTATTTATTGATAATCCAAACCGCAAAAATTTCTTATACTATGCGGCAAGCATTGCCCTGATGCTTTATATCCATACGTTCACAGTCTTCATCATTATGTTCCATCAGCTTTATTTTATAACGGGTTTTATTCTTACGCCCGGACAAAGAATTAAAAGGCTGGGAAATTGGATAAGTGTAAACATTGCGGCACTCATAATTTTCAGCCCGTGGCTCTTCTTTCTAGTCAAACAGGTATTAGCCAAACTCGGAGGAGAAGGCCCCGGTTCATGGGTTCCCGCACCAGATTTTTTCACGGCATGGCGCACATTGATACAACTTGCAGGAGGCTCAGCCCCACTTGCGGCGGCTGCAATAGCGTTATTTCTCTGCCTGATTTCAGCCGCAATTCCTTCACTCAGACGCATGATCACACCGTCCAGACAGGACCAGACACGTAACTCCATGACCGGACTCTTTCTAGGCCTATGGTTGTTATGCGCGGTAGTTACTCCTTTCGTCTTTTCTCTTATTCTTTCACCAATTTATGTAGAACGTTATGCTATCCAGTTTTTACCCGGATTCTGCCTGTTTGTAGGACTTGTCATAACTCGTATAGCTCCACCAGCTCTCAAAGTTGCGGCTCTGTCGCTTTTTCTCATAGCGACAGCGCATGGACTGTGGCTCTACTACACATCATATGACAAGGAGCAGTGGAGAGAAGTTGCACAATTCGTCAATGAAAATATCAAGCCCGGTGATGCTCTGGTCCTCAGCGCTCCTTGGATATATGAACCGTTCGTATACTACTTCGGAGATGACGGAGATCCTAAAATAATTCCAGCTTTCAGCCATGTAAATTTAAAAGAAGAAACCAAAAATTTTGATAACATATGGCTCATTCAAGCTCATGAATTCTTTTCTGATCCCGAAGGAGATGTACCCGCCCTTCTTTCAGAAAGCAGGCTGGTAAAAAAACATAAAGATTTTAAAGAAGGAATCAATACCAACCCGATCCTAGTTCATTTCCAATCCATCCGCGTAACAAAATATGATGCGGGAAGGATGCAGGATTACCTCAGAAAAGGAAATATTGGAGGAAAGCAGAACACTTCATCTGAACATAAAAATGAGCTGGTAGCAGGATTACCGGATAGTCTGATTATCGAACAATCAGGTTTTAAAGTTACTAACAAAAACAATTCCACTGTAATTGAATCCGGACCTGACACGCGGTTGCGCTACAGATTCGAATCTCCCGGAAAAGTTGGAGAGGGGGCTATATCCTTCAGAATTCTACCGCAATGGAAAAACGATAGTAAAAAGCACATGTTATTAATGGCAAAAGGCTCTAAATGGGACAAAGGGTCTGTATTTTTAGAAATGTCTCCAGAAAAGACACTAAGAGCTCTTTTCTTCAAAGATGGATTCACAGGCATGGTGGAAGGCCAGCCCATACAATTATCCAATAATCAGTGGCACAACATATCTTTAGACTGGAATCGGACTTCTACTTCTATTTTCGTTGATGGCAATCTTTACGCAAAGGCCGATCTCCCTTTACCGTTCCAATCAGATTTTAAAACTTTGCACCTAGGTGCCGATCATCAGAACCAGTTCCCCGCTCTCGGTGAATATGACGATCTCATGATATTCGACACACCTCTATCCGTTGAAGATGCACAAAATTTGTACACTTCCGGTTCAGCGCGTCCAGCATATTGGTATGACCTTGATCTTCAAGGCAGAAGAAACAGCACGGGAATCGGCAAAGGATTCAGTTCAGGACAAGATCAGTTCTTCACCTCCGTAACGCCGAAAAGTACAAATAATAAAAACATGGAAGGAAGTGCGTCGTTCACCTTCACACCAGACTGGTCTGCGGGTGACGAGAAACAAAGGATGCTGTTAGGTTTTTACGGAAAGGCGTGGAATATGGGATCAATGTTTTTAGAGAAAACACCCAAAGATTTTCTACAGCTTATCAGGTGGGAAAAAGGAAGCCCATCCTGCGTAGTCGGACAGAAAATATCTGACTGGAAACAAAACGAACCTCACAAAATTTCCATATCATGGAACAGCAAAGAAACATCACTGACTTTGGACGGAAAAACATTCAATTCCGCTTGTTCACCAAATTCAGAGTCAGGCTTTGAATCACTCACAATTGCAAATGACGGTAGTGGAAATCTTCCAGCCATGGGGAAATTTGAGGATCTTAGGATTAATCCATAAAGATATTATCTAAACTATGGGAGTTCTTAGCCGTTGGAAAAAAAGAATTTCCCCATAAATAAATTATGAGGAAATTCATATAACAACCCAAATTAATTATTTAATATTTTTATGCATAAGAACGGTAAATAGTATTATTCGCTAATTTACCTTTTTGCATATTGTAAATAACATCAATTGTACCTTCTACTACTTGAGTTATGTCACTAGCGGTATTGCAAAATGTTGGAGATATTCTGATTAAATCATGTCCTAGCACTTTCAAGTTTGCAATGGCCAGTTGATGCTTTTCATAAACATTTTTGATCACATTTCCAGCCTGTACGCCCTGCGGACATTTGAATAGAAAAACGGAGCTACGCAAATTATCATCAGTAGTAGGAGTGGTGATCCATTTGTACGCTTCTTTTTCATTAAAATCCGGATAGATTTTAGGCAGATTTTTAAACAAAGCTTCTTTGGTTTTAGTTCCTAAGTAATGAATTCTTTTTTCAATTTTAGCAGGGGTAACATTGGGGTGCAGTTTTCCTGTATGAAATAAAGCTGTCATCCATGTAGCAACAAGAGTCGCATCATTCTGCTGACCTAAGTAGGAAAATCGCTTGGCATTAGGATCAATAACTCCATCTTTTGCCATAAATCCGTAATCCTCGGGAGTCTTGATATGTTCGTCATATCCCCATTCACTAGGGATGAACCGCTCAGCGGCATTTGACTTATTATTCATGTACAGAAGGCCGACCATTTTAGGACCGCAGGGCCATTTATGAAAACTACCGGTTATGCTGTCTACGTCTAAATCTCCAAGCTTTAAGTCTAAAACCCCAAAAGTCTGCGCACTGTCAGCATGAATATGCATATCCTTATTAATGGCTCTAAGCTCGTGAACGATGCGTTCCATAGGCAAAAGCATACCACATTCATTGGATTGCCATGATAAAGTCACAATTTTTGTATTTTTATCTACCGTCTGTTTTAATGCTTTGATGATATCATCTTCGGATTTCGGATCGGAGGGCAATACTCCGTTTTTTAGCTCTTGTGGTGTTACGGAGTTGCTGAACATTTTTGTTCTCAATATCCGAATTGAATCATCACTCCAGCCTTGAGTCGCCTTACGGTATTCCCACGCTTGATAGTTGGTTGGATGATTTACATCCCAGACAACTACGTTATCTTTTTCAGGATTAAAAAATTTAGAAGACATTAAACCATTATTAATAAAGTTATTACCCTGAGTTGAATTTGCAACCAAAGCCATTAAATAATCAGCTTCATATTCCTGTTTTCCGAGTCCAAGCCAATTTTTGATGGAATCAAGCCCCCTGCTGAGGCTAGCTTCTGCAAGTTCACCTCTCATGGGAAAGGAAATGTCCTTTTTTAACATATCCTGAACAAGATCCACCATTTTGCTGACCGGCTTCATAGATGGGCAAAGGTTTGCTGAATTGACTGAAAGACAACTATAGTCATCACGGTCAAAATAATATTCAACAAGTCGATTCCATTCAGTGTCGTTGTCCGCATCCAGCTGGTCTGTTTTGAACCTACGACCCTTTTTTTCCAGCTCATTTATAAGGTCATCAATTTCTTCTAAAGCGTTGACCGGATCATTGCCTGATTTTTTATTTTTTCCCTTTTTTTCTTTTTCCCCGGCGAACGCAGCAGAGCTAAGCAACAGCGCTCCGCTTGCTCCTAAACTACTTTTTAAAAAATTGCGTCGTGTTAAATTACTCATAGTGATATCTCCTTTTAATAAGGCTAAATTCAAATCAATATATAATTTTTATAACAAAACTTTATTTTAAGCAGTAAGTTATTGAAGTTTTATCAAATACACATACAACCCTTTTCATTGCTTCCTTCGTATACGCAGACACATGCCCAGCACGCCCAATATAACCAATCCAACCAGTTCTATAGAACCATCCGCCTGTGAATTAAGCACACAACCTCCCCCGGAACCGGAGCCGGTAGATCCAAAAATAGTTGGATCGGCGATACACCCAAGAGTGGGGTCCGCATCAAACACTCTGCCATTATCCTCGATCACAAAGTAAATAGTATAGGTTATACTAGCTCTCAACTGTTCACCTGAAACCTTAAGATTACCATTGGTATCAGTCACCCAGAAAGTGCCATGTTCATGGTCTGCGATATTAGGAATAATATTAATCCGCACATAGTCTGTACTAGAACTAGTTGCTGAAATAAGCTTGTACAAATGACAGTCATTGATAAAGATATCCGTATCAGGGGTGACATTAAATTTGAAACAATGAACCGACGCGGCTGCCAGAGTCGTCTTGGTTGTGAAATCCTCCACATTACCAACCGGTTCAAAATCGGGTGCGGTATTAAATTGTTTATGTAATTCCACCGAAGTCCTTTTTACCGGATTATTTGAGGCAATAAGATCCGCATCCTCACCGGTCGCCGGTAGAACTTCTGTGGACGTTTCTTCCCCGCCGCCACTACCGGACTCGATCTTAGTGCGGAAAACACGCCCGCTCTCCCCGCCTGCCATTATAAAACCACCTATTCCGGAACCACTCAGCCCGTACAGCTCAATGACGTTCACGTATTCGGAAGTCCAAACATTTGTTTCCAAATTATAATTGTATACATATCCGTTACTGGAATCTCCCAGAGCATAAATATAGTTCCCGTAACTCCACAACTTAAGCAACTCAACATTATCGGGACCAACCGAAAATTCAGTAAACGCGGTTCCGTCGTATTTTGCCAAAAAAGCCTTGCCGGCAACCGTATCTTTCCCCCCGATATAAAGATCATCCCCAATCATCAATAAGCAGGCTATGGTTTTACCGGAAAAAGATTTAATCTCAGCAGAAACCCAACCACCAACCCCTGGATTCGTCGACTTATATAAAACCGAATCCCCACCAGTAACCTCAGCCATATAAAGAGCAAAGGCATCCTTTGCAGCAAGGGCTGCATAATTTATATTCGGATTAGAATTTTTATAAGAATAAACGATATCGGGGATGAAAGTATACATGCCGGAATCTGTTCCAACATAAACTTTGTTAGGGCCGTCTGGTTTCACAGCCAGACTGTTTTTGAATTCAGCATTAAATTCGGATGAAACTGATTGAAAATTTCCATCCAAATCCAGAGTGGCTACCTTGAATTTATTAGTTCCTGTAGCATAAACAACATAAATAAAGTTCCCGCAACTGTGAATTTCATGCACCGTCATTGTACCGAGTTCTTGAAATCCGCATTTAGTCCAATTAAAAACCCCGTCTGAATCTTTATCACCTCTAGCCAAGAGACCGTCTTTCCCCCCCACAACGACCCTGCTTTCCGAAACAGTGCATACTGAATTAATATCCGACTGAAAAATAGAGGAGTCGGAAGAACTAACGAATGAACCTCGATGTTCGATAGACCCACCAAATCGACTGCAAAAACACTGCCCATTGTTACCGGAAAGATAGGCCCGCACATAGTTTTGGCTATCAGCTATGGTAAACATGCAAACGGTCTTATAATCCTCGCTGCTAAGCCCCGGATAATACTCCCTTGTTGTTCTGACACTCAAGGAATCCAGAGAGGTATAAAAAATTCTCCCCCCTTCTGTGACCCCGTATCCTTTTTGAGAACCGGAATGGATCATTATCCCGACTGCATTAAAATTATTTGTAATAGGAGTCGACAAAACAGAACCTGTAGTAAGATCAAATTCTACCCCGGATAGTGACAAATCACCTGTACAATAACCAAACACTCCATTCTGTCCGGCCACATACCATTTTGCGGCATCAACAATGACCAAATCATTTATTTCAACAGGTTGACCGCTCTGTTTTATTTTATATTGACTGTCTGTAAACATATTTACAGCGGGATCTATTGCAGCGGTCAAAGTTGTTCCCAAAAACTTAACCCTGAAAGCATTCACACCGACAGAATCTGCATATCCATAGATAATAAATACAGAATCGTTTAAGCGCGTAATTCCCTTAACCAAACTGCTTGACCCCATTTCAGGGAGCAAAACACCGACAACTTCATGGATATTGCTTCCTTCGAGTCTGAACAGCCCACCTTTTGGTGTAACAGCCATAAAAACATCACCCGCAACATGCACAACACCTGTAAACGGCCCGGAGCTACTCAAAGCCGCATTAGTTCCACCTTTACTCCAACTGATAGCTGATCCGGATACTGTTCCTGTAAACCATTCATCTTCAGTTAAAGCCATAAACTTGCCATTACCATAAGCCACAGCAGTAAAATCTTTTTGAGTAGTGAGATAACATTTTGTAGATAAGGATGGACTTAGACTTTTAGCACTTGTGGAATCCATATAATAGACTTTACCTTCGTTACCTACGAAGACAACACCGTCGCTATCACCGCTTGCAGAATCCACAAAATCACAACTCAGAGAAGCAGGACTATTTTCAACCCAAGAAGTTGCAGGAGCAGGCCTTGCATAAGCATAGGAGGGACAAGACAAACAGAAGAGCAGAAGCAGGAACAACAATATTTTTAATTCTTCAGAATACAACTTTTTCATAAACTATTCCTTATCTAGACACGTTTATAGAGCGCATAGATAAAAGCAATAGTCATACCACAATTAATTTAACAAATTAATCATTTAAATGGACACCTTACAAAATAAATAACAAATAACACCTTCACCAACTATTAAATATAATATAAAAACTATTCTATTTAATAGTTAATCCTCAATCTCTTTTCCCCTGTGCCCCAAGCTAACACGTAACAACTCTAATTCTTTTATTTTACTGAAACCAAAATCAAACCGAATAAATATCCCCGGCCATGCGACCGAATGGTATATTAAGTTTTTTCATTTTACTTTGCAGAGTGCGGGAATTTATCCCAAGCAGTTCAGCAGTTCCGCCCTTCCCTTCGATTTTTCCACCCGTCATCCGCAACCCATGCACAATATGCTTGGCAATAATATTTTCAAGAATCATCTCATCCGGTCTACAATGTTTCAAGAAAGGTGACTCCGCATCAGGATTAATACCTTCAAAAGTCAATGGTCCGTCCCGGCGAATAATAATTTCGCGTTCAATCACATTTGCAAGTTCACGAACATTACCCGGCCATTGATACTCCAGCAACCGATCTACCGCTCCGGGTGCGGCGAAGGGAACTTCCGGCAACCCCATATCTCCGGCAATTTTGCTGATAAAGTGTGCTGCCAATGGTGGAATATCCACTTTCCGCTGACGCAAAGGCGGAATAGTAAGAGGAAAGATGTTAAGCCGGAAGAGCAAATCCCGCCGAAACTTACCTTCTTGAATAAGCTTCTCTAAATTTCTATGAGTAGCAGCAAGAACCCGAATGTTTGCCTTTCTTAACTTTCCACCTCCTACCCGCTCGAAAGATTTATCCTGCAAAACATGAAGAAATCTGGTCTGGGCTTCCATAGGCAATTCACCAATTTCATCAAGAAAAATTGTTCCACCTTGAGCGCGTTCAAAATAACCTTTTTTATCACTTAAGGCTCCGGTAAATGCTCCCTTTACATGTCCGAAAAGAGCACTCTCAATTAAAGTCGCAGGTATGCCACCGCAATTTACTTTAATAAAAGGTCCATCACGGCGGCTGGAGATACGATGAATAGCTCCAGCAAGAACTTCCTTGCCCACTCCTGTTTCCCCCAACAATAAAACAGGGGTATCAGTCGGAGCGACTTGTCTACAGGAAGCAACTACATCTTTTAAACCAAAATCAGCACCGATTATTTGATCATCCACTCCGCGCAAAAGCTCAGATTGCAAAAAATTAGCTCTATCGGCAAGACTGTCACGGAGCCTATTACATTCCCGAAGACTGAGAAAACGGGATACCACGCAAGCCATGGTATCATGTAATGTGGTTACAAATGCCCCATGCTCGTGCGTGTAAATGGCTCCCGGTGCGCCTGTAAAAGCTACGGAACCAAGATAACGCCCATCCTGACACAAATCCAATACGAGACTAGCCGAATCAGGAGTACCTAAATCAACACCTAACTGCTCCGCCATTACTGAATCTCCAAGACGGTCAATAATCTCGTACGGTTTTCCCGGATCAATATATTTGATGCTCTGGGCCGCAAGCTCCCTTGCTTCAGGGGTAAGTACCGAAATATTATTTATGACAGGCGACACATTAACAGTGGCATCAACAAGTGTTTCAATAATTCCCAATCCTTCATCAAAAAGATGCAAACTGATATAATCCACCGGAAGAAACTCACGAAGAACTATCAGACACCTCTGAAAAGCAAGACGAATGTCTGAATTCTTAATTAACTCATTCATCGCAGATATTTGGAGCTTCTGCTGTTGCGATTCTGTCATAAATATTCCCTGATTATTTTTTAAACAAAGCCAATATATTGTCCGCCATAACACAACAAATCGCTGAATCATGGCTCTAGGCAGCACGGTAATATCCTCAGTAGCATCTCAATCTTTCTATGAAAGATAAGAACCACTCTATTATATTTAATAGATCGACACAAACTCCATAAAGTCAGTCTTCTGCAAAAACAAAATAACAATAAGAATACTGCTAGTTATATACTTTAACATTGTGGCACAATTTTGGCTTTGTTATAGAGATCTGACCAATGGAGGAGATAAATCATACCATTACGCACAAAAAAACCTCTTACAGCTAAAAAAGCCATAAGAGGTTGATTTCAATATCTAGGGTACTACTAACTTTTCTTAACTATCGATGTTTTAAGATACATTGAACCAAAACCAGGAACTTTACAGGAAATATCATGAACACCATCTTCGGGTTCTATCAACTTGATATTTTTTACTTTTGTTCCCTTTTTAATGGAAGAAGACGCGCCTTTCACTTTTAAATCCTGGATAACTATAACAGTATCGCCATCAACCAAGACATTGCCATTCGCATCTTTATAGACTTTTTCCTGCACGTCTTCGGCCTGAAACTCAAAACCACATTCTGGGCAAATAAGAATACTGCCATCATGATACACATACTCGCACTTACACTGCGGACAATTTGGTAAATTTTCCATTACTTCCCAACTATTAGTTTTTTGTTATCCCTTTTTATTAAAGGGAGTAATCCATTAAAATAGCACAAGCTAATTCATCCAACTTTACAATTTCATAAAGGCTTGGATAAAGTCACACACAGCTAAAATATCACCTTATGATAATTTGTAGTGCTACCATTGTCTTTTCTTAATTGCTACACGAAAGACTTAGTCAAAATTGCCCTGATACAAAAAAAGGATAGAGACTGAAAGTTTAAATTCAGCGTCTACCCTTTTCATTTTTCTAAATCTATACAACTACCGTTTGCCAAACCCGCATCAAATTTTCTGTTTAAAGCAACTTTGCCAAATCTGACGGAGAATCAAAAACAATCTTGGCCCCGGCTTCAACCAGTTCCTTACTACCTCGGAAACCCCACGCAGCCCCGACAGGAATCATACCTGCATTAATAGCGGTCTTTATATCCACATCCGAATCGCCGACAAAGACGGTACGTTCAGGCGCGACCCCCATAGACTCAGCAATCTTCAAAGCGCAGTCCGGAGCAGGTTTTAAGGGAACGTCATTCCGCCCTCCATGAACCGCAAAAAAATCAACTCCGGGCAGAAACTTTTCCACCGCAACTTTAGTGAACTCCTCCGGCTTATTGGAAAGAACAGCGAGTTTTTTACCGGCAGAAGACAGAACATCAAGCACTTCCAAAGTTCCTGCATACGGGTACGCAATGGTATTCAGCTCCCGCTCAAATTCTTCAAGAAGAACAGGAACCAAAGCATCATAATTCTCCTGAGTCCGCTTGTCCTCTGGCAAAATACGCCAAGCCAATTTTTTCGCACCGGCACCTACAAAATGACAATAAGCATCGACAGGATGAATAGAATGTCCTAGCCGGGCAAGTGCGCCGTTGCCCGCAGCAGCTATTTCGTTCAAAGAGTAAAGCAGAGTGCCGTCAAGATCAAAAATAACAGCAGAAAAATTATGTGAATAATTCATTGGTCCAACCATATTATTATAGTTAATTAGCAGTATAAATGAATTATCTACGTAATCCCATTAAGAGAAGGAGGCAAGTTCGACTTATTTCAAGACAAATGCATCGCTTCTCAATAGCTGCATATCAACCAAGTTCTATACTTCGATTATACGCCATACGGATTGCATCCATAATATTCCCGCGTATGGCAGTACGATCAAAATGAGCCAAAGCGGCAATAGTTGTCCCTGCGGGAGCAATAGACATTTCTTTAATCATGCTGACATGTTCTTTTGACTGTTCTGCCATAAGACTGGCCCCCCTGAAAAGTTTTTTGACCATGCGAGAGGAAACGTCACGGTGCAACCCCAGCTCAACCCCAGATTCTATCATGGTTTCAATAAGATAGAATATATAAGCCGGGCCTGATCCGATGAGTGCGGTAAATACATCAAACTGACTTTCAGGCAGGATATGCACGTCTCCTAAATTCTGAAAAACATCCTGAATAAACTTTTTTTGCTGCTCTGAAATGGTCTCATCATCCAGACAAATAGCTGTTACGCCCTCTTTAATTAAAACCGGAGTATTAGGCATGGCCCGCACAACCGGACAAATGTTTTGAGTACTGTTTTTAAGTGACTTCAAAGTCAAGCCTGCGGCAATGGATATTAGGCATTTATCTTTCGTCAAGGCTGGAATCATTTCAGGCCATATTCCGTCAGCCTGTTGCGGCTTAACAGCCAGAACAATAAAATCCGCTTTTTCAGTTAATTCCTGTACGTTTTCACAAGGAATAAGATCGGTCTCTTGTGCCAGTTTTTCCAATTTAGATCTGGTCTGATTCAATCCATATATAGTAATATCATCCACTTCTGAAAGAGTTCGTATAATGGGCCCTCCCATATTACCTGTTCCAATAAAGCCGATTTTCATTTCAAATCTCCTTTTTCGTTTTTCGTCATTTTTTTATTACGGCGTACAAAACCTCTTTACCCTTTGATTCCAAAGGTTTTAAAACAATCCCACAATTCGGGATAGCGTACCACTAAATTTATATACAAATTTTGTATTTTTTTAAAGCACAGATTTGTGTACCGAATTAAAATATCCAGTACATCTCAAATGCATCATAGCTAAAATAAAGACTTAAATCCCTCTTTCATACAGAGGGATGATTTATTTCTATAGATGATTTTCTCAATTATTGCAGATAATCACATCAAAAAAAAATTAAAACGCTTATTGACATCAATGGTTAGTTTTTTTAGCATACCGCTAAATGGTACAGCATACCACAAAACGCTCCGACAGAGTTGTTGCCCCGCATGAATAGCGACTTCAAAATTGTGTCGTAATATCTAAGACTATGATTAGAAACACAATTCTACGGACAAAACAGTGAGAGAGGCATTATGTCAGAGGCAAGAAAAAGGGATGAACACAGGGAACTTAATCATTATACTTTCTGGCCCGGATTTATACTCTTGCTCGCCGGAATAACGTTAGGACTGGCATATCAAGAAGGTCTCGCGGTTATTCTGAGCACCACAATGAACTGGATTCATATAACTTTCGGATGGCTGGAAGTTTCTCTGGCCATTATTATTGTCATGTTTACTGTCGGGATAGCCTTTTCTCCTATCGGAAATATAAGACTTGGAGGTAGAAATGCCAAACCCGAGTTTACTTTTTGGCAGTGGTTTTCTCTATCTCTTTGCGGATGTATAGGCATCGGAATCCTTTTTTGGGCCATGGGTGAGCCTATCTATCATATGATGCAACCTCCATTGAGTTTGCACATCGACCCCGGTTCCAAAGACGCCGGGATCTTTGCCATAGCACAAACTACTTTGCACTGGACCATCGCTCAATACTGTTTTTATACCATATGTGGGGTAGCGATTGCTCTGGTGAGCTTCAACCGTAACTATCCATTATCAATAGCAGCCGGGATGTACGCCCTTTTCCCTAAAAAATTCCGCCCAATTCTAGTTCCAGCGGTTCATGCTCTTTGCCTTTTCTCCCTCTGTTGTGCCATTGCCACCAGCATGGGTGCGGGTCTTATGCAGATAGGAAGCGGAACAGGGAGAATTTTTGGTTATACTCCAGGCCCCTTGACCTGGGCTGCTGCTGCCGCGATCATCATTCCAATTTATATATTGTCGTCCTATTCCGGTCTAAAGAAAGGGATGCGCATCCTGTCCACAGGAACTACAAAAGCTTTTTTCTTATTTATGGCTCTTGTCCTTTTTATGGGGCCCACACTGTTCATTCTGGGAATTGGAGTTGAATCCTTCGGATATTTTGCAAGCAATTTTTTCCGCAACAGTACCTTGCTCAATACGATGCAGATAAGCGACAAATGGCCCATGCAATGGCTTGTTCCATATATGGAAATCTTTTTCATCTTTGCTCCATTGCTGGGACATTTTCTGGCTCGCATGGGTAAGGGAAGGACTATCCGTCAGTTTATTCTGGTAAATATTATTCCACCGACAATCTTTTGTCATTTCTGGATTGCCACTTTTGGCGGAACAGCAGTCTATTTCCAATGGACCGGACTAGTCGACGTCTGGGCCGGTATACATCAGTTCGGAATGGAATCTATGGTATACATCCTTCTTTCCCAATTCCCATTCAGTGAAATTTTAATGGGGCTATTTGTAATCACTATTGTATTTTCGTTTGCCACTATGACAGACTCTTTGGTCGCAACCTTGGCTATAATATCTACCAAAGGCGTACGGGCAAGTGAAGAACCACCCAAAAGATTAAAAATTATATGGGGTGTTGTTACCGGACTTATTGCTTATGTCTTGTGCATATGCGGAGGGATTGAACCTGTCCGCGGGTTAATATCTCTTGCTGCGTTTCCCATGATGCTTTTTACTTTTGCCATGTGTGTTTCACTTGTAAAAGAAGGTATCCACTTATTGGATAAACCTGACTGGCTAGACTTAGAGGACTCTGAAGATACTGAAGATATAGAAGAGCATGACTCTATCCCCAACGGAACTGAGCTTACGTACTGACACTAAATTTCCATAAATTGGGCAACCCAAAAGTTGCCCAATTTATGGAATTATTATAACCGTCCAAATTCCTGCATCTTCCATTAATTTTCTCATATGACAAGCAAGAAATGTATCTGGAAAAACCATATCGCTGCATGGGAAAATAGTGATCTTTCTCAAGCTGAGTATTGCCGGAAGCACGGGCTTTCGGTCATGGTCGCGGATCATCTGGATTCTTGATGTCCTTGATCTAAGGCAGCTATAAAAACATGCTTTAATTGTTTAAATTAATTGACCATTTAGTGCTAGTTATATATAATTTATTATTATGAGAATAACTGATTTACCTAATGGACCCAAGTCAAAGCCTACCTCGATAATCCATATTTCACGCCCGATAATAATGTTGCTGAAAATGCAATCCGCCCATTCGCCGTCGGCTGCAAGAACTGGCTGTTCTCAGGTTCGCCTAGAGGAGCAAAATCCAGCGCGGCAATATACAGCCTGATTGAAACAGCAAAGGCAAACAGTCTCAATCCGCACGAATATCTGATTTATATATTTGAAAAATTTCCCTTCATAGATTCTGCCCATGACCTTGAAGCGTTGCTTCCATGGGAAATGTCAAAAGGCAACGCAATATATCGACTTTAATTAATCTGTGTAAGGTGCAGGCATTTTGACGTTTACAGTATAACCATTCTGACTGGTGCGTGTTTTTATAATTTTGTGAATAAATTTCTGTGTGAATTTTTGAAGGAGTTGTTATGCATAGGTTGCTTATACTGTTTACATCTGTATGTTTTGTTTTTCTTCCAGCTATGGGCTGGAGTGCCACTGCGGGCTTGGACAGTCTTCCAACTGAAGCAGTTTCAAAAATAAAGATTCATATGGAAGATGAATTATGTTGTTTTATGGCGCAGCCGGACGGGAAGATAACAGGACATACTCTTGATGGTGATTTACATTTAAGCACTAATGCTCATGGCGTAAGTTTTGATAACGGGGGCAACTGGTTTGCCCTTTCCCTTGATTCTATCGGGCGTGAAGGCAGCATGAAAAAGGTGCAGTCCCCAGTGCTTTTCTCTAAAGGTAGGAAGCTTACCCTTCTGCGCGGGAGTATTACAGAGTGGTATGAGAACCATGGCGGCAATATCGAACACGGGCTGGTTATTAAGGAGAGTCCTGCAGGTGAAGGAGACCTTATGTTTGCCTTTGCCACTTCCGGTAACCTAACACCCCAGCAAAAAGGTGAGGATATAACCTTCACCGGCGCCGAGACCATGAATTACTCCACCATCAAAGCATGGGATGCCAAAGGGCGTAATCTCAGTTGTTCAATGTCGGTTACTGGTGGCAGGCTTTTCTGGCAGGTGAATGACAGCGTGGCGGTTTATCCGCTTACGGTTGACCCTACTGTAACTTTTGTTAAAAAACTCACTGCCTCGGACGCCGCTGCGGATGATTCTTTTGGTAAATCGGTCAGTGTTTCCGGTGATATCGCTCTAGTGGGG